>JADLHG010000005.1 GCA_020848905.1 Deltaproteobacteria bacterium
GCAGCGGAGCACACCGGGGAAGCGCTCGTCGACGCAGACAAGAACCTCGCGGCCGTGCAGCGGATGCCACCGATAGTGGACGACCCGCACCTCGGTACGACGCGCATTGTGACGTGTTTGTGCTTCAGAATTCGCGGCATCACAGCGTCGCGCGGGGCAAGTGGGTCCCGCGGCGCGACCTGGACGCGTGCAGCTCGGCTCGCTATTTCAACGGCTGGAAGGACCTCACGCCCGTGCCCCCTGACGGAGACCCGCCCGTGCTCGAGCCGCGGACCTGGCTGCTCAGGACGGGGTGGAAGCTGCGGGGGTTGATTGCTACGAGCGTGGTGCCGGGAACCCGAACATGGTCACCTTGGCCGCGATCCATCCCGTCAGGCGGCCAATGCGACCATGTTTTATCACGCAACAACGTGTTGCGGACGCTACTTGATGTGGCCCTTCTTCTTCAGGTCGCCCATGACCTGCGTGGCCAGTTTCTGGCCCCACGAGCGGCCCACCTCCATCGACTCCGCCACGAGCTGCGGCTGCACCGCGACGAACTTCTTCCCGACGGGGCTCGTGTAGAACGTGATCAGCCCCTTGATGTCGGCGAGCGAGAGGTGCTTGTCGTAGACGGGCACGATCTGCTCGAAGAGGTCCTCGGTCTTGGCCTTCTTCAGGAAGTCGGTCCAGAACTTCTCGGGCACCTTGGGGAAGGACTGCTTAAAGTTGGCCAGCATCTGCTCCATGATCTGGCGCCCGAGCTTGGCCGCGCCCGTGAGTTGGAGCAGCTTGCGGATCTCCTTCAACTTGGCCGCATCGGCGGAGGCCGGCGCCGGCGCGAGGGCCAGCCCCATAACAGCCACCACCCCCAGCACACCCAGCTTCGCTTTCGTCATCGTCTCGTCACTTTCGTCGTAGGGGGGTTCAACAGTGCGTCTCCCCGCGGATGATGGACCGCCGGGCGGCGCAGATATACCAAATGACGCCCCGCGCCGCCAGCGGGGCGGAAGGAGGGGGCCAGCCGAAGGCCACGGCTTGCGCCGAGGCGCCCTCTCGTCGGACGATGGAGGCCCCTTGGGAGGAGCATCGATGGCGCGGCTCTGGTGGACGACGGCAGCGATCCTGGCCCTCGTCGGCGGATGCACCGCCGACTTGACCGTCAGGCCCGACGGAGCGCCGCCGCGCGCCGACCAGGGCGGGCCGCCGCGCGTCGACCAGGGCGGGCCGCCGGACGGAGCGCCACCGCGCGACCTGCCTCCGCCAGCGCCGGACGCCTCCACCGCCCCGGACCAGCGTCACGACGCGCCGCCGCCGGACAGCGGACTCCCGCTCGGTACGCCGATCTCCGCTCCGCGCCGCCAATGGACCTGGGTGGACTTTCCGGACGCGGTCTGCGACGACGGCTCGCCCACGGGGCTCGGTGTGAACCCCGGCGACGGCTCGGCACTCTACGTCTTCCTGCAAGGCGGCGGCGCGTGCTGGGACTACCAGACCTGCTACACGCTCAACATCGCGGTCCACGGCCCCTACGGCAGCCTCCAGTTCGACCAGGCGAAGAAGAGCTTCGCCGGGCCCTTCGACCGAACCGACGCGGCGAACCCCTTCAAGGACTGGAACCAGGCCTACATCCCCTACTGCACGGGGGACTTTCACGGGGGCGACAAGGTGGCGGACTACGTGAGCGGCGCGACCACCAAGCGCCACCATCACAAGGGACACGCGAACATCGTCGCCTTCCTGAAGCGGCTCGCGGCCACCTTTCCCGCGGCGTCGAAGGTCGTGGTAGCGGGCAGCAGCGCGGGAGGCGTCGGCGCGCTCCTCACCTACGACACCTTCCACCGCTACTTCCCGCGGGCCAAGCTGTACCTCATCGACGACAGCGGCCCGCTCTTCGCGGGCAACAGCATCTCGACGGCGCAACGCCAGGCCTGGTACCAGAACTGGAATCTTGGCGCGCTGCTCGACGGGCCGTGCCCCAAGTGCCGCAACGACCTCGGAGAGCTCTACAGCTACCTCGGTCAGCGCTGGGCGACCGACCGCCTGGCGCTCATCTCATCGGTGATGGACGGCATTCTGCGCGGCTACTACAGCCTGAACAAGACGACCTACGAAGCGGCGGTCACCTACCTCTCGCAGACGATCTTCCCCACGCGCCCGGCCTGGCGCGCCTTCCTGCTCCCGGGGGTGCTGCACGTCTTTCTCCCGACGTGGGACAAGACCACCGTCGCGGGCGTCGACCTGCGCACCTGGCTGAACAAGATGGTCGCGGACGACCCTACGTGGTCCTCCGTCGGGCCCTGAGCGCGCGACCGCGCCCCGGCGGATCTCGGTCTGGGGCCTCGACCCCCAGGTTTCTCGCCCCTCTCCGGGCGGTATAGTTGATCCATGGGGCGACCCAGGGAGGTGAGACGTGCGCGTACACCGTGTCGGACTCGTCAGAGGCCTCGTGCTGGGCGGCCTCGTGCTGGGCGGCCTCGGCAGCGTCGGCATCTACCTCGGCTGCCGGGGCTCGGTGGAGGTGGACAACGTCGAGACGCCCCAGTGCACCGCGGGCGACGACAAGGACGGGGACCAGTACGGCAAGGGATGCAAGGCGGGACCCGACTGCGACGACAATAACCCCCTCGTGCACCCCTACGCCCCCGAGCAGTGCAACGGGCGCGACGACAACTGCGACGGCCAGCTCGACGAGGGCCTGCCCAAGAACCCCTGCGGCACGTGCGACCCGAACTGCGGCTGGGTGGGCAAGGAGGCGGCCTTCCCGATGGATCCGGCCAAGGACCCGAACGTCCGCGAGAGCGGCGGGGTGACCCTCGACCCGAACGGCGACCTGAAGCTCGACGGCAAGCGCGTCGACTTCCACTACCTCTGGGTCGCGAACACCTACGACCCGGCCGGCCAGAAGAGCTGCGACGACCGACCCCGGGGGGACCCGCGCTGCCGCGGCACGATCTCCAAGGTGGACACGGTGCGCCTGAAGGAGGTGGCGCGCTACTTCACCGTCACCTGCAAGTCGAAGGAAGGCGCCCAGGGCTGCCTCGACGCCAACGGGCAGCGCATCGCCCGCGACCACAACCACACGCCCTCGCGCACCGCGGTGGACTACAACTTCGACGTCTGGGTGGCGAACCGCAGCGTGCACGGCGGCCAGCCCTCGGCGACCAAGATCGCCAACGACCCGGCCGACTGCATCGACCGCAACAAGAACGGCAAGATCGACACCTCCAAGGACCAGAACGACGACGGCAAGATCTCGCTCGACTGCAACGGCGACGGCAAGGCCGACGATGGCGCGACGGTGTGCGGCGGCGCGCTCGCGGGCAAGCCGCCCGAGTTCCTCGGCGACGACGACGAGTGCATCCTCTTCACCACGAACTACGCCGAGGACAACGACCTCGGGCGGAGCATCTGCCTCGACGGTGGCAAGGCGAACGTGGGGGCCAGCGCGGCGTGGGTCGGGACCTTCAACCGCGAGAAGAATCGCCGCGGCGCGAACCTCTTCTACAAGATCAACGGCGAGAGCGGAAAGATCGAGGCCTCGGTCACGATGCCCGCGGGGCACAAGTCCTACGGCTGCATGGCCGATTCGAACCACATCATCTGGTCCACCGACATCTACGGCTCGCTGGCCTTCCTCTCCACGATCACCAACCAGGCGGGGCCGCTCCTCAAGGCGCCGTGGGTCCCCAAGGCCGGACGCGAGTACCACCACTACGGCATCACCGTCGACGGCGACCAGCGCGTCTGGCTCGGCGGGTACCACTCGTCGTGGGTCCTCCGGTACGCGCCCAAGCGGGACAACTTCGACGCGCTCAGCAAGGGTGTCTGGACGCGCATCGACGTTCCCGACGGCTGGGTCACGCGCGGCATCGCGGCCGACAACCGCGGCAAGGTCTGGGTCGCCATCGAGTCGGGCGCGATTCTGCGGCTGGAGCAGAGCATCCCCGACGGCGTGCACGACATGACCGGCGTGAAGGAGGGCAAGGACTACTGGCCCATCGCGGCGCGCGAGGTGATCGGCGCGGGCATCGACCTGGCGGGTCACATCTGGGGGGTGGGCAAGGACAACGACACCGCCGCGCGGCTCGACGTGGACGCGCAGGGCAACGTCGTCACGCCGGCGACGGGGAACACGAACAAGGTCACCCTCGGACGCAACCCGTACACCTACAGCGACTTCACCGGCTACGGCCTGATGACCTTCCTCCGCCCGAACGGGCGATACGTCTACCACCACCAGCCGTGCAAGGCCGGCGAGAAGGCGATCTGGCAGTCGGTGACCTGGAACGCCACCGCGCCTGCGGGCACCTCCGTCTCGGTGCGCGTGCGCACCGGGGACTCCGAGGCCAGCATGGGCCCCTGGTCCGCGCCGTTCACCAGCTCGCCCGCCTTCTTCGGACCGGGCTCGCCGCGCGCGATCAGCCCGAATCCGTCGGCCGTCATGCACGTGGAGGTGAACCTCGCCAGCCAGATCAAGGACGTGACCCCCATCGTGCACGACTACACGGTCGGGTTCGTCTGCGTGGCCAAGACGGGCTAACGGCCCCGCCCGCTCGACGCCGCCGCGCAACGCCGCGCTTGTCATCGCCTGCCCGAGGGACCACAATCGGCCTCGCTTGGCCGCCGCACCCGCGCCCCACGGAAGAGGAATGCCGAAGAGCCTCCCCCCGGAGACCGATCCGTTCAGCCAGATGTTCGACCGCCGTGACCTGATCCTCGTCACGGGCAAGGGGGGTACGGGCAAGAGCACCCTCGTCGCCGCGCTGGCCGAGCTCGCCGCCCGGCGACGCGGCTCGGCGGTGGCCGTCGAGATGTCCGTGCACCCCCACCTGCCGGAGCTCCTCGGACCGAGCACCCAGGTCCAGACGGTCTGCGTCGACCTGGAGCAGGCCGTCCCGGCGGCGATGGGGCGTCTCCTCCGGCTGCCCGCGCTCGTCACGCGGGTCTTCAACAACCGCTTCATCCGGCTCTTCATTCGCACCTCGCCCGCGGTCCGCGAGATGATCCTGCTCGACGAGCTGCACCACCTCGTGGAGGTGAACTCGCGCCGCAGAACACCGGTGATCGTGGACCTCCCGGCCTCGGGCCACGCGCTCTCCTTCCTCGACACCCCGCGCGCCGTCAACCGCATGCTGCGCGTCGGACCGCTGGCTCAGGTGGCGGCGCGCGTCGAGGCGCTGATTCTGGACAGCTCTCGCTGCGAGCTCGTGATCGTCGCGCTCCCCGAGGAGCTGCCGATCAACGAGACCATCGAGCTCGTCCGCCGCGCCACCGAGATCGGGCTCGCCAGCCGGACCGTGATCGTGAACCAGGTGCCCTCGCCGTCGGTGGATCCCGAGGACCGCCCGCTGCTCGACCTCCTCCATCGAGAGGGAGACGCGCAGATCGGCCACTTCGCGAGCATCGCGCGCAGCGGGCTGGACGGCCTGGACCAAGCGCGCGCGCAGATCGAGCGGCTCCGCTCGGCGCTCGACGACGCCGTGATCGAGCTCCCCTTCCACCTCGACACCGACCCGCGTCGCCGGGTGGCCGCGCTCATCCGGGCGCTCGTCCCATGACGGCCGCCGGCCTCAAGCAGGTGATCGACGGCGCGCCGCTCGTGGTTTGCGTCGGCCCCGGGGGCGTGGGCAAGACGACGCTCTCGGCCGTGCTCGCCCTGCACCAGGCGGCCACCGGCGCGCGCTCGCTCGTCCTCACCATCGACCCGGCCCGCCGGCTGGCGGACGCGCTCGACGTGCCCGGCCTGACCAACGACCCGGTCGCGATCAGCTCCTTCGGCAAGATGCACCCCGGCGGCACGCTCAGCGCGCTGATGCTCGACCCGTCGGCGACCTTCGACCATCTGATCGCGCTGCTGGTCGCGGACCCCGACCGGCGACGCGCCCTGCTGGAAAACCGGACCTACCAGTACGTCTCGCGCTACCTCGCCGGAACGCTCGAATACATGGCCGTGGAGCGCCTGCACGCGCTGACCCAGGGCGGCGCCTACGACCGGATCGTCCTCGACACGCCGCCCACGAGCAACGCCATCGACTTCCTCGAGGCCCCGGACCGCCTGGCGACCTTCTTCAGCGACCAGGTGATCAGCCGCTTCATGCCCAAGCAGCAGACCTCGTGGACCTCGCGGCTTCTCAACCGGGCCAGCTCATCGGTGCTCTCGCTCCTCAACCGCGTCGCCGGAGACACCTTCGTCGAGGACGTCGTCAACTTCGTCTCCACCTTCGGCGACCTCTTCGGCCAGTTCCGCGAGCGCGGCATCGCGGTGGGCAAGACCCTCCGCGACCCGCGCACGGCCTTCGTCATCGTCTGCGCCCCCGACCAGAACCGGCTCGCCGAGGCGCGTTCGATCGACGAGCGGCTCCAGCAGGCCGGCTGCCGGGCGCACGCCTTCATCGTCAACCGGGTCGACGCGCCCTTCCTCTCCACCCCCGGGGACGACGCGCTCGCCCGCGCCACGGTCCTCCTCGGGGGAGCGGCGGAGCGTCCGCGCGTCCAGGCCTTCATCGAGCGCCTCGAGCAGCTGCGACGTAGCTACGACTCCTCCGCCGCGACGCACGCGCAGGCGGTCGAGTCGCTCCGGGCCTACGCGGCGCCGCGGCCCGTCTTCACGGCCCCCCGCGTCCCCCCCGGCGAGAGCCCTCGCGCCGCGCTCCTGGCCCTCTACCTCGGCCTCTTCGCCGACACGACCGACACGACCGACGCGACCGCGGCGGGCGCGCCCCCCCCGCTCCCGCCCGACGACGGAGCGCGCCGCTCGATTTTCGGTCGCCGTCGAACGGACCGGCCGTGACCCTCTCGGCCAAGATCGAGAGCCTCGGCGTCTACCTGCCCGACAAGTCGCTCACCACCGAGGAGCTCCTCGGCGCCTGCCGGCACCGGCCGCGGCTCGACTTCGAGCGCATCACGGGCATCCACGAGCGCCGGGTCGCCGAGGGCGAGTACTCGATCGACCTCGCGGTCAAGGCGGCCCAGCGCGCGCTGAAGATGTCGCGATACTCGGCCGAGGACCTCGACCTCTTGATCTGCACCAGCATCTCGAAGCACCACCGGCAAGACGAGTTCACCTTCGAACCGGCCACGGCCGTGCTGGTGCGCCGAGCCATCGGGGCCCGCAGAGCCCTCTGCTTCGACGTCGTGAACGCCTGCGCCGGCATGCTCAACGGCATCTACGTGCTGCAGGGGATGCTGCGCAGCGGCGCCATCCGCTGCGGCATGGTCGTGAGCGGGGAGCAGAACATGCCGCTCGCCTGGACGGCCACGCGGGAGATCCGGCACCGCCTCGACCGGCAGCTCGCCTCGCTGTCGCTGGGCGACTGCGGCGCCGCGCTCATCCTCGACGGTGCGGAGGACGACGCGCGCGGCTTCCGTCACCTGGAGCTGATCACCGGGGCCAAGCACTCGCACTACTGCCACTCGCAGCCCTCGTCGCGCGGCTCCGGCGGCGTGCTGATCACCAAGGCCATCGGCCTGCAGCGCAAAGGGGCCGAGCACTTCCCCTTCTACTTCAAGGAGGCCGTGCACAAGAGCGGCTGGGGCCTGGAGGAGCTGGACCACATCATCCCGCACCAGGTCTCGGTGCGCGCCATCCGGCGCGGGATCAAGGAGGTCAGTCGCTTCATGGGCTGCGAGCTGCCCGACCGCTACCTCTGCTGCGCCGAGAAGTACGGCAACACGACCACCACCAGCCACTTCCTCGTGCTGCACGAGTTCATCCTCCGCGGCCAGATCCAGCCGGGGCACAAGCTCCTCTTCGTCAGCGGCGCCTCGGGGATCGTGATCACCCATGCGACCTACGCCATGGACGACCTCCCCGACCGCTATCGCCGCGCGCAGGAAGCGGAGAGCTAAGATGCTCCGTTGCCGCATGGCCAGCCTCGGGGCGAGCCTGCCGGGGCCCCGCTGGCGCCGCCGGGGCTCCCTCTGGCACGCACAGAAGGCGGGAAAGGAGTGCCTGGCCCGCTCGCCGTACCGACCCTCCGACGTCGAGGTGCTGATCAACACCGGCGTGAACCGCGACGGCCACACCTGCGAGCCGGCCATCGCGACCTACGTGCTCAAGGCCCTGGGCATCAACACCGACTTCCGCGGGAGCCGGACGCTCGGCTTCGACCTGCTCAACGGCGGCTGCGGGATGCTGAACGCCGCCCAGGTCCTCGCGACGTTGATGCAGAGCGGCCAGGCCCGGGTCGGGATGGTCGTCTCCAGCGAGGCGAACAGCGACCGCGACCCCGACCCTGCCTATCGCTACCCGCCGAGCGGCGCGGCGGTGCTCCTCGACATCGCGCCCCTCTCCGGAACGGGCTTCGGCGCCTTCGCCTTCCGCACCCTCGACGAGCACGCGGACCTCTACTCCTCGGTGGTCAACATGACCGGGAAGCACGGACGCCTGCTGCTCCGTCGAAAGGACGAGCTCGACGCGGCCTATCGCCAGGGCGCCGCCGAGGTGGTCGAGGAGGTGCTCTCCCAGGGCCACCTGGCGCGAGATGACCTGGACCTCGTCATCCCCGCCCAGCTCTCGGGGCCCTTCCTCGCCGAGCTCCCGGCCGCCATCGGCCTGCCGCGCGAGAAGGTGCTCGACCTCTCCAGCGTCCTCGAGGACACCCTGACCACCTCGGTCTTTCTCGCCACGCACCACGCCCTCGAGACGGGCCGGGCGGGCCCCGGAAAGACCGCCCTGCTCCTGGCCTTCGGCTCCGGCGTGACGGTGGGAGCCGCCACCTACCGCTTCTGAGCGGCCCCCGGGTCGCCAAGGGGTGTGGTCGCCTGGCCCTCTCCGTGCTACCTCGTCCGGTGTAAACGCGGCGGACGGAGGGCTAGATGAGCGACAGGACGGGGAGCGACCGCGCACCGAATCGCCTGATCCACGAGAAGAGCCCCTACCTCCTGCAGCACGCGCACAACCCGGTGGACTGGTACCCGTGGAGCGAGGAGGCCTTCGCGCGCGCCCGCGCCGAGCAGCGCCCGATCTTCCTCTCCATCGGGTACTCGACCTGCCACTGGTGCCACGTGATGGAGCGGGAGAGCTTCGAGAACCCCGAGATCGCCGAGCTGATGAACCGCGGCTTCGTGAACGTGAAGGTGGACCGCGAGGAACGCCCCGACGTGGACCGGGTCTACATGACCTTCGTGCAGGCCACGACCGGGAACGGGGGGTGGCCGCTCTCGGTCTTCCTCACCCCCGAGCTCGAGCCGATCGTCGGAGGCACCTACTTCGCGCCGTTCGGGCGCCACGGCCAGCCCGGCTTCATCCAGCTCCTGCAGCACATGACCCTGGCCTGGGAGAAGCAGCGCGATCAGATCCGCAAGGCGGCGACCGAGATCCTCGACCAGCTCCGCGCGGCCGTCGCGCGTCCCGACGAGCCCGAGATGCTCGACACCGAGACGGTCTTTCGCGGCTTCAAGGCCTTCCAGGGGCTCTACGACCGCCACAACGGCGGCTTCGGTCGCGCGCCGAAGTTCCCCCGCCCCGTGGCGCACAACTTCCTGCTGCGCTACTTCGCCCGCACCGGCGACGAGGAAGCCGCGCGCATGGTGCTCGCCACGCTGCGCAAGATGGCCGACGGCGGGATCCACGACCACCTCGCGGGAGGCTTCCACCGCTACTCCGTCGACGGCGAGTGGCACGTGCCGCACTTCGAGAAGATGCTCTACGACCAGGCGCAGCTGGCGCGAAGCTACGTGGAGGGCTACCAGCTCTCGCGCGACGAGCGCCTCGCCGACGTGGCGCGCGCCACCCTCGACTACGTGCTGCGTGACCTCACCGACCCGGAGACGGGCGCCTTCTACTCGGCGGAGGACGCGGACAGCCTGATCGCCACGGGCGGAACCGAGAAGGCCGAAGGGGCCTTCTACGTCTGGACCGAGGCGGAGCTGCGCGCGGCGCTCGGGCCCCGCGCCGAGGCCTTCTGCCGCCACTACGGGGTGCGCGCCGAGGGCAACGCGCACGACCCGCACGGCGAACTCGTCGGCCAGAACGTGCTGCACGTGGTGCAATCGCTCGACGACACCGCGCGGCAGGTGGGGCGAACCGCGCTGGAGGTGGCCGCGCTCCTCGAGGAGGCCCGTGCCATCCTCCGCGAGCGACGCGCGCTCCGCCCCCGCCCCCACCTTGACGACAAGGTACTCTGCGCCTGGAACGGCATGATGATCTCGGCCCTGGCCCACGCCGCGGTCGTGCTCGACGAGCCGCGCTACCTCGCCGCCGCGCAGCGCGCCGCGCGCTTCCTCACCACCACGCTGTGCGACTGCGCCGGGCCCACCTGTTACCGACGCTACCGCGCGGGGGAACGCGCCGTGGAAGGCTACCTCGAGGACTACGTGCACCTCACCGAGGGCCTCCTCGACCTCTATCAGGCCGACTTCGACCTCGCCTGGCTGCTCCTCGCCGAGCGTCTCACCGAGCACCAGCTCGATCTCTTCAGCGCCCCCGAGGAGCAGGGCTTCTACTCCACCAAGGGCGACGACCCGTCGGTGTTGCTCCGGGTGAAGGAGGACTACGACGGCGCGGAGCCCTCTCCCAACTCGATCGCCGCGCAGAACCTGCTCCGCCTCGGTCAGCTCCTCGACCGCCCCGAGTGGCGCCAGCGCGCCGAGCACACGGTGCGGGCCTTCTCGGCCCGACTGAACGAGGTCCCCGAGGTGATGCCTCAGATGCTCGTGGCGAGCGACGAGATGCGCCACCCCGCTGTTCACGTCGTGCTCACCGGCGAGCGCGGCGACCCGCGACTCCTCACGCTCCTCGAGGCCGTGCACCGTGGCTTCCTGCCCCACAAGCTCGTCTTTCTCGCCGACGAGGGAGCGAAGCGCGAGCTCGGCCCGCGGCTGCCGTTCATCCTGCCGATGGCGCTCGACGACGGACGACCGATGGCCTACGTCTGTCTCGAGCAGCGCTGCGAACGACCGACGTCTGACGCGGGCGATCTCCTCGTGCTCCTCGGTGCGCGCACGCTCACTGCGTGAGCTCCGAAAAGGAACGCGCACTTCTTCTTTTGAATGGCCACGCGCATCGAGAGTGCGCGCGCGACGTCTCGATCCGCGAGCCATCTCCCCCGATTCGTGCGAGCGAAGCCGTTGTCACCGCCTGGCATGCTTGGTGCACCTAATCTTCCTGTTCTTGGGCAAGGGGAGTGCGGTGACCTTCAACCAGAGCGTTGCGTAAGTTCGTTGGCAGTTGATTCGATGATGGTCCTTCCCAAACTCGGAACGCTCGCGTTCCCCCTCCATACCCCGACACTCACTCTCTATCGAGAGTAAACAACCGGTGCCTCCTCGCCGGAGCTGCCAACGAACTTATGCAGCGCTCTGCTTCGCAGGGCGCTGCCGCGTCCGGAGGGGTGACCTCGTCTCGGGGACCCGCTCGCCCGGACCCCCTCCCGCGCAATCCCGATCGGCTATACTGCCTGCCACTTGAGAGACGAAGTGCGCACGCCATGACCACCCGCAAGACCATCACCCAGCTCCTTCACGACCAGGCCGAGCGCTACGGCGATCGCGTGAGCCACTACCACTGGGAGCGCGGCCAGTGGCGCAGCATGACCTGGAGGCAGGTGCGCCAGGTCTCGCGCGAGGTGGCCTTCGGGCTCTGGAGCCTGGGCTGCCGCAAGGGGGACAAGGTCGGACTCGTCAGCGAGACCCGCTGGGAGTGGACCTGCATCGACGGCGGGTGCCTCGGCTTCGGCGCGGTCGTGGTGGGCATCTACCCGACGAGCACCCCCGAGCAGGTGGCCTACATCCTCGCGCACAGCGAAGCGAAGGTGGTCTTCGTCGAGAACGCGGCCCAGCTCGCCAAGCTGAACGAGCTCCGCGATCGCTTCCCCGCGCTCCAGGCCGTGGTGGTGATCGATCCGCCCGACGGCGGCAAGCCCGACGGGTGGTTGACCCTCGAGGGCCTGCGCGAGAAGGGACGCGCGCTGGAAGGACAGGAGCCGGCGCTCCTCGACCGCGCGCGCGAGGCCGTGCTCCCCGAGGACGTGGCCACGCTGGTCTACACCAGCGGCACGACGGGCCCGCCCAAGGGGGTCGTCTGCACCCATCGCGCCTTCTTCGACATCGCGGACCTGAGCGTGCGGCACCTCGGCTTCGGCGACGAGGACGTGAGCGTGGTCTTTCTGCCCCTCGCCCACTCGCTCCAGCGCGTCAGCCTCTACGGCGGGGTGCGCGCGGGGATGACCGGCTACTACGCGCCGAGCCTCGACCGCCTGATGGAGACAGTCCAGGCCGCGCGGCCCACCACCATGGCCAGCGTGCCGCGCATCTTCGAGAAGGTGCACAGCCGGATCGTGACCGGGCTGGCTCAGCAGCCCGAGCGGCGGCGCAAGCTCTTCACGGCCGCGATGAAGGTCGGTCGAGCCCGGAGCCGCTGTCTGCAAGAGAGGCGCCCCGTCCCCCTGCACCTGCGCCTCGGCTACGCGCTCTTCGACCGGCTGGTCTTCAGCAAAGTCCGCGCGCGCCTCTTCGGCCCGCGCCTGCGCTTCCTCGTCTCGGGGGGCGCGCCGATCAGCCGCGAGCTGCTCGAGTTCTTCCACGCCATGGGGATCCTGATCCTCGAGGGCTACGGCCTGACCGAGACGAGCGCCCCGGCCACCGTGAATCACCCCGACGACTTCCGCTTCGGGACGGTGGGCAAGGCGCTCAAGGGGGTGGGGATCAAGATCGCCCCCGACGGGGAGATTCTGATCAACGGTCCCGGACTCTTCCGCGAGTACTACAAGGATCCGGCCGCCACGCGCGAGGCGATCGACGAAGAGGGGTGGTTCCACTCGGGCGACATCGGCGAGCTGGACGCCGACGGCTTCTTGCGCATCACCGACCGCAAGAAGGACCTGATCATCACCGCGGCCGGCAAGAACGTGGCCCCGCAGAACATCGAGAACCTGATCAAGACCGACCGCCACATCAGCCAGGTGATGGTGCACGGCGACCGCCGGAACTACCTCGTAGCGCTCGTGACCCTCGACGCCGACGAGCTGGCCGCCTGGGCCAAGTCGAACGGCAAGGCCGGGGCGCGCCTCGAGCAGCTCGCAGCAGACCCGGCGGTCCAGGGACTCGTGGCGAAGATCATCGACGAGAAGAACGCGCAGCTCGCCCGGTACGAGACGGTGAAGAAGTTCCGCGTGCTGGCGGAGGACTTCACCGTCGAGAACGGCATGCTCACGCCGACCATGAAGGTCAAGCGCCGGGTGATCGAGAAGAGGTACCGGAGCCTGCTCGACGAAATGTACGGGGAAGGAGGGTAGACGATGCTTCACCTGACGACCTTGACCTCGTTCCGGCGGGCCCGGACCCTCGCGGCCCAGCTGCCCCCCTTGGGCGCGCGCTTCGGCGTGCGCGGCTGGGAGCAGGTCCAGCGGGACCTCGCGACCGTGGTCCGCGGCTGGCTCCACGGCGAGCACTTCCAGTTCGACGTGCGCTCGGCCGGACTCATTCGCCCGGACCTCTCGCTCCCTACCTACGCCGGCCTGGTGCCCGAAGGGGGGCTCGCGCCGATCTACAACCTCCTCGACCGCACGGGCGGCGCCACGCTCTACACCACCCGCGTCAGTCGAGGTCGCGCCCGCGACTTCCGCGGCGGTCGCCTCTCGTACGACGACCACCGTGGGACGGACTTCGTGACCCCCGTGGGCATGCCCATCGTGGCGGCGGCGCCGGGGATCGTGGCGCTCGTGCGCGACCGCTGGCTGCGCGGCGGGCTCACGCTCTCCGTCGACCACGGCCACGGCGTCGTGACGCAGTACTCGCATCTGTCGCAATCGCTGGTCGAGCTCGGCCAGATCGTGCGCCGCGGCGAGCCCATCGCGCTCGGCGGCGCGTCGGGCTACGACCTCGTGCAGTTCTTCCCCTACGTCCCGCCGCACGTGCACTTCATGGTCTGGATGGACGGCCAGCCGGTGGATCCCTTCCTCGCCCCCGGCGAAGCGCCCCGCCCCGGCTGCTGGTGCGAGGAGAACCGGCCGCTCCCCAGCGGGCCGCTCCCCGACGACCCCCTCCCCGAGGCGAGCCCGGTGGACGAGCTCGCGCTCGAACGCATTACTTCCGCCTGCATCGACCCGCTGCTGCGCGAGGAGCTCGCGCAGGCCGCCGCGAGCCCGGTTTCCCTCGCGGCGCTGCTCGAGGACGCGCTGCACCACCAGTTCGAGTCCTGGCCGCAGGCCTTCTGGCACGAGCGGGTGCGACCGCCGCTCGACCCCGACCGGGCCGCGCGCGCGCTGCGAGTGCGGATCAGCCTGCCGCTACCGTCGAGCGAGTACACGGGGGCCCGCTTTGCCGACGCCCCCTGGACGGCACCTCCCGCGTGAGGCGCGCGCCGGCGCTGGCCCTCGCGCCCCTCGCCCTCCTGCCGCTCCCCGCCGCGGCTCGACCGCTCCTCGAGCTGCCGCTCCGCGTGCGCGTGGCCGAGTGCGCCGGTCAGGCCGTGAAGCCACCCGGCTGGATCGCCGCCCACGTGGCTGCCGCAAATCAGGTCTTGCGCCCCCACGGGGTGCGGCTGGCGGCGCGACTGGACCGCTTCCGGCCTCCGCGCTGCGGCCTGACGGACAGGGACGATCGCCACGCCCTCGCCCGCTTCGTCGACCCGCAGGAGGTGACGGTGCTGGTGCTCGAGCGCGTGCGCGACCTGGACCTGACGACCTACGATCTGATGGGCGTGCACTGGCGCTACGAGGGGTCCGACGCCGCCCTCGCGGGTCGCCGGTGGATCTTCCTCACGGCCCGCGCCGAGCCGCCCGTCCTGGCCCACGAACTCGGACACTACCTCGGCCTCGCGCACGACCCGCGCGGCGGCAACCTGATGACTCCCGGACCCTCGGCCCCGATCTGGCGCCGCCCGGGGAGAAAGCCCCTCCCCTTCGCGCCGCGCTTCACCGCGGCCCAGGGTCGCCGCGTGCGCAAGGCGGTGGCCGCGCTGCTCGGCCGCTGACTGACCTGGCACCCTGCGGACCGGTCAGCGGAGACGCCACCTCGAGCCCCCCGAGGAGCCGTTTTCAGCACTTGTTGTAAGCAAGATCCATAACTTACACGGCATCTTGGCGTGGCATGGGCAGTGCAAACGGGAGGCGTCAGTCCGCAGCCGCGCCGGCGCGCACGCGCGCCGACGCCAGGAGGAGGTCGTTCATGAGCCGTCACGCCGTCGCATGCCTCGGGATCTCCGCCTGCCTCCTGGCAGGCGCCACGAGCACCGCCTGGGCCGCCGACAGGACTCGCGCCGTAGCGGACGCCCGCGTGGTTCGGGACTACGGCAACATCCGGCGCTACGTCGGCAAGCTCGGCAGCGGCCGGATGAGCCACGAAGCCAAGCAGCGCTTCCTCGCTACCGTCGAGGTCCTCTACAAGAACCGGGACGGCTCGTTCAAGGATCGCGACCACGCCCCGACCGTGCGCTTCGCGGGCGGCTCCGGGATCGGCCTGATGGGGATGCTGAAGAAGATCGTCTTCGGCGCACCGAGCAAGATGGAGATCTCCTCGCACGAGAACCGCGTGCGCGCCGAGGGACCGTTCCCCGCCTTCATCGGCACGGAGCCCCAGATGGCCGCGGTCGACGGAACGCTCGCGCAGCTCGCCGAGCGCGTGGGTCGCGCGGCCGCTCCGGATCAGCGCTCGCGCATGGGCCTCGTCATCGGCGATGCCCTTCGCGCGGCTCGCGTGAACGGTCCTCTCGCCGGGCTGGCGGCCGCCTACGCCACGGCCGCGACGATTCGCTCCACCCAGGACGGCGCCTCCCTCATCGGCGTCATCGAGGTGCAGGATGCCGGTCGTCGCGGGGCGCTCGGCGCCGCGATGAAGGTCCTCGAGCGCGAGCATCGCGGCTTCGTGGACCCGAAGGCCGCGCTCACCGTGGTCGAGACGACCTGGCTGTGGAAGAACACCGCCATCGGACGGCCCAGCATCGGCACTCAGGACGTGACCCTGAAGGACGGCACCACGCACTCCACCTTCCAGTACTACAGTGCCGGCGCGGACGGCGCGCTCTTCTGGACGAACGGCCGCTGACCCCCCGGCCACGCCCCCTCAGAGCAGGATCAGCTCGATCCCCGAGAACATACCAAAGACGTGTCCCCCGACGTCGCTCCCCTGCACCGAGCGCGTCACGTACCAGAGCTCCTGTACCGAGAGGTCGAGGTGGAGCCAGCCCGGGATGACCCCCCAGGGGCGCAGGAAGCTCGCGCGCGCGCCGAGCGCGAAGGTGTGGCGGTCGCAGTCGTAGGTCGGCAGGTCGGTCGATCGGATCGGCGAGCGCTCGAAGGAGTACCCCGCGCGCCCCGTGAGCCACGAGACGAGCTTGTACTCGGCACCGACGCGCGGGACGAGCATGTCGGTCCAGCGGATCTGCGGCTTGAGCGGGTCGAGGAGCTTCGCGTTGGGGCCGAGGAAGAGCCGGAGCCCGGGGTCCTTGGCGAGCTGCTCGATGTCGAGCGAGATCTTGGGGTACGGGATCTCGAAGTTGGTGTAGTCCACCCAGGTCAGATCGGCCGAGACGAGGAGCCGCCGCCCGCGATACGACACCCCGAGGCTGACCTGCTGCGGATGGTACTTCGAACGGATCGTCGCCTTCGCCTTGACGGGCATGTTGATCTTCGTCGTGTCGGAGACCGAGAGCCGCGTGTACAGATCGAGGGGGAGCTCGACGGAGACGAACTGCGGACCGCGGTAGGTCGCGCCGATGCGGAAGCGCCCGAGGAAGGCCATCGCCCCGCCGGTGAAGAAGGCGTCGGTCGGCACGTCGGCGTTCATCCAGGCTTCGAGCCGCAGGTCGGGGTCGGCCGCGCCTCCCCCTCCGCCACCCGGCTGGAAGGGGGCGTAGAAGCTGACCGCGCCGTAGACCGCTCCGGCGAGCTGGAGTCCGGCGCCGAACGCCAGCCAGCGCAGGGGTCGCCACGGAACGCGGCCCCCGAAACCCACGCGCAGCTGAAAGACCTGCACCGCCGAGTCGTACATCACGAAGTAGGGCTCGCTCTTCTGATAGAGCCGCGACTCGAAGAGCTTGCCGGTGGGCAGGTTCAGCGAGAAGCCGAAGGCCAGGTACTCCTTGAGTCGGCCCGAGAGGGGCAAGCCGAGGTGCAGGTAGGTCGAGGTCTCGGTGGGCATCCCGACGCTCGCCCCGTTCTCGACGAGCCGCGGAGCCCCGAGGAGAAAGCCCGCCCCGATGGTCATCCCCTGGAGCTGCACCAGCCCGGCGGGGTTGTAGTAGAGCGCCGCGACGTCCTCGGCCACGGCGGTGTACGCGCCCCCGAGCCCCATCGAGCGCGGGTGCATGCCGAAGTGGCTCGCCAGGTCGGCCCGGGCGGTATGGGCCGCGAAGAGCAGCCCCAGAACGACGGGTACACGACGCACGGGAACCTCCCTCACTTGCCCTTGGCGGGTACGTACTGGACCTCGTCGCTGAGCTCGCTCTGCGTCGCTCGACGAAAGGCCTGTACGGCGAAGTAATAGGTGCGGCCCGGAACCAGGCCTTGCAGACGAAGTCGCGGGCGCATGGCCGGCGTCGGAGAGGGGACGTCGCCCGCGTCGGTGTAGCTCGGTACCCGATCCAGACACCAGGCCTCGGGGACCTCGAGCGGCGACGCGGCGGGCATACCGGGCAGTCGCCCCGGCTGCGCAGCGGAGCTGTCCTTCGCTCCCGCATCCCGGGGTGTTCCATCGGAGCGAGCGTCGCTTGCACCGAGGTCCACGCGGCCATCGCGCGCTCCGCCGTCCTGCGACCGCCCGTCGCGCGACGTGCCGTCTCGGGGTCCCGCGTCGCGCGGGCCGTCCGGCAGCCGCAGATCGGCCGCGATGGTCGTCGTGGGGCCGATGCTGCCGTCGAAGTCGCCGCAGCCCGTCGGCCACGCTACCCAGGAGAGTCCGCGCCCCTCGTAGGGGACCCCCGCGCGATCGTCGTCGAAATGCAGCCGATAGCCGTCCACGCGCACCACGAGCTTCCAGGAGAGCTCCACCGTTCCCGGCGCCGCCCCTACGACCGGCGCCACCACCAGCTCCGTGGGTTTGGGCAAGGGGATCGTCTCGCTGCATCCCGCGATCCCGACGAGCGCGAGCAAGACCGCGCCTCCGGCTGCCTCGCGAGCTCCCCCGCTTGCTGCGTGTCTTTTCATGCGACGTGCTCGTTCCAGGCCGCGAAGGCCCTCTGTCCTATTTCACCTGGCGAAGCGCGAGCTGATACCGCCCCGCCCCGTCGGCTCCATCCACCACGACGAAGTACGGCCCGGGCTTGGGCGAGGGGACCGACAGCACGAGCGGGGCCCCGGCCGCGCCGACCTTGCACGCGAGCTCGGTCTTTCTGTCGGCGCAGCTCCCCTGACGCACGTAGGCCACCGGCGCGAAGCCGACGGCGTTCACCGTCACCTCGAGCGCCTTGAGCCCGGCGGTCTCCAGCCGATAGAGGTGCACGCGCTCGCCGCGCTGGCCGCCCCCGCAGCTCCCCGCGAGGGCCGACGCCGCCTCGAGCGTCCCCGTGGCGAAGCCCCGCGAGGCGTCCACGCCGAAGATCCCCTTGCCGCACACGTCCGGGTAGAGCGATTGCGCGAGCCAGGGGCTGGCCCGCAGGATGCGCACCTGCCCCTCGGTGAGGCTGAGCGGGTCGCTCGTCGGAAAGAAAGGAAACATCAGGTTCCGGTAGTCCGGGCAGTCCTTGATCTGCGTCCCGGTCGGACAGCTCGGCGTGTCGCTCACGGGGTCGCTCGCGCCGTTCGACTCGGTCGTGTGCCAGAGCCCGAGGAAGTGTCCGACCTCGTGCGCGGCGAGCGTCCCGGTCCCCTGCGGCGTCCCCTGCTTCTTGAGCACGATCCCGCTCCCCGGCCCGCCGAAGACTCCGGGGGCGCCGGGGATCCCCCCCGCGAAGCCCCCCGCGAAGGTCAGGTTCCCGACGAGGTAGAGGTTCACCGACAGGCCGCGCGGCCCGGGCTTCGAGTACTTGGAGCAGATGGCCTGCGCCTGCGCGCCGCTCGACACCTCGTTCTCCGCCGCCGTGAGGTCGCCGTAGGAGACCTCTCCGAGCGCGAGGCCGGCGAGCTGTCGGTAGAGCTGATCGAAGCGCGACAGGAGCTGCTGCACCTGCGGGTCGCTCTCGGCCGTGGCGGCCTTGAGCCCCGTGCTCGGGGCGAAGTGCAGCGCCAGGTCCACCGTTCCTCCGTCGAGGAGCCGCGGTCTGAGCACCACCGCCACGCGCTCGAGCTGTCCGGCGACCGGCGCGAGCTTGTCCGGCTGCGCCGGGTCGTAGGTGGCGAAGGTGGCCTGGTAGCGCCCGGCTCGCAGCTGGGCCTTCGGGTGGTCCGTCCCGGGGACGAGCACCGTGCCGACGCTCACGTCGATCGACGGCCGCGCGAGCGACTGGGCCGCGTTCTCGGCATCCACCACCACCGTGCCGTCGGGCCCCACGAGCCTCTTCACCGCCACCCGCAGCCCCTGCTTGTCCTCGCCGAAGAGGATGAAGGCGCCGTGGCGCGCACTCACCTCGAAGGTCACGGGAGCGCTCCCGCCGACGGGCGTCGGCACCGCGCCGAGCTCCAGCACCTCGCCCGAGGTCGAGAAGCGGCAGAGGCCCGCCCTGACGGTCAGCTGACTGCGCGTGACGGTTCGCTGCTCGCAGAGCCCCGGCTCCGGACAGGTCCCGCAGGCCTCCGTGCAGCGCCCTCCCTCGCAGAGGCCGCTCGCGCACTGGGCGTCGCCCGCACACGCCTCGTCGAGAAAACGCTCGCCCGGCGTCCCCTTCTGGCAGACGAAGCGCAGCGTCTTCTCCGCGGACCCCTGCACCGGCGACGGAAGACAGAGTCGCCCCTCACCACAGCTCGCGCTCGCCTCGCACGCGAGCAGGCAGACCTTCCCCGCCCCGACGTCCCCGCAGAGCTTCGTCTTGCACGCCGCGTCCCCCGCGCAGCTCTTCCCCTCGTCGAGGAGCTCGCTCGGCGCGACGCAGCGCCCGTCGGCGGCGCAGATCGCCGGGGCCTGGCACTGCTCGTTCGTCGTGCACCGCTGCCCGCTCGGCGTCTCGCCGCAGCCGAGGAGGAGGAGTATCGCGCCGCAGGTCGCGAGCCGTGGGAGGAACGTCACGACTGGATCGACGGAGAGGACGTGCGCTTCATGACCTTGTCGCCGCCCTTGAGGTGCGCCGCCTTCAGGGCCGCCGTGGCGTTGCGGATGAGCTTCGAGAAGGTCAGGTCGTCCCCTGCCGTGACGCCCGCGATCCCCACGCTCGCGGTGAGCTGGGCCGTCCCGTGCTCGCCCCGATAGGTGATGCGCTTGATGCGCCGCTTGATGCGCCGCCCGACCTCCACCGCGCCGTCCAGCTCGGTGTGCGGCAGGAAGACGAGGATCTTGTCGTCGGCGTAGTGGATCGGCAGATCGATGACCCGGATCGACTGGGCGATGGCCACCGCGAGCCCGGCGGTGATCTCGCGCTGCAGCTCGGAGGGCCGGTCGGGCTGGCCCTCGGCGGTGGGGTCGAGTCCGACGAGCAGCACGGAGAGCGGATACCCGTAGCGCTTGGCCCGCCGCACCTCCACCACGAGCAGGTCCTTGATCTCGTCGAAGCGCCGGAAGCCGGTGCGCGTGTTGGCCGGCGCCGCGCGCGAGGCCTGGGCCTGCACGAGCACGAGCGACTGCTCGGCCTGCGCGAGCTTGTTGCGCGTCGCGATCAGCGTCTTGCCGAGGGTGACGAAAGCCTCGAGCGCTCGCGGGTCGAGCGGCTGCCTGAGCACCGCGTCGGCCCCCATCTCCTCCTGGGCCGCCGCGGGCGCGCTCTCGTCCTCGGCCACGAGCACCGCCAGCGGAGCCCGCAGGTTCGTGAAGTCCCGCACGTAGCGCGCGAGCTCGATCCCCGCCGCGCTCTGCGCCACGACCAGCGCCTCGAGGCGCCCCTCCTCCTCCAGCATGCCCGTAGCCTCTTCGATCGTGGCCGCGGGCAGCGGGACGCACCCGGCCTTCTCCACCACCTGCACGTGTCGCTTCAGCGCCGCCGCTACGGAATCGAAAATGAAGACGCCAGGCCCGGTTGCCATGGGCACCCCACCACGCAAACTGCCCTTTTAGCCCCGCCTCCCGGGGCGGTCAAGGCCCGCGAAGACCGAACACCAAGGCAGCGGCGACCGGGCGAGGTCGATACCCTCACCCTGGCGTCTGGTACGGCATCTTCGCCCAGTAGGCGTAGAAGCCGTCGTCCGCCTTCCTCCAGCCGGCCGCCACCTCCGGCAGGTTCTCCTCGAGCCACCGCACGAAGTGCGGCCGGGTTCCGTCTGCGTCGTTGACGCCGTACTCCTCGGCGAGGTCCCAAGACGCGAACACCCGACCATTCTTCTGCGCCACGTCCGGGTCACCGGCGAGGGCAGCTACGCACCGGCCGACGAAGAGCGGCGTCTCCGAGGCGATGAACTCCTTCACCTTCGTCGCGGCGTCGCGCCAGTTCGCTTCGGTGACGCCGAAGTGATCGAGCATCCACTCCGAGCGGAGGAAGCCCGGCGTCACGGCCACCGCGGGGATGCCGCGCTCCTTCAGCTCCTGCGAGAGCGCGAAGGCCATGCGGATGACCGTGGTCTTCACGAGGTCGTAGAAGAAGTGCCCCCGGTAGAAGAAGGCGTCGCCGTCGGTGATCTCGACGACGAGACCGCCCGGCCGCAGGCGCGGCAGCCCGTAGTAGCTAGTGATGATGTGCGTCTTGATCGCGCGGTCGATGAGCAGGAGACCATCCTCGAGCTTCGTCTCCCAGAGCTTCTTGCCCCACTCGACGAGATCGTCGCCGCCCCAGATGTCGTTCACGAGGATGTCGAACTCGCCGACGCGCTCGAACAGACTCGCAACCTCTGCCGGAACCGTGTGGTCGACCCGGAGGGCGATCCCGCGGCCGCCACGCGCGGTCACGAGCTCGGCCGTCTCGTTGATCGTCTCCGGACGGTTCCTCATGCCCGGGCTGCCGGGAACGCTCCGGCCGGTGCAGTAGACCGTCGCCCCAGCCTCACCGAGTGCGGTGGCGATCCCACGCCCGGCTCCGCGGGTCGCGCCGGCGACGACGGCAACCTTCCCTTCGAGGTGCAAGGAGGTCATGTGTCCGCGCCAGCCCCCTCGTCCTCGTCGGCCGCATGGACCTCCGTCACCGTGCAACCCAGTCGACCTCGGTGCAGCCGCACCGTCAGCGCTTCCCCCACCGCCAGCGAACCGGCCTCGCGCACCACAGTGCCTCGCGCATCCTGCACCACGCTGTAGCCGCGCCCGAGCACGGCGAGGGGACTCAGCGCGTCCAGACTCGCCGCGAGCTGGCCGAGGCGCCGCCGACGGGGCTCGAGCAGTCTTTCCCCCATGAGCTCCAGCGCCGCGACGAGCTGCTCGAGGCGTCTCCGGCGCGGCTCGAGCGCGCGTTCGGCCGCGGCCTCGAGGCGCGCCGCGACCTCCACCAGCGTCGCGCGGTCCCGGGCGAGTCGCACCCGCGGCTGCTGCGCCTCGAGCCGCAGACGCAGGCCCCCGAGCTCCCCCTTCTGCCGCGCGAGGCGGCGGGTGAGCAGCGTCTCGAGCCGCCCCGCGAGCTCGTCGAGGAGCTGTCGCTCGCGATTCAGTCGCTGCGCCGGAGTGCCGAGCCGCCGCAGCGCCCGCTCGAGCGCGAAGTTCGCGTCCGTCAGGCGCTGGCGCAGCGCGCGCCCGAGGCGCACCCCCAGGACCTCGAGCTGCGCCTCGAGCTCCGCGAGCACCGGCACCGCCATCTCCGCCGCCGCCGACGGCGTGGGGGCCCGCAGGTCGGCCACCCAGTCGGAGATGGTCACGTCCACCTCGTGCCCCACCGCCGAGATGCACGGGGTGCGCAGCGCGAAGATCGCGCGCGCCACCTCCTCGGTGTTGAAGGCCCAGAGGTCCTCGAGGCTCCCCCCACCGCGCCCGCAGATGATGAGGTCCGCGCCGAGCGCATCCGCGCGCCCGAGCGCCGCCACGAGCTCGGCCGGCGCCTCGACCCCCTGCACGGCCGTCGGGCAGACCACCACCCGCACCGGGCAGCGCGTGTGCAGGACGCGCAGGATGTCCTGCAGCGCCGCTCCCGTCGGCGAGGTGACCACCGCGATGGTCCGCGGCAGGAGCGGCAGGGGCTTCTTGTGCCGCGCCTCGAAGAGCCCCTCGGCCTCGAGCCGCCGCTTGAGCTGCTCGAAGGCCAGCTGGAGCGCACCGAGTCCGCACGGCTCCGCCAGGTCCGCTAGGAGCTGAAACTTCCCCTGCGCCTCGTAGATGCTGAGCCTCCCGCGGAGCCTCAGGCTCTGGCCGTCCTCGAGCTTGAAACGCAGCCGCGAGATCGCCGACCGGAACATGGTCACCGAGAGCTGCGCCCCCGCGTCCTTCAGGGTGAAGTAGGCGTGCCCCGAGCTCGGCACGCGCAGGTTCGAGACCTCCCCCTCGACCCAGACCTGCGGGTACTCGCGCTCGAGCTGCCGCGAGACGCGCTGCACGAGCTCGCTGACGGTGTAGATGTGCGGCTCGGCTGGCGCCTCCACGGGCTCGGCTTGGACCGCGACGACCTCGGAGTGCGCCTCCACGGGCTCGGCTGGCGCGACCGCCGGCGCCGAGAGCTCCGGCGACGGCACCCTCACCCGCTCGAACCCGAACGCGCCCTGCGCCGGTCCCTCGGAGTCCGCCCCCTTGCCGCGCCCCCGCCCCGCCATCGTCCGGACGCCCTACGCCGCCCCGCCGTCGTCGCGCAGCCGCGCCGCGACCCGGTCGCCCACCTCCCGCGTGCTCAGGTGTCCCCCGAGGTCCGCCGTCGTCTCCCCCGCCAGCAGCGCGCGCCGCACTGCCGCCTCGATGCGCCGCGCCTCCGCCGCGTGGCCAAGGTACTCGAGCAGCATCCCCGCCGCGAGGATGGCCCCCATCGGATTCGCCTGCCCCTTGCCCGCGAGGTCCGGGGCCGAGCCGTGCACCGGCTCGAAGAGCGAGACCTGCCCCGGATGGATATTCGCCGACGCGGCCAGCCCGAGTCCCCCGACGAGTCCGGCCCCGAGGTCCGTGATGAGGTCGCCGAAGAGGTTCGAGGTCACGATGACCTGGAAGCGCTCGGGCTGCTGCACCATGCGCATCGCCAGCACGTCGGCGTAGAGGTGCTCGGCCTCCACCTCGGGGTACTCGCGGCGCAGCTCGGCGAAGACCCGCCGCCACAGGCCGTGGGCGTACTCCATGGCGTTGCTCTTGTCGCTCATGCAGAGGCGCAGCCCGTGGGCGCGCGCGTGCCCGAAGGCGGCCCGCTGGATCCGCTCCACCCCCTTGCGCGTGTTCAGATCCTCGTTGATCGCCACCTCGTCGGCCGTGCCAACCTTGAAGTTCCCGCCCATCCCCACGTAGACCCCCTCGGTGTTCTCGCGGAAGCAGATCATCCGGATCTGCTCCTCGCTCTTGTCGCGCAGGGGGGTCAGCCGCCGGTCCAGCAGCACGACGGGGCGCAGGTTGATGTAGAGGTCCAGCTTGAAGCGCAGACCGAGCAGGATGTCGCGCGCGTGGCGGTTGTCCGGAACGCGCGGGTCCCCGAGCGCCCCGACGAGGATCGCGCGGTAGTCGCGGCGAAACTCCTCGATCGCCGCGTCGGGCAGCGTCACGCCGTCCCGCAGGAAGCGGTCGGCGCCGTAGTCGAAGGTTCGAAGCTCGAGTCTCACCGCCGAGCTGGCCTGGATCGTCTCCAGCACCTTCGTCGCCTCGGCGGTCACCTCGGTCCCGATGCCATCCCCGGGAATCACGGCCACGCGCATCGTGCTCACTTGCCTCTGAAGGTTTCCACCGCTTCCCGCACGCTCGTGAGGTCGCGAATCGCGCGCAGCTTCTGCTCCTCGAGCTGCTCCCGCCAGCCGCAGTAGACCCACCCGTCCCCTTGCTTGCAGAAGGGCACCGCGCGGTTCCCGGCGCGCATGGTCACGCGCTCCCCGCTCCCCTCGGCCCTGGCTCCCTCGGGGAGACCGGTCAGCGCGGCCAGCGCCCCCGTCTGCTTGACGTACCCGACGAAGAAGACGTTCACGTCCGGCGACTGGCGCGCGAGCTGCACCCGCTCGAGCTCTCGCGCCTGCCGCTCGGCGGGGTAGCCGGAGCGCACCAGCTCCGCGATGCGCCCCTGCGCCTCGAAGATCGACATCACCGCATATTGACTGTCCCGGTCGACGAGCTCGAAGACCCGCACCAGGTTGCCCTTTTTGATCGCCCCCGCCACCTCCCGGTAGGCCTCCTCCGGGCTCTTGGGCAGCTGGAGCTTCCCCCGCGTCCGGCAGCCGACCGGAGCGAGCGCGACGAGCACGACGAGCAGGAGACGCATCCGCATGGTGCCTCGCTCGTAGCAGCAAAGGCCCGCTGTCGTCAACGCGAGCGCCTTGTCTCGCGGCGCGGCGTGGGCTACAACGCGCCCATGCACTGCTCGGGGCTCATCGTCGCCGCGGGGAAGGGACAGCGCATGGGCGGCCCGCTGCCCAAGCAGTTCCTCACCCTCGGCGACCGCCCCGTCCTGGCCTGGACGCTCCAGGCCTTCGAGGCGTGCGACGCGGTCCACTCGGTGGTGCTCGTGGTAGCCCCCGGCTCCGAGGAGGAGGTGCGCGAGCTCCTCCGTCCCTTCGGGCTCACCAAGCTCGTCGCCGTGCGCGCGGGGGGCGCCGAACGCGCCGACTCGGTCCGGCAGGGCCTGGACGCGCTCCCCCAATCGGCCACGCACGTGGCGATCCACGACGCGGCCCGGCCGCTCGTTCGCCCCGAGCAGATCGCGCGCGCGGTCTCCGCCGCCGTCGAGACGGGCGCCGCGCTGCTCGCCTTGCCCGTGCGCGACACCGTGAAGCGGGGCGAGGGCGGCCTCGTCGCGGAGACGCTCGACCGCCGCACGCTCTTCCTCGCCCAGACGCCGCAGGTCTTCGCCCTCCCGCTCCTCCGCCGGGCCTACGCGACCTGGAACGGCGACCCCGTCACCGACGACGTGCAGCTCGTCGAGCGCCTCGGACACCCGGTACGCCTCGTCGAGGGCGACCCGTCGAACCTCAAGATCACCGTGCCCGAGGACCTGCCGCTGGCCCGGGCCTTTCTGCCGGAGAGTGCGATGAAGGAGCGCTGGCCCCGCGTGGGCGTGGGCTACGACGTGCACCAGCTCGTCCCCGGCGGGCCGCTGATCCTGGGTGGCGTGGAGATCCCCTTCTCGCACCACCTCCTCGGCCACTCGGATGCCGACGTGATCTGTCACGCGGCGGGGGACGCGCTCCTCGGCGCGGCGGCCCTCGGCGACCTGGGGAAGTTCTTTCCCCCCGGCGACCCACGCTACAAGGGCGCCTCGAGCCTCGACCTCCTGGCGGAGATTCGCGCGCGCGTGGCGGAGCAGGGCTACCGCGTGGGGAATCTGGATACGATGGTGATCTGCGAGCGCCCGAAGCTCAGCCCCTTCGTGCCGACCATGCGCGAGAGGATCGCCCGGGTGCTCGAGGTGGAGCCCGAGGTCGTGAGCGTGAAAGCCACCACCAACGAGGGGCTCGGCTTCACCGGCCGGGGGGAGGGGATCGCGGCGCACGCGACGGCCCTCCTCGTCCCTAGATAGACGGCGGCGGCAGCCGTGACCAGCGGGCTATGAACCCCACCATTAATGGTATGATGCCGACCGGTCGCCGCCAGAGCATCATGTCCGACTAGAGAATCATGTCCGACGAGCCCCGCCCCACCGACGCCCCACGACCTCCGGACCCGGGCCGCCCCGCCGCCCCGGCCGAGGAGCCCGACGTGGACCCGGAGCTCCTGCTCCTGCCCCGCCGCCGACGCGGGCGGCACCCGATCCTGAGCGTGGCCGTGATCGCGCTCGCAGCCTACCTGCTCTTCATCGTGCGGCTCGAGTTCCTGTACTTCTTCCAGCCCCGCCGGCCGCTCGACCTCGGCGACGTGAGCGAGGCCGTGCAGCGCGGAACCTTCCGGCCGAACACCTACGTCACCGTGAACGGGGCGCCGGACCGCAAGCACGCGCTGCTGCTGCAGGGCCGGCTCACCGGCTACGACAGCTTCTTCCGGCTGCTGCAGAGCCGCAGCCGCCTCTTCGTGCAGCAGCACCGCACGCAGCGCACCACCGACCGGACGGTCTCGGGCTCGCACAGCGGCCGCCTGGTGCAGTTCGCGAGCCTGCCCTACAAGGAGGCCCTCGCCGCGACCTTCGCACAGGCCATCACCACGGCGCACGACCTGGAGCTGGCGACGCTCAAGCAGGTCGCCCCCGGCTCCTCCGCGCGCGTGAAGGATCGCGCCGGCGAGGAGGTGGCGCTCGCCCCCGACACGGTGCTCTGGATCAACGCCACGTACCCCGAAGAGTGGATCGTCCAGGTCCCGAAGCGCACGCACCCCGCGGCCGAGAGCGCGGCCAAGCTGGTCGCCGGCCTCGGGCTCCCCTTCGCGACCGACGACGAGAGCTCGCGCACCTTCCACCGCTTCGTGGTGCTGGCCAGCGACGCGGAGGCCAGCCAGCTCATGGCGCGCTTCAAGGGCCCCGACGCGGCGGCGGGCGTGGTACGCCGCCAGGTGAGCTACACCGCACGCTGGGACCAGGTGCGCTTCGAGAAGGACGCGCTCGTCGTCACCTCCGAGGATGCGTCGACCTCCCCGCGCTACCGGCGGCGGCCCGGCGACAAGACGAGGCTCGAGGCGGTGAAGGAGAAGACGGTCTCCATCCCGGCGGCGTCGGTGCTCTACCTCAGCGTCGGGGCGAAGTTCGTCGTCCCCGAGGACGCCCTGGTGATCGTCGCCGGCGAGGAGCCGGCCGATTACTGGCACTACGTCTTGCTCTACGTCGTGCTCGCCACCTTCATGCTGATCAACGTGCTCGCCCTCGCGGCACGGTGGCGCGAGCACGCCGCCAGCCGCCGGAGCTCCGCCGCTCGATGATTCGCATCTACGACACCCTCCAGCGCCAGAAGGCCCCGCTCGAGCCGCTCGAACCCGGCAAGCTCTCGATCTACGTCTGCGGCCCGACGACCTACGACTACTGCCACGTGGGGCACGCCCGCTGCTACGTGGCCTTCGACGTGATCGTGCGCTTCCTGCGCGCCGCCGGCTTCCATGTGAAGTACGTGCGGAACATCACCGACGTGGACGACAAGATCATCGCGCGCGCGAAGGAGGCGGGCGAGGAGCCGCTGGCCCTGTCGGCGCGCTTCACCGAGGAGTTCTGGCGCGACATGGACGCGCTCGGCAACGTCCGCCCCGACGTCGAGCCCAAGGTGAGCGAGCACCTGGCCGAGATCGAGACGCTGATCCAGAAGCTCGTCGCGCGCGGGCACGCCTACCAGGCCGCGGGCGACGTCTACTTCCAGGTGGACACCTTCGCGGCCTACGGCCGGCTGTCGGGGCGCGACACCGACGAGCTCCGCGCGGGTGCGCGCGTGGAGGTGAACGAGCGCAAGCGCAACCCGCTCGACTTCGCGCTCTGGAAGGAGGCCAAGCCCGGCGAGATCGCGTGGTCGAGCCCGTGGGGGACGGGGCGCCCCGGCTGGCACGCCGAGTGCTCCGCGATGAGCCACCGCTACCTGGGAGAGCGCTTCGACCTGCACGGGGGTGGGATGGACCTCGTCTTCCCGCACCACGAGAACGAGCTCGCGCAGTCGCGCGCTGCCGACGGAGAAGGCACCTTCGCCCGCTACTGGCTGCACAACGGCTTCATCAACGTGCGCACGGAGGAGCAGGGGGGCGAGGAGAAGATGTCCAAGTCCCTCGGCAACTTCTTCACCATCCGAGAGGTCTGCCGGCGACACGACCCCGAGGCGCTCCGGCTCTTTCTCCTCGGCACGCACTACCGCAAGCCGATCAGCTTCGAGATCGCGCGCAGCGGCGAGGCGGTGAGCTTTCCGGGGCTCGAGGAGGCCGAGGCGAGGCTGGCGTACGCCTACGCCACGCTGGCGCGCCTCGACGAGCTGCTCTCGACGGGAAAGAGCGCGGGCCCCGGCGAGGTGCTCCCGCCGGTGGACACCTTCGGCGAGCGCTTCACCGAGGCGCTCTCCGACGACTTCAACACGGCCCAGGCGCTCGGCCTCACCTCGGAGCTGCTGAGCCTGGCGAACAAGCTCCTCGACCAGCCGAAGAGCGCGCCGAAGGACGTGCGGCGACGCACGCTCGAACGGCTCCGCGAGGAGGTGGGTCGCGTGAGCTCGGTGCTCGGGATCTGGGCCCAGGCCCCGACGGTGTTCCTGGCCCGCCGCCGCGAGAAGCTCTGCGCCGCGCGTGGAATCGACCCGGCGCAGATCGAGGCGCGCATCGGCGAGCGAAAGGCCGCGCGCCAGGGTGGCGACTACGCCCGGGCCGACGAGATCCGGCAGGAGCTGGCCGAATCGGGGGTGGAGCTCATGGACGGGCCCTCGGGCACGACCTGGTCGGTGTCAGATAAGCCAAGCTGAAACAAGCACTTTCCGCGCATAACGGCACCCCTGCCATCATCGCTCGTATCGCAGATCACAAAAAAGTCAGTGATCGTTCTTGCGTCAGCGACCGTCCTGGCGGATTCTTGATCGGTCCCCCTGGAACGCAGAGCGGAGGGTAGATCATGCAGCTTATTCGGCTAGCTTGCGTCGGCTTTTGCATCCTCGCAGCCGCCTGCGACGGCGCCACGACCGTCTATAACGGTCCCGCGGACGGCGGCGTCGACGGCACCGTGGACGGCTCGGGGGGAACGCGCGACGGCGCGCAGCCCGGCGGCGACGGGATACGCCCCGACGGAGCTTCGCCCACGGACGGAGCCGCCCCCGCGACGGACGGGACCGCGCCCACGGGCGACGGCGCGCAGCCGGGAGGGGACGGCCCGAAGCCCACTGGGGATGGCGCTGCGCCCGGCAAGGACGGAGCCGCACCCATCCCGGATGGCCCGAAGCCCACCGCGGACGGCGCGACGCCGAAACTAGACGCCCCGACTCCGACGCCCGACGGCCCCAAGCCCGTCGTCGACGCGGCGCCCCCCACGCCCGACGCGCCCGTGACGGTGCGCGATAGCGCGGCGCCGGCCCCCGACACCGTACGCATCGGGCCGGACGCGAGCATCACCTGGGGTGAGGCCGGCATCACGGTGAAGGCCGGCCAGTGCTCGGACGGCATCGACAACGACGGCGACGGAAGGATCGACGCGCAGGATCCCGAGTGCTCGGGCCCCGCGGACAACGACGAGTCGAGCTACGCCACGGGCATCCCGGGCGACAACATGGACGGCTGCAAGCAGGACTGCTTCTTCGACGGAAACTCCGGGGCCGGGGACGACAAATGCGAGTGGAACCTGAAGTGCGACAAGACCGGCTGCCCGGCTGTGCCGAACCCGCAGAACTGCGGCCCGGGCGCGCTCCTGCCCAAGCCCTGCCCCTACAACGAAGCCTACGCGACCAACCCGAACGGCAGCATCAATCTGAACAACTGCCCCGCCACGCAGAAGGCCGAGTGCCTCCAGCGCTGCCGCCGCATCACCCCGAACGGCTGCGACTGCTTCGGCTGCTGCGCCTTCCCGTATAACGGCGGCACGGTGAGCGTGATGCTCACGGCCACCTGCAATCCGTCGGTGCTCGGCGACCCGGTGAAGTGCCCCCGGTGCACGCAGGTCGCCGCGTGCCTCAACCCGTGCGACCGCTGCGAGGTTTGCGTGGGCAAGCCGGCTCCCGACCCGAGCTGCTTCAATCGGACCGACGCCGGCACGGTGGTGCTCAAGGACTCGGGCACCGCGACCGGCGATGGCGGAGCTGGAACGACGGACGGCGGCGGCGGAAGCGCGCCCTGCCCCTTCGGCTGGCTCTACTGCGGCCCGGGCGGCATCGACCCGAACCAGTGCCCGGCGCGGACCTACTGCGTGACCGGCTGCTGCGTGCCGACCGAGTAACCCGGCTCCCGGAGTAGACCGCACCTCCGGCTGCATCCCGCCGCGGGGCTCAGCTCATCGAGGCGAGCCCCGCGCGTCCCGCGCGTCCCTCTGCCGTGGCTCGAACGCGTCGCGCGCTACTTCGGTCGGTTCGGGTCCGTGTCCTCGGCCAGGTACTCGAGGATCACCTCGTCCAGGCTGCGCTCGGTGATCAGGTCCGAGCCGAATAGGCTGGGCAGGCTGCGCGAGGCCGCTCGCGGGGCCTGGCGCGCGGACCCGGGAGCCTGCCGCGCAGGAGCTCCGGTCGGCGCCTTCTGCAGCGGGCCGACGACGTCGCGCGGCGGCGGGGTCTCGGAGCGAGGCCGGTCGAGGATCACGGCGGGACGGGCGATCACCGGGGCCTGCCCCCCTTGCTGTCCGGGGCGACGCCGCGCGGGCTGGGCCGCACCGCTGCTCAGGATCGGGTAGACGCCGGACTTGGGAATGTTGCGAGCGGCCGCGGGCGGCGGAGCCACCGCGGGCTGAGGCGGCGGCGTGGGCTCGCCCGGCGCGTAGTCGAGGTCGCCCGGCGAAGGCGTGTACGAGCCCGTCGTCCGCCGCGGCCTGGGCTGCGTCCACGGGTCGGGGGGGGGGTCCACCGCCGGCTTCTTGCGCGTCGGCGCCGTATAGCGCTGCGGCGTCGACGCCTGCGGAATGCGCGAGAAGCCCGCCGGACCCGCCAAAGGTCCCTTGGCGCGCACGCGCGGGTCCGGATGCGCCGCCCGCCCCGGACCTCCCCCCGTCACCTGGAACACTCCCGAGGAGCGCTGCCGCGCCGGATGCCCCACGGCGGGAAGCATCTCGTCCGGGGTAGGAAGCTGGGCCTCCTTCGGGAGCGGCTTGTCAAAGATCCCCGACGACTGCCGCTTCGGCCTGTCCAGCGCAATGGAGCCCAGCGGCTCGGGGACCGGCATCGCCGTGGGGGCCTGAGGCCCGATCGTGCCCGTGCTGGCGGAGCCGGTCCCGCTGTACCGACTCGGATCGATGGGCCCCTCGGCCACGATGGGCACCATGACGCGGGGCGGGGACTTGTCGGGCGCGCCGGGCCAGCGCGTCGCCGGCGGGGGTGAGGGCTCCGGCGGCACGGTGGTCCGCAAGGTGTCCTCGACGTCGTGCAGCCCGGGAATCGGCGAGGCGGCCGCGCTGATCCGTCCGCGCGAGGGCGTCGACGGTGCGAGCGGCTCGGGCGCGAAGTCGGGCGGAAGATCGACGCGGTCGGTGCGGTCCTCCTCCTCGGGCGCGAGCGGCAGCTCAGGAGACGAGACGGAGGCCAGCAGGGCAGCGAAGCCCGGCGGCGGCTCGGCGGTCTTCTGAACCGACGGCGCCGACGGCGTGCTTGGCGAGGCCTCGGCGGAACGCGCTACCGGCGCACTCGGCAAGGACGCGCTCGGTCGTGCGCTCGGCAGCGGCGCGCTCGGCCGTGCGGTCGTCGCGCTCGCCGGCGCCTCCGTGGATCGTGCGCTCGGCAGCGGCGCGCTCGGCCGTGCGGTCGGCACGCTCGCCGGCGCCTCCGTGGATCGTGCGCTCGGCAGCGGCGCGCTGGGTCGTGCGCTCGTCGCGCTCGCCGGCGCCTCTGTGGATCGTGCGCTCGGAACGCTCGGCAGGGGCGCGCTGGGTCGTGCAGTCGGCACGCTCGCCGGCGCCTCCGTGGATCGTGCGCTCGGCAGCGGCGCGCTCGGCCGTGCGCTCGCGAGCGGAGCCGCAACCGGAGGAGCCGCAACCGATGGAGCCGCCGCCCTCGGAGCTGCAACCGGCAGCGCCGGAGTAGGTGTCGCGGCCACCGGCGAAGCGTCGGCCTCCGCAAGAGGCGCCTCGCGCAGGGCACCGGTCGCCGCGGCGCGCTTGACCACGTCCTCGTCGGTGTCCTCGGGCGCGCTCTCCTCTCCGTCCCCGAGCTCGAGGTCCTCCACCTCGGCGAGCTGCAGGTCGATGCGCTCTTCCAGGCTCAGCATCGCCCGAGGCAGCGGCGTTCGGCCCGCTGCGCTCGCCCCCCCCGCTTCGGCCAGAGCAGCGGCCGCGGATGACGCGCTGACGGCCTCCGTCGCGGCCAGCACCCCCGGCCCGGCCCCTTCGTCGGCGCCGGCTCCAGCGCCACGTCCCTCCTCGAGGAGGGAGGACTCCGGCGGCTCCAGCACGCCCAGCCGGACCGTGATCTTCTCGTCCAGGTCGCCGCGCTTGAGCTGACGCATCAGCTCCTTGTGCTGCGCCTGCATCACCTTGCGAACCTGGACCTGATGGTCCGGCAGCTCGATGAGGTGGGTGTAGTCGCTCTTCGCGCTCGCGAGAATCACGCCGCCGTGGAACAGGTGCGTGTAGATGTGCGGATTGTCGACGCCCGAGTCCTCGGTCTGGACGTGATAGATCCGGTTGCGGTAGCGAACGTTGTGGTTGTAGCCGTGGAGCGGCGCCCGGGAGGCCATAATCCCCTTGCCCGCGGCCGGCGTCCCACGACCGCCCGCGACGACCATCTTCACTGATCGACTTGCGATCATGGTATCATCGAGAACCAGAGGTCGCCAATAGACGCGCACCACGGCCGGCACTGGCGATCCGTCAGCGTGCGGTTGCTTTTGCAGCGTCCCTGTGCCTACAAGGGTTGCTCTTTTTTTCGGAGAAGGAGGAGATGGCCGCAGCGGTCGATGAGAAGCAGTTTATTGAGCGATTACGGGAACTTCTTGTCACTTTGCCGTACGACTTGAAGGTCCTGCACGAGATCCTGTGCGATGAGGATCTCCCGAAGGAGGCGCGCAGGCTGGCCGCGGGAGCGGTCGTCTACTGCCTTTCTCCGTCGGATCCAATCCCCGATCAGACGGGCCTCGTGGGCTTCGTGGACGACGTCGTGCTCGTCCGGTCCGTGCTGCATCGGGTGCTCGAGATGGGGGGCGACGACGCTGCGGACTACCCGGCGCGCTTCGGCGACCAGTTCAACGGCCTCGCGGAGGATCTGTCCCTCTTCCGCTCACAGCTTGGAAGCAGCATGAACTGGATCGACGCGCGCCTCGAGCGCCTCACCGAGCCCAAGTACAAGGGCAAAACGATCGCCATGCTGGTGGACGACGACGAGGCGCGTGAACTCCTCTACGAGGACAGCCTCGCCTTCGGCACCGAGTACGAGATCGACGACGAGAAGGCGCGCCGACTCGCGAGCGCGAAGCCCGTCGTGGACGCCTTTCGCAAGCGCCAAGAAACGGAAGACCTCCGACGGCGCTGACGCGCGACATGTCTGACCTTCGAGCAGCGCCGATCGGCGTCTTCGACTCCGGTCTCGGCGGTCTCACGGTCGTGCGCGCGCTCGAGAGGGCCCTTCCCGACGAGAGCATCTGCTACCTCGGGGACACGGCGCGCGTCCCCTACGGCACCAAGTCCCCCGCCACCGTGGTGCGCTACAGCCTGCAGGTGGCGCACTTCCTCCTCGACCGCGGGGTGAAGTACCTCATCATCGCGTGCAACACCGCCTCGGCGCATGCGCTCGAGGCGCTGCAGCGCGAGCTCCCGCTCCCCGTGATGGGCGTCGTCGAACCGGGCGCGCGCCTCGCGGCGCACCTCACGCGCAGCGGCCAGGTGGGGGTCATCGGCACGCTCGGCACGGTGGCCTCCGGCGCCTACCAGCGGGCGCTGCAGGCCCTCGACCCGAGCCTCGTCGTCTTCACCCAGGCCTGCCCGCTCCTCGTCCCCCTCGCCGAGGAGGGCTGGATAGACCACCCCGTCACGACGCAGGTGGTGCGGCACTACCTGCTCGAGCTCCAGGCCGTGGCCGGGGACCTCGACACACTGGTCCTCGGCTGCACGCACTACCCGCTTCTGCGTGGCGCGCTCACCCGGCAGGCCGCCGAGATCTTCGGGCACCCGGTCGAGCTCGTGGACTCGGGCGAGGCGGTCGCCGCCGCTGTGGCCGAGGACCTCGCGGCCCGTGGGCTCCGCCGTACGACCCCCGCACCGCCTGAAGAGGACCGCTTCCACTTCACGGACGTGAGTCGCTTCTCGGAGCTCGCCACGCGCTTTCTAGGCCGCCCGATCGGCCACCCCGAGCTGGCCGACCTCTGACGAGGAACCAGGCCCTCGGGGCCCCCCAACGCCCGCTGCGCCGCCCGGCCCCACCTTTTTTCGCCGCACGATCTTGACTTTGTACCAATACCCTTTATAAGGCTCCCTGACTGTCGATGGGGAGAGGGTAGTGGGGAGTCATTGGTCGCAGAGGGAGTGGATGGATTCGGACGATACGAAACCTCCGTTGTGTAGCTCACAACCCTAATCCCCCGCACGCCGGCCCAGGCATCGCCCCCGGTCGCGGGGCTTGATGACCGAGGAGAAGTCCCTTGGGGAGTACCGGCGTAGTACCCAAACTGTGATTTTTTTCGGCAAGGACCGCGTAGACACCAAGCGGCGGGCGCTGGACTACTGGTACCGTGCGCCGCGGCGCGCCGGTGTCACGCTGCGCGAGTTCCTCGAGCACTGCCGCATGGCGCCGAGCGAGCGCGAGATCACCTTCTACCCGCTGGGTAGGTAGGCGGAGGCGCGAGCGGCGCATCGGGCTTCGAGGCCCACGGTCGCCATGGAACAGATCATCGCCCAGCGGCGCGAGGCCGAGGAGGCGCTCAGGTTCGCCGCCACCGTGGCCCACGGCGGGGCATCTCCGTCGGAGGAGCTGGCCCGTCGCGCCCGCGAGGTGGCGGCCGACGCGGGCTCGCTGCCCGGTCCCCTGGCGCAGGGGCTGCTCGAGCAGCTCCTCCTCGGACCGCGCGTGGACGAGGGCCTGGAATGGCTGCAGCAGGCGGGGCTGCTCGCCGTGCTCCTCCCCGAGCTCGAGGCCACCGTCGGCTTCACCCAGGAGATGGGGCGGCGGCACAAGGACGTCTGGAAGCACACCAAGCAGGTCGTCGCGCAGTCCGCACCCCTGCCGGCGGTGCGCTGGGCCGCGCTGCTCCACGACGTCGGCAAGGTCCCCACGCGGGGCAGCACTCCCGACGGAAAGGTGACCTTCCACGGCCACCCGGAGGTCGGCGCGCGCATGTTCGACCGACTGACGAAACGCCTGCCCTTCCCGTCGGCGCTGCGGACGCGCGTGCGCTTCCTCATCCTGCACCACCAGCGCGCGAACAGCTACGCGAGCGGGTGGACGGACTCCGCGGTGCGGCGCTTCGCCCGCGAGATGGGCGAGTCCCTCGACGAGCTGGTCCTGCTCGCCCGCGCGGACATCACCTCCGCCCGGCAAGAGAAGCGCGACCAGGCGGCGCGCCAGATCGACGAGCTCGTGGAACGCATCCGCGTGATCCGCGAGCTCGACGCGCAGCGGCCGCCGCTGCCGTCGGGGATCGGCGACGTGCTGATGGAGAAGTACGCGCTCCCTCCCGGCCGCTGGATCGGCGACCTGAAGCGCGAGCTCGAAGCGGCGATCGACCGCGACGAACTCGAGCCGCACCAGGAAGCCAGCTACTACGTCGAGCACCTCGAGCGCACCGGTCGCGCGGAGGCCCTGCGCGCCGACGCCGCGAAGGCTCCGCGGTGACCCTGGCTCACGCCGCGCGCGAGCTCTGTCGGGAGGTGGCGCGGCTTCGCTTCGCCCCCCCCGTGACGCACGTCTACAACCCGCTCGCCTACGCCACCGAGCTCCACGAGGCCTACCTCGCGCGCTACGGCGCGGGCCCCAAGGAGGTGGTGCTCCTCGGCATGAACCCGGGCCCCTTCGGCATGGCCCAGAGCGGCGTCCCCTTCGGCGACGTGCGCCTGGTGCGGGAGTTCCTCGGCCTCGACGGCAAGGTGGGCCGTCCCGCGGTCGAGCACCCGGAGCGACCGGTCACGGGGCTCGCCTGCCCGCGCAGCGAGGTGAGCGGCACCCGCCTCTGGGGAGCGGTGAGGGACCACTTCCGCACCCCCGAGGCCTTCTTCGCGCGCTTCTTCGTGGCCAACTACTGCCCGCTCGCCTTCATGGAGGCCTCGGGCCGAAATCGCACGCCCGACAAGCTGCCGACCGAGGAGCGCGACGCGCTCTACGCCGCGTGCGACCGACACCTCGTGCGCGTGGTCGAGACGCTCGCGCCCCGACACGTCGTCGGCGTGGGCGCCTTCGCCGAGCAGCGCGCCCGCGCCGCCCTCTCGGGGCACGACCTCCGCGTCGGCCGCATTCCGCACCCGAGCCCGGCAAGCCCGGCGGCCAACCAGGACTGGGCCGGCGCCGCCCGCCGCGCGCTCGAGCAGCTGGGCATCTGCGGCGAGAAACGATAATTTCGGCGCATGGTGCGCCCCCGCCCCCCGATCCCCGAGGCCGAGCTCGAGGCGATGGACCTTCCCGCGCTCGAGGCGGCGATCCGGCATCACAACCACCTCTACTGGGACCTCGACCGCCCCGAGATCTCGGACACCGACTACGACCGCCTGGTCGAGCGGCTCCGGAAGCTGGCTCCTGCTTCCCCGCTCCTCGAGAAGCTCGGCCCCGCCGAGGAGGAACGCTACGGCCAGCCCGTCCCGCACAGCTCGCCGATGCTCTCGCTCGACAAGTGCTACACCGACGGCGACCTCGAGGAGTGGGCGGGCAAGTTCGCCGGGGAGGTGCTCGTCACGCCCAAGATGGACGGCATCGCCGCGGCCCTCCGGTACGATCGCCAGGGACGGCTCGTCCTCGCCGCCACGCGCGGCCGCGGGCACGAAGGGGACGACATCACGGCCAACGCAAAGACGATCGCCGACATCCCACACCGCATCTCTCTGGGCCTGCTCGCGCCGGGTCTCCTCGCAGCGAAGGGGCAGCGCTCGCTCTTCGAGCCCGCCGCCGGCACGCCCGAGCTGCTCGAGGTGCGGGGCGAGATCTACCTGCGTCTGAGCGTCTTCCGCGTCACGAAGAAGGACCCCGACTCCGACGAGAGCTTCGCCAACCCGAGGAACCTGGCGGCGGGCGCCATCAAGCAGAAGAGGCCCGAGGGGTGCGCGCGCTACCAGCTCTCCTTCTTCGCGTACGACCTGCTCTACGCCGGACTCCCCACCGAGCAGGCGAAGCTGGACGCGCTCCACGCCCTCGGCTTCCCCGAGCTCGAGCACCGGCTGGTGGAGCGCTCCGCGCTGCGAGAGGCCTACGCCCACTACGCCGCGAAGCGCGACAGCCTCGACTTCGAGATCGACGGCGTGGTCTTCAAGGCCAATCGCGTCGACGAGCAGGAGCGACTCGGGAGCACCGCGCACCACCCGCGCTACGCCATCGCCTACAAGTTCCAGGGGGAGTCGGGGACCACGACCCTCGAGGCCGTGGAGTGGAGCGTGGCGCGCACCGGAGCGGTCACCCCCGTGGCGCTGATCCGGCCGATCACGCTCTCGGGGGCGCAGCTTTCGCGCGCGTCGCTGCACAACGCGGGCTTCATCGACAAGCTCGGACTCACCCTCGGCGCCGAGGTCGTCGTCACCCGGCGCGGCGGAGTGATCCCCAAGATCGAGGAGGTCGCCAAGCCCGGGCACACGAGCGTGACGCTCCCCGAACGCTGCCCCTCCTGCGGCGGCCCGCTCGAGCGCCGCAAGGACGTCCTCTACTGCGTGCGCCCCAGCGCGTGCCGGCAGGCCCAGATCGGCGTCGTCGCCGACTACTGCCGCGCGCTCGACCTCGACGGTCTCGGCGACGTGCTCCTCGGCGTCTGCTACGACAGCGGCATCCTGCGCACGCCCGCCGACCTCTATGCGCTCGAGCCCGCGGCGCTCGCACCGCTCAAGACGGGCAAGAAGTCCAAGACCGGCAAGGACCTCACCGTCGGCGCGAAGGTCGCGGAAAAGATCGTGGCCGACATCCGGAGCAAGCGCACCGTCTCCCTCCCCGTCTTCTTGCGGGCCCTCGGCATCGACGACCTCGGCCCGCAGGTCTCGCTCGCCCTCGCGCGCCACTACGGCACCTTCGAGCGGCTCGCCGAGGCGCGCCCCGAGGAGATCGAGGCCCTCCACGGCTTCGGCGCGATCATGGCCCAGTCGATCGTCGAGGGGCTGCGCGAGAAGGCCGAGCTCGTGGGCGCGCTGCGACGGCACGTCACGGTCGCGAGCGAGGAACCGGCCGGCGCGGCGGCGGAGGGGCCGCTCGCGGGGCAGAGCTTCGTCTTCACCGGCGCCCTCACGACGTGCGACCGCAAGACCGCGCAGCGCAAGGTCCAGGCGCTCGGCGGAGAGACCCCGTCGGGAGTCAGCCGCGAGCTCACCTACCTCGTGGTCGGAGACGGCAAGGGGGAGGGGGAGAAGGGGGAGGGCACGAAGGGGAGCAAGCTCACCAAGGCGGAGAAGCTCGTGGCCGACGGCGCCGCGCTGCGAATCATCTCGGAGAGCGAGTTCCTGGCCTTGCTCGGGGAGAAATGACCCCCTCGCGTTGACGCCCCTTTGGGCCGCGTCTACACTCTCTGGGCTTCGGCACAGCAAAGGAGAGTCCGCACATGGGCATTGGCGATTTCCTCAAGCGCGGCGTCGCGGAGATGATGGTGGCCCGTCCCGACGAGGCCAAGAACCAGATCATCTACAAGCACCCGGACCGCACCATTCCGACCAAGGCCCAGCTCACCGTCGACTCCGACGAGGTGGCCCTCTTCTTCAAGGACGGCAAGATCGTCGGGCTCGTGCAGCCCGGGCGCCACACCCTCGAGACCTCGAACATCCCGTTCCTCTCGAACCTCATCGACAAGTTCACCGGCGGCAACGTGCTGATGGCCGAGGTGTTCTTCGTCACGCTGCGCGAGATGACGGACTTCAAGTTCGGCGGGCGCATCGGTTCGATGGAGGATCCGAAGTCGGGCGTACCGGTCGAGACGATGGTGCACGGCACCTACTCGCTCAAGGTGAGCGACCCTCAGAAGCTGCTCCTCGGCCTGGTGGGGATGCAGAAGGCCGACAACGCCACCTTCACCGGCTGGTTTCGGGATCTGCTGCTGAAGGTGATCCGCGACCGCATCGCCGAGCTGCTGGTGAAGAAGAAGTGGCCGCTGCTCGACGTCACCTCGGGGGCCTACACCGAGGAGGTGGAGGAAGAGGTCCTCACCGGCTGCAAGCGGCACATCGACGACTACGGCCTGACGATCATGCGGCTCGGCAACTTCGTCGTCTCCATCAAGGAGGAGGACGAGGCGAACCTGAAGAAGCTCTACACCGACGCGGCGTACATCCGCATGGCGGGCGGGATGCAGGGCTACCAGCAGTTCGCGGCGGGCAAGGCCATGATGGGCGCCGGGGAAGGGATGGCCAAGGGCGGGGATGGCGGCGGAGGTGGCGGTGGTCTCCTCGGCGGTGCGGGGCTCGGCGTGGGTTTCGGCCTGGCCTCGATGTTCCAGCAGAACATGGGCGGTCACGGCCAGGCGGCCCCCAGTGGGCCGGGCGGCGGGTTTCCGCAGGGGAGCGCGGGGGGCGGCCCGGGTCAGGTCCAGGGCTCCGCAGGAATGCCCGCGCCGGGCGGCGGAGTCGCAGGCTCCGGCGTGGCCTGCGCGGCCTGCGGTGCCACCGTCGCGCCGGGTCGCTTCTGCTCCGAGTGCGGCCAGACGCTCGCCGCGCCCAAGAAGTTCTGCACCAACTGCGGCGGCGAGCTGGCCAGCGCGGCGAAGTTCTGCGCCGGCTGCGGCACCGCGGCTCCTCGGTAGCTCGCCCCGACGCGAGATCCTTCCCCGCGGACAGTCGTCCGCCCTTCATTCGACGCTGAGACCAGAACCAAGCAGGGAGCTACGAGCGAGGAGGGGAGAACGACGCCCCCCGGCGAACCGAGGGGCGTCTCTCGTCGAGGCGACCTTAGCTCCGGCGACGCCGGCGGCCGAAGAGGAAGAAGAGGCCCAGCACGAGCCCGAAGGTGGACGCCGAACCGGTGTCCGCCACCTCGCAGCCGCAGCCGCCGGAATCCGTCGGCGCCACGTCGCCCGCCGGCGGAGGACCATCGGTCACGCCTGCGTCGCTCGTCGGCCCGGCCTCGGCCCCCGGCCCGGCATCGACCGCCCTGGCGTCTGGCTTGCCGGCATCCGCCTTCCGCGCGTCAGAGCCCGCATCTGCCTTCCGCGCGTCGGGCTGAACGGCGTCCACGATCCGCGCATCCGCCGGCCGGGCATCCGCCGGCCGAGCGTCCGCCACCCGCGCATCCGCCACTCGCGCGTCGGGGGTCGGCGGCGCGCTCACCGTGTAGGCCGCCGAGCGGCTGTTGTTGGTCTCCGTGCTCTCGGAGACGCCGCACTGCGAATCGGCCAGCGCGTGCGCCGTATAGGTCCCCGGCGGTACCGTGACCTGCGTCCAGGTCTTCGTCTCGCAGCCCTGCACGAAGAGCTGGCCCACGCTGGCCGTCACGTCGGGCGTGTCGAGGCAGGTGGTCGACGGCGCGGTCGTGCGGGAGTACCAGAGACCCACCTGCGACGCCGGCGAGAGCGCCGTGCCCTCGTTGCAGACCTGCGCCGAGTAAGTGACCGTGCTGCCCGTCACGGTGGCCGTCAGGTTGCGGACGACGAGGTCCGGATTCGTCGGAGGCAGGACCGTGTAGTAGTCCGAGGCCGTGTTGTTCACCTCGCTGAACTCGGTCACAGCGCAGCCGCGGTCCACCATGGCCCAGGCCTGATAGCTTCCCGACGTAGCGCCGGTTCGCACGTGCGTGAGAGTCCGGCACGCCCCCTGGCCCAGGCCGCCCGTCACCGTATCCGCGTGGTCGAAGGTCGTCACGCAGCCCGGCACCGACGAGCCGTTGAAGAGCAGCCCCACGCTGAAGTCGGAGCTCACCGCCGTGCCCGCGTTGCAGACCATCGTGGTGTAGGTGACCTGGCTCCCCACCACGACCGCGTTGATCGACGCCACGAAGAGGTCCGGCTGCGACGGAGCGATCCCGTAGGCCGAGAAGTCGGTGTTGTTCGCCTCGTCCGCCTCGGAGACGGCGCAACCGCTGTCCGCCAGGATCCACGCCGTGTAGCTCCCCTGCGGCGCGGCGTTTCGCACCCAGCTCAGCGTGGTGCAGCCGCCGTTCGAGAGGCCGGAGACGGCCCAGGTGTGGTCCGGCGTGAGACCGCAGACGGGAGCGGAGCTCCCCGAGTAGTAGAGCCCCACGAGGAACGAGAGCGTCGTGTCCGAGCCCTGGTTGCAGACGGTCACGTCGTAGGTCACGTCGGTGCCCGATACGGTCGAGGTGAACGACTGGACGTAGAAGTCGGCCCGCGGCACGGCGTAGGACTTGGAGCGCACGTTGTCCCCCTCGTTAGCCTCGGTGACGGCGCAGTCCGAATCGGCATAGACCCAGGCCAGGTAGCCGCCGCCCACCGCGTTGGTCCGCGTATGGGTCAGGGTCGTGCAGCTCGTCGCCGGCGTCGTGCCGAGGCTGCCCACGGTCCAGGTGTGGTCGGGCGCCGTGCTCATCGAACAGGTCGGCCCGGTGGCCATGTTGTACCAGAGCGCGGTCTTGAACGAGCCCGTGCTGGTGCTCCCGAGGTTACACACCGAGACGGTGTAGTTCACGGTGCTGCCGTTCACCGACACGATCACGTCGGGGGAGACCCAGATGTTCGGTCCCACGCCGTAGGCCGACGAGGCCTGATTGTCCCCCTCGTCGCTCTCGGTGAGCGCGCAGCCCGAATCGGCAAAGGCACGGGCGGTGTACTGCCCCGCCGCCACGCCAGTACGCGTGATCGTGAAGTCCTGCGTGGCCTGAGGCGCGAGGCTGGAGATGGTCCAGCTCTGGTCGGCCGCAGCACCGCACGCAGGCGCGCTCGCCGCGTCGAAGTAGAGACCCACGCCCACGGAGGAGGTGATGGCGGAGCCGAGGTTTCGCACCCGGAAGCTGTGCGTCACCGTCGTGCCGCTCACGGTGGTCGTGAAGTTCTGCACCTGGAGGTTCGGCCGCACGCGGTAGTAGGCGCTGACGTTGTTATTAGCCTCGTTCTCCTCTACGACGGCGCAGTTCCAGTCCGCGCGGGCCCAGTTGGTGTAGTCCCCCGGGGCCACGCCTCCGAGCGAGAAGGCCAGCGTGGAGGAGCAGGCCCCCGGGGCCAGCGCGCCAATCGTCGCGGTCTGCGCAGGCGTGTCGCTGCAGCCCGGCGCGGTCCAGGTGTTGAAGTAGATGCCGAGCGTGGAGGAGGGAGCCGAGGCCACGGAGCTGCCGTTGCAGACGCGCGCCGTGACGGTCACCGTATTGCTGCCGCCGGCACCGTAATTCACGCTGGTCCCCAGGATCTCCGCCCGGAGGTCCTGCGCCAGCGCGCGTGCAGGCAACGCCCCAAGCGCCCCGATGATGCACAGCTTCAACCACCTGCTCCCGTTGTGGCTCATTCTGTCCCTCCTTCTACATAAGCCAAGCTTCAGGCTCGTCAGGCCCCCGTGCGCGGGTGCCGGCAAGACCTCAGGTCCAACGTCGATGGACTAAGGCGTAGACGACTTTATCCCCATTCCTCTTCCCGCGCGCAAGAGAAAGGCCCGCATTTTTTGTGTACTCTGCCTGACTGGTGGTGCGTGTACCCGATCAGCACCGCCCACCCTACATCCGAGGGGGCAGACCAGCGGCGCCCGGCCCGTGGGGCAGAAACGCGCTCCAAAGGCGTCACCGGGGCCGTGCGAGAAGCGACCCGGCTTGACGCCCCGGTGCCCCCGGCGGCAAGCTACGCCGCGTTCGTCCCCCCCCGCGGAGCTCGAGGAAATGCCCAAGTCCATCCGAGTGGTAGCCGCCGTGATCGAGCGAGACGGACAGTTCCTCATCACCCAGCGACGCCCCGAGGCCGTCCTGCCCCTCCTCTGGGAGTTTCCGGGAGGCCGCGTGGAAGAGGGTGAAACCGACCAGGGAGCCCTCGTCCGCGAGCTGCGCGAACGGCTCGACGCGGAGGCCGAGGTGGGAGACCAGCTGGCCAGCATGGTGCACGACTACGACGGCTACTCGGTGACCCTCGTGATCTTCAAGACGCAGCTCGGCACGGGCGACCTCCGGCCGGTACGGGTGAACGACTTCCGCTGGGTGGCCTCCGGCGACTTCGAGAGCTACCAGTTTCCGCCCGCGGACCAGGCGACGATGGACAAGCTCCTCGGCTTCCCCGCGGAAAAGATGACCTCATGACCCGCAAGCGCCGGCCGCCTCGGTTCCCACGCGCCTCCCGGCGGTCCATCCGGTCTATGATGGGAGTCGATGTCGGCGTCGGCTGAAGGAGCGCGCGGGGTCCAAGACGACGGCGCGGAGCACCTCGGGCGCGTCGAACGCGGGATCGCACACCACGCCGCGGGAGGCGACCCCACCGTCCTGGCGAGCCTCCACTTCCAGGCGGCGCAGCTCATGCTTGCGCGTCGCCGCGATGGGGACATCGACACCGCGATTCGGCACCTCTGGGAGGCCTGGCGCGCGCAGCCGGGGAACCTGGACACCCGTCTGCTCCTCCACCACTGCCTTGCCGAGGCCGGTCAGGCGCGACCCCTGGCGGAGCTCCAGGTGCAAGCGGCCGAGCTGGCGACGGACGGCGAAGAGCGCGGAGCCCTGTTCCTGAGCGCCGCCGAGCTGCTCGCGGCGACCGGCGACCCCGACGGAGCGGTTCGCCTCTACCAGCGCACCATGGGCCTGCGCGGCGAGGCGCTCCGCCGGATGCGCGTCACCGCGGCCCGCCGTGCAGAGGCCCTGCTCGACGACGGCGGGAGCCTCGAGGGGCAGGTATGGACCCTCTCGCTGGTCTTGCCGGACCTGCAGGACGACGACCCCCTCGAGTGCGCGCTGCGCATGGCCGAGCTCCAGCACCGCCTGGGCCGGGAGTCGGACGCCTACGCCTCGTACCGGCTCGCGCTCTCCTTGCAGCCCGGCGCCCCGCGCGCCCTCGCCGCCGCCCGACGCCACCTCGAGACGCACGAGCAGTGGGAGGAGCTGGCCGAGCTCCTCGCCACGAGCGCCCCGGCCGCCGCGTCCTCCACAGAGAGAGCTGCCCTCTGGCGCGAGCTCGCGCGCCTTTCGGAGCTGCGCCTCGGAGACCGCGAGCGCGCCTGCCAGGCCTGGTGGCACGCGTGGGACGAGGAGCAGCTCGGAGAGGAGCCGACCGAGCTCAAGCGGCTCTACGCGCAGGGAGAGGACTGGGGGCGCTACCTGCAGGTCCTCCAGCGCGAGACACTGCGGGCCGTGGAGGTCCCGCGCAAGCTCGCCGTCTATCGCGAGCTGGCCACGTTTCAGCGCGAGATGCTCGAGGACGAGCTGGCCGCCGCCGAGACGTACGGGCTGATGCTTCAGCTCGACCCCGACGACCTCGCCGCGTTGCGCGAGCGGGTCGAGATCTTCGAGCGCAGCGGGCGCACCGAGCAAGCGGTGATCGCCCTGCGGCGCTACGCGAACCAGCAGGTGGTCCCCGAGCACCGCGACGAGGCGCTGCGCCGGCTGGTGGAGCTCGAGCGCACGCGCGGACGGCTCGACCAGCTCGAACGCCTCGTAGCCCGTCTGGACCCCACGAATCCAGCGAATCACGCCTTCGCCGCGGCGCTGCTCGCCCGTCTCGACCCGGCGTCCCGAGAGCGCCACGCCATCGGCCTGCGCCTCATGAGCATGCGGCAGGCGGCGGGACTTCCGGCCGGCGAGTACCTGGAGCTGCTGCGCGACCTCGCCGAGCAGTCCCGGGAGCGTGGCGAGACGGGGGCGGCCGCCGAGCTCTACCGCCGGGTGCTCGCGGAGCGGCCCGAGGACCCCGCGGCGCTCGCGGCTCTCGCCGGCTTGCGGGCCTCGGAGCGCGTCGAGGACCCCGGGGTGGCCGAGCTTTCGGGCCGCGCGGAGGCGCTCGCTGCCGCCCATCCGGAACAGGCGGTGCGGCTCCTCATCCAGGCCGCGCACCGCGCCGACGCCGAGGCCGACGACGCGCAGGCCGGACGCAACGAGCTGCTGAAACGCGCGCTCGACCTGTGCCCGCCGTCGGCCACCGCCGAGCTGCGGCTCCTCGAGGACGCGCTCCGCGAGGCGGGCCTACGCCTCGAGCTCGGAGAGCTGCTCGCCACGGCCGCGCGCCACGAGTCGCGCGCCGACCGCAAGAAGGACCTGCTCCAGGCGCTCGCGCACCTCTTACGCGACGAACTCGGCGATCCGGTGCGCGCCGTCGAGGCCTTCGAGCAGGCGCTCACGCTCGATCCGCGCGACACCGCCGTGGCGCAGGAAGTCCGACGGCTGCATCGCGTACTCGACAACCACGCGGCCCTCGCCCGGACGCTCGAGGACCTGCTCCCGCGCACCACCGACCGCGAGCGCATCCAGCTGCTCGAGGAGCTCGGGGGGCTCTACGCCGGGCCGCTGCGGGACGCGGCGGGCGCGCTCCGGCACTACGGCGACCTCCTCTCGCTCGTCCCGGATCACGACGAGGCCCTCGCCTACTGCCGCGCCCACGACGAGGCGAGCGGCGACTACCGCTCGGTGGCCGTGTTGCTCAGCCGCGCGGCGGAGGCCGCCGACGACCCCGTGTCGCGCGCCGAGCTTCACCGCAACATCGCGCAGCTCGCCGAGCAGCACCTGCACGACCTCGATTTCGCCGCGGCGCAGTGGCGTCGCGTGGTCGAGCTCTGCCCGACCGACGGCGCCCCGCGGAGCGAGCTGAGGCGGCTCCTTTCGGCCCTGGGCCGCCTTCGAGAGCTCGAGGCTCTCCTCCTGAACGACATCTCCCGCTCGCTGAAGCCCGAGGAGAAGATCCCGGTCTACCTCGACCTGGCGCGGCTCGCCGCGGACCAGATGCAGGACCTCCGCACGGCGGCCGGGTACCTGCGCAACGCCCTGCAGCTCGCCCCACAGCACCGCGAGGTGCTCGGCCGCCTCGTGGAGGTCTACGAGAAGCTCTCCCAGTGGCGCGAGCTCGCCGCGATCCTGCGGCGCTGCGCCGAGCTGGAGCCAGACCTGGAGCGGAGGAGCCGGCACCTCACCCGCGCGGCGCGCGTCCTTGCCGCGCACCTCGGGCGGGACGACGACGCGCTGGCTCTCTGTCAGAAGGTGCGCGAAGCCCGCCCCGGCGATCGCGCCGCGGCCACACTCCTCGCGGAGATCTTCGCGCGACGTGGAGCGTGGCGCGAGCTCGCGCTTCTCATCGGCGAACAGATCGGCGTAGAGAGCGATCCGCTCGAGCTCGCCCGGCTGCACCTCGACATGGGTCGCCTGCTCCTCGAGCGGCTGAACGACCCGGAAACCGCGGCCACGCACTTCGAGCAGGCGCTCGAGCTCGACGCAGGTCGCGGAGACATCCTCCCGCTGCTCCGTCGGCTCTACACGGCCCTCGGCCGCTGGGACCTGCTCGTCGCGCTGATCCGCCGCCGCGCGAGCGCCGACGAGCTGCCCCCTCTCGAGCGGGCGGCCGCGCTCTGCGAGATCGGCCGCATCTGCGCCGAGCAGCAGTCCGACGTCGAGGGGGCCAAAGAGGCCTTCGAGCGCGCCGTGCACCTCGCCCCCACCTATCGCCCGGCCGTTACCGCGGTGCGGCAGCTCGCTCTGGCCCAGCAGCAGTGGCGGGACGCCGTGGCCGCCGCGCGCCTCGAGCTCAAGCTGATCGAGGACCCCGCCGAGCGCACGGAGCTCCTGCTCCAGACCGCCGACATCCTCCTCAAGCAGCTCAACCGGCCGAGCGCCGCCGCGGAGGCCCTCGAGGAGGCGCTCCAGGCCGACCCCAAGAACGCCCAGGCGGCGGAGCGCCTCTCGGCCATCTACTTCGAGGCCGGCGACTATCAGCGCGCGGGAGACCTCCTCGAACAGGTCGTCAGCTCGGGGGCAGAGCTGCCCGACCTGCACGACTACTTCTACCGGCTGGGCTTCGCGAGCGAGCAGCTTGGCGACGAGGACCAGGCCTTCTCCTATTACGTGAAGTCCTTTGGTCGCGAGCCGATGTACCTGCCGACGTTGAACCGGCTGGTGGAGCTCTGCTACCGCAGGCGGCAATGGGACAACACCCTGCGCATCGCCGAGGCGTTGATCGAGACCTACACCGATCAGAAGTCCCCCGAGGAGATGGCGGAGCTCTGGCTGAAGGTGGGACTCTGCCACCTGCACCTCGCGCAGCGCGACGTGGCCGTGCGGCGTCTGCAGGAGCTCGTGCTCCGCCCCGGCGAGGTGCCGCGCACGCCGCTGCAGGCCTGGCAGGACGTGGCCGAATCCTGGGCCTCGACGCCGCTCGAACCGCAGCTCCTCGGCCAGGTGGATACCAGCGTCCTGTCTCGCGTGATCAAGGCCATGGAGCAGGTGCTCGTGTCCGTCCCGCAGCACGGAGGAGCGCTGCAGGTGCTTGCCGCGCTGACCCTCTCGCGGGCCGACTGGGACCGGAGCCTCCGCTACCTCGAGCGCGCCGCGGAGGTGCCGCGCCTCGACCGCAAGACGCAGGCCGCCCTGCTCCTGTCGGCGGGGGACGTCGCCGCGCGCCGCCTGCTCTCGGCGCAGCGCGCGGAGGGCTACTACCGTCGCGCGCTGGCCCTCCTGCCCGGCTCGGTGCGAGTCAGAGAACGGCTCGAGCAGCTCACCGAGGGTCGTCGTGCACCGGGCCGACCCGCAGCCGGAGGTCTCGGGGCGGTCTCGACGCTGCGGCGCGAGCTCGGGCCGCGCCCCGGGCCTTTGCCCCCGTCGCCGGTTCCGCTCGCACGGCGCGCGCCACCGCCGCCCCCTCCGCCCCTACCCATGCCGCCGGTCCCCGCCGCCGAGCCCGAGGACGAGGACGCGACGCGCCCGAAGCTGGACGCCCGCTCGTCGCAGCCCCGCATTCGCCGCCCGCCCGAGGATTGAGCTGCCGATCACGCGGGCAGGATCTCGAAGAGGTGCCGCGCCACGCGCTCCCCCGCGAAGCACCGATAGTAGCGGCCGAAGCGCCGGATCCAGATGCGAGAGGCCCCGACGCGCGCGTACTCCCAGTAGGCCCCTTCCCCCGCCGAGAAGCCGACGGCTCCGGCCACCTCCACCTCGGCGTGGCCGCTCCGCTGCAAGCGGTAGACAGCCCCCTCGTGCTCCAGCATCTCGGGCGGCTCTCCCGCCGCCACCAGGCCTGCCACGAGCCGCCCGACGAGAGCACCGTCCTGATCTTCGGCGTGCACGACCACCCAGCTCTCGCCCGAGCCGTCGTCGGCGCGCACCTCGCACCAGTGTCGCGTGCCGTCGCGCAGCACGGCCACGCCCTTCACGATCAGGTCCCGCCCGTCGAGGACCAGCACGTCCTCGGGCTTCAGCGCCGCCAGCGAGGGCTCAGAGGGCTCCGCAACCACCGCGACCGCCTGAACCTGGGTCCCGCCGCGTCCCCGTCGTCGCGCGAGGTGCACGCCGAGCGACAGGCACCCTCCGGCGAGGAGCATGGCGACCAACACTTCCATGCGTTCAGCTTAGCGCGTGGAGAGGAGGCGGCGCAGCTCGTTGTAGGCCGTCGTCAGGCGCTGGCTCAGGTCGGTCGCCAGGCGCTGCTTCTCGGGGTCCCCCGAATGCATATCGGGGTGGTACTTCCGCATCAGGACCCGGTACTGCTTGCGCACCGCCTCCTGGTCCGCGCCGTAGGGGCATTCGAGCTGCGCGTAGAGCCGCGCGATGCGCTCGTCCTGTCCCGCCGGCCGGGGACGCGCCGCCGCCTGCGGCCCCCCGGCTCCCCCGCGACCTGCGCTCGCCGTGCTCCCGGCGTTCCCGGTGCTCCGGGGCTGCGGCCCGGCCTCGCGCCGGGTCTCCGCGCCCGGTCGGCGGCCGGGCTGCCGTAGGGCCTCCTCGACCTCGTCACGCGCTTGAGCGTCCACCGATCGCGCCGCCCCTCGCTCGGCTGCCTCGCGCCGCTGCCGCCGCCGCGCCATCTCGGCCTCCAGCTCGCGGTCCGAGAGCTCCTCGAGAGCTCGCCCACCCGGGGCGTGGCCCCCATCCCCCGCGCGGTCGAGGAGCGCGTTCAGGTTCGAGCGCATCAGGTCGACGAAGCGCTTGCCGATGCTCACGGCTTCCTCGCGAGCAGCCGCTCGATGAGCCGCTGGCTGTAGGAGGTCAGCTCGACGAAGGCCACGCCCATCCCCGGCGGGTTGTGCGAGACGCGAACCACCTCGCCGATCCCCTCGATGGTCTCGATCTCCTCGATGATCACGCTGAACCGCAGGTTGACCTTCGTCCCGGGAGGGAGCGGGTCTTTCGAGCGGATGAAGACCCCGCTGCGCGAGATGTTCGTGACGTACTCGCTGATGAACTGCTCCACGCTCGCGAACTCGTGGTTGATGGTCACGCGCTGGTCCCGGGGCACCCTCATCGCACCACCCCGCCGCGGCCAAACATCAGAAAGCTGATTAATCCCAGGCACATGATTCTACTTAACATGGATCTCGAATTGCTCAAGGTGAAAGTTCTGCTGCGCCTCCACCTGCAGCGCCTTGCCGTAGCGCCGCTCGAGCACGAGCAGGTGATCCTGCTCGGATTCGGCGAGCAGGTCGGCCACGTCCGGATGCACGCAGACCAGCACCCCCTGCCCCGGCAAGGTCGGGGCCTGCCGACGGATCTCGCGCAGGACCTCGTAGCAGACGGTGAGGGCGCTCTTCACGAATCCGCGCCCCTCGCAGTACGGACAGGCCTCGGTGAGCTGCCGGCTCAGGCTCTCGCGCACGCGCTTGCGCGTCATCTCCACCAGGCCTAGGGCCGAGATCTCGAGCACGTTGGACTTCACCCGGTCGGCCTGCAGGGCCTGCTCGAGCGACCGGCCCACCTTCTGGCGGTTGGCCTCCCGGTCCATGTCGATGAAGTCGATCACGATCAGGCCGCCGATGTTGCGCAGCCGGAGCTGCGCCACGACCTCCTTCACCGCCTCGAGGTTGGTCTTGGTGATCGTGTCCTCGAGGTTGCGCCGCCCGACGAAGCGCCCGGTGTTGACGTCGATCGCGGTGAGCGCCTCGCCCTGGTCTATGATCAGGTACCCCCCCGACTTGAGCCACACCTTGCGGTCGATGGCGCGATCCAGCTCGAGCTCCACCCCGTACGCGTCGAAGAGCGGCTCGTTGCCCTGGTAGAGCTCGAGCGCGGGCAGCCTTTGCGGCAGAAACGCCGAGACGAAGTCCGTCACGCGCGCGTACTCGCCCTGGTCGTCGATGATCAGCCGCTCGACGGCGTCGGAGAAGAGGTCCCGCACCGCCCGCAGCGAGAGGTCGAGGTCGCTGTAGAGCAAGGCGGGCGCCTTCGCCCCTTCGGCCCGGCGCTGGGTCTCCTCCCAGAGCTTCACGAGCAGCTCCATGTCGGCGCGCAGGCTCTCCTCGGAAGCTCCCTCGGCGACCGTCCGGACGATGGCCCCCGTCCCCGGCGGTCGCATCCCCTCGACGAGCTCCTTGAGCCGCCGCCGCTCCGCCTCGCTCGTGATGCGGCGCGAGATGCCCACGTGGTCCACGGTGGGCATGTAGACCAGGTGCCGCCCCGGCAGCGAGATGTAGCTCGTGACCCGCGCTCCCTTGGTGCCGATCGGCTCCTTGGCCACCTGGACGAGCAGCTCCTGCCCTTCGCGCACGCGGTGCTGGATCGGCACCTGCTCGACGACCTCGCGCTCGAGCTCCTCTCCCTCGGGCGCGCTGTCGGAGCCGACCGACGAGCGTCCCTTGCGCGGCTCGTCCTCGCCACCGGGGGCGTCCCCGGCGTAGAGGAAGGCCGCCTTGCTGAGCCCGATGTCGACGAACGCGGCCTGCATCCCCGGAAGGACGCGCACCACGCGCCCCTTGTAGACGTTCCCCACGATCCCGCGGTCCCGGCTCCGTTCGACGTAGACCTCCGTGAGGTCCCCGTTCTCGAGGAGCGCCACGCGCTTCTCGGGCCCGTCGGCGTTGATGAGGAGGAGGCAGCTCATGGTGCGTGTGGCCTGTCGGTTCGGCGGCGCAGGGGCTCTGCTGGAGGAGACGGGCTCCCCGCCGCAGAGGTACTCCGTCGGCGGCGAGACGTCTACGACCTTTCGCGCAGGGCGCCCGGTGGGAACGCAGGGGGGGCGCGCCAGCGCGTCACACAACGCAATACAGTGTTAATTCAACACTATAAACAGTAATCCGCGTCCTCTCCGGGCCTCACCCGACCCCGGGTGGCTGACACGGATGTCGCGCTCCGGCCGGCCCCGACCTGCCCCCTCGCCGGCGTTAGTTTTTTAACTGTGGGGACTTAGCGAACCGGCGCCCCTGTGGCACATCCGTTGCTAATTTGTTGCCCCGTCAACACGGTACGGTACGCTCCCTTACGACCCATACTGAGCGACCGGCCGTGTCCGTGGGACGGGTTGACGGCTTAGACTTTGGATAGACTAGCTTTTTCTTAGACTTCTCGCTTAGCTAAATCTTCAGGTGTTGGTGAACCCCCCAGGACAAGAGCCGGGGGGTTCCGCTTTTTTGGGGGCTAGCGCCAGGCGCGGGCTACGACGGTGAGGCGACGCTGCCGTGGGCGTGCGGGGCGTCGGCCGTGCGCGCCACGATCCCCTCGAGCCAGACCGTTCCGGCCGCCACGCACTCCTCGCTGAACCCCGCCACACGCTCGAGGTAGCTCGTCGCGCTCCCCTGCTCGAGTGCGCGACGAAAGCGCTCGAAGGCAGGGCGGTCGTGCTCGCCGCGCTCGACGTAGGCCTCGAGGTGCGCCCCGAGGGCCGGCCACGCCGCGGCGAAGGCACGCTGCTCGCCGAGCTCGGTCTGGCCCCGACCGGTGTCGGCCTCCAGCTCGGCCATCGACTCCCCCATCCCGTCGGCCAGATCGGCGAGGCGCTTGATGCGCTCCTTGATGCCGCTCGCGATGGCCGCCTGCGCCCGCCGGTACAGCGCGCGGCGCAGCGCGTCTCCCCCGGCGAGGGGGAGACGGACGGCTTCGTACCAGTGCCAGAGCGCCGCCAGGTTGCCGATGTAGCGCAGGTTCTTCTCCACCTTGGCGCGCACGCGCCCGTAGCGCTTGGGAGAGAAGGCCCGCTTCATGACGGGCAGCGATTCGCCGACCACGAGCTCGTTCGGGCCGTAGTCCCGCCGATAGACGAACCCGGCGGCCAGGACCGTGCCGTAGTCGATCGTCAGCGGACCCACGAGGCCCCCCTGCCCGCCGAGAAAGACCCGAGGCGAGCGGAGCATCACCCCCCGCGGAACATCCCCGATGAGCGACGCCGTCGCCTTGTCGCCGTGCTTGCCGAACGGCGTGTAGTTGAAGTGAATGAACGAGCTCCCGACCTCGCTGTGGTCCTTGCGGCTCGTGCCGCCGGCCATGAGCGCGTCGCAGAAGTTGATGAGGCTGCCGAGCGTCACGAAGGGCAAGAGCACCGTCTGCTTGAGCCCCACGGTGTGCGCGCCGTTCGCCTGCTCCTCGAGCAGCGTTCCCCCGCGCACGTGCGCCCCCGACCCCATCGACGCCCCGTCGAGGAAGACCGCCTCGGAGAAGTACCCGCCGTGCAGCGAGACCCCGGGACCCACGGCGCAGTTCTCCACCGTCGCGGGCGCCTCGAAGCCGATCCGCGCCCCCGGGCAGATGAGCAGGTCCTTGCCGAAGAGCTTGGTGCCGGCGTGCAGCACCGTGCCCGGCCCATGGAGCTGTTCGAGCCGCACCTCGGGGCCGAGCTCCACCGCCTCCGGCGCCGGCAGCTCCACGCCCTGCGCCCTGAGCTGCGCCACTCTCTCGGTGTGTTGCATCCCTCCCCACCTCCATGCTCAGAAATAGATCTGCGCTCCGTGTTGGCGCTCGCGTCGCGCCACATGTTCCAGCAGGCGCCGCTTCTGCGCCAGGACGATCGCCACGTGCTCCCGCTCGACGAGCCAGCCTCTGTTCGGCCGGTGCCAGAGCGTCACGAGCTGCTCCTCGGTCAGGTGCCGGATCCGCTCCACGAGCGTGCGTCGGAAGAGCCCGAGCTCGGCGAGGAGCGCCTTGCACAAGCGCTTCTTGCGCGGGCTGGCCGACAGGCCGTCCCCGAAGTCGATGGCGAAGAGCCGGACGCCGTCCGGAGCGTGTCGCACGCTGCCGAGGTTACGCCGCCGGTCGTTGTTGTAGACCAGGAAGTCGAGGACGAACACGTCGGCGATCTCCTGCAGCAGGGCGCTCCTTCGCACCTCCTCGCGCCGCGCAGGGGCGAGGAAGGAGGCGAGCGCGAGGAGGTTCTGGCGGGTCGCGCGGTGCGTCCCGAGCCGGTCCACGTAGGCGGGAGCCCAGACGCGGAAGAAGCCGTAGAGGCTCGGCCCCTCGGGGCCCTCCTCCCAGAGCAGGTTCTCGCGCAGCTGCTCGGGGACCCGGGGGAGGGCCGCCTCGAGCGCCTTCCGGGGGACCACCCGCTCGTGGCAGGGGGCGATGCGCACCCTGAGGTGGCGCGCGAGACGGCAGACGGCCGTCTCCGTGGCCCAGTCGCGGTACCCGCGCTGTCGCGGCTTGAAGAACACCTCCACCGGGGGATGAGGTGGAAGCTGCACGCCGAGCCGGAACATCACCGACGGCTCGGTGGGCTTCTTGCGCACGAGAGCCTTCACCGCCGGCCTCCCGGGGGGTCTCACGAGCTTGCCGCGCGCGAGCACCTCCTCGGCCAGGCCGGGGTCGTCCATCAGCCGCAGCACGAAGGGGTTCTCGAGCGGCTGCTCGCTGCCGGGACGAAAGCTCGGCGGTCGCGTGGCGGAAATGGTGGCGGGCGGGTCCGGCTCCTCCGCGCGCACCCCCGGCGGCGCGACGAGCGGCGCGCCCAGCAGAACGACGGCGATTACGAGAATGGCAGGGCGGAACGAGCACTGCCCCTGGGGGCATCGGCGAGGCACGGCGCGGCGCGGACTAGTGCTCGTCCTTGTACTTCGCCACCTCATCCAGCACCGCCTTGCGCGCCTCGCGGTACTTGACCCACGCCTGCCCGACCTCGTTCAGATCCTTGTCGAAGAAGCCCTTGTTGGCCCGCTTGAAGCAGTCCTCGAGAGCCGAGCGGTCGCGGTCGTCGCCGGCCATCTTCTTGTGGACCGCCGCGTGAGCCGGGTGCTTCTTGCCCCCCTCGAGGCCGGCGTAGCACTCCTTGCGCAGCTTGTCGGCGTAGCTCGGCTCGGCCTTGCAGGTCTTGAAGATGTGCTCGATGAGCAGCTGCGTGTCGGGCGCCTTCTGCACCTTGGCGGCCATCTTCGGCAGGTCGGGCACGGCGCAGGCGAGGAGACTCACGTAGCCCCACGACTTGGTCTGATCCGACTGCTGCGCATCGTGGAAGGCCGCGCTCGCCGCGAGGATCGCCTGCTCGTTCGCCGCGAGCTGCTTGCGGCTGTCGAGCTTGTTCGCGTAACCGTCGAAGACGCTCTTCACGGCCGGAAAGACCGCCTTCAGGGCATCCAGTCGGGCCGCGAAGCCCGACGGCGGCTTGACCTGGCCGAAGCTCGCCGCGATGGTGTCGAGGAGCGGCAGGCACTTCTTCTTCAGGTGGTCGGGCTGGCTCTTCGGGAAGGACTTGAAGGCCTGTTCGAGCCCGTTCGTGAGGAGCATGTTGTCGGGCGCGAGCCGCACGTCCACGCCCTTCGACCGCACCACGCACTTCCAGAACTCGTCCACCTCGCCGTCGTCCACCTTGCGGAAGGCCGCGACGAACTGGCCGACCTCCTCGCGCAGCGCCTTCTTCTGCGAGCTGCGGTAGCCGAGGAAGCCGAGCACCGCCACCACCAGACCGACCGCCACCACCCAGACCATCGCCTTGTTGCGCTTCTTGGCCTTCTGCGCCTGCATGAAGGCGCTCACGTCGGCGGACCCGGCGTCCAGGCCCACCATCCCCCCGAGGCCACCGGCCGGCGCGTAGCCGAACGACCCGTCCGGTGAACCGAGGGCCGACGCGTCGCCGTAGGCCCCTTGCCCCAGCGTCGGGGCAGGGGAGGCCGGGAGGTCGGAGGGCGCGGGGGCGTAGGCCATCGGCGCGGCCGACGGTGACGCCTGCGGCGCGGCGGGCGCCTGCGCCCGGTCGAGCGCCTGCGCGAACTGCTGCGCCGCGAGCGCGGTGCCGCAGGCCATGCACGCGGCGCTGCCATCCGGATTGGGAACGAGACACTTGGGACAGGTGATCATGCGAGGCACCCTATCATAGTCCGCGCGCGCGTCGCCACGACGGCGGGCTACGCGCTCTGCCCTCCCTGAAGGCGGGAGAAGGTCTCGGGGCCGTGGCGCCTGATGGCCTCCACGATCCCTCCGTGTTGCGCCAGCGCCTGGACCATCGGCGAGAGCGGCCGCGCGCGGAAGACCTCGCCCGTCGCGAGGGCCGTGACCGTCCCCGCGCCGAGATCTAGCTCGAGCTCGGCCCCCTCGGTGGCGAGGGCGTAGAAGCGGTCGTCGGTGACGACCATGTACGGAAGCGCTTCGTTGACCAGGTTCCGCTTGTGGATGAAGGCGAAGGATCGCGCCACTACCGCGCGGATGCCGGCTCCCTTGAGGGCCCACACCGCCTGCTCGCGCGAGCTGCCCGACCCCCACCCTTCCCCGGCCACGACGATCGCCCGTCCGCCACGCGCGCGTTCGGCGAACTCCGGACGCACGTGATGGAAGCAGCGCGCTCCGAGCTCGGCCACGTCGGTGAGGTGGCAGAACTCGCCGGGGATGATGGCGTCCGTATCGACGTGGTCGCCGAACCGCTGTACGGCGCCGCGGAGCCTCGCGGGTGCAGCGTCGCCGCCGAGGGTGGCCGCGCCGACCGCCCCCGTCACTGCCGTCGCCGACGGAGCAGGCTGGTCGCGACGCACCTCCGGAAGCGCCGCGCCGGTCCGGCCGAGGAGCCGGTCGTAGCGCGCCCGATCCACGCGTTCGAGTACGGGGCGCGGGTCGGCCACGCGCAGCTCCAGCGCCGAGGCTGCCACGGTCGCCGCCGAGGAGAGCCAGGCCAGCGACCCGCGGCCCATGCGGTTCTCGAAGTTGCGGTTCTGCGAGCTGAGCCAGACCTCGCCCTCGCCCGCGCGGTCCGACGCCACGCCGAGGCACATGCTGCAGCCGGGCGGCCCCACGCGAAAACCGGCCTGCTCGTACGCGGCAAGCAGCCCCGCCTCGCGCAGCCGACCGGCGATCTCCAGGTTCCCCGGCACAACGAGCCGCTTCCCTTCGGCCGGCACGGGCCGCTTCCCGTCGGCGAGCAGCCGCTCGAGCACGAGCGCCCCCAGCACCAGCTCCTCCTCGGTCGTGGTGCACGCGCCGATGAACGCGCCGTGGAGGGCGGTCCCCGCCACCTCCTCGACGGCGGCCACGTTGTCCGGCGCGAAAGGCTTCGCCACCTGGGGCCCGAGCCGCGCGAGGTCGATCGGGTAGCGCGCCACGTACGGCGCGTCGGGGTCCGCCGCGAAGAAGAGCCCGTCGCGATGCTCGGCGCGCCGGCCGAGCAGCTCGCCCACTCTGCCGTCGGGGGCGAAGATGCCGTTGAGCCCGCCGAACTCGGCCGTCATGTTGCAGATCGTGAAGCGCATGTCGGTGGAGAAGCCCCGCGCCGCGTCGCCGCCGAACTCCACCGTGCGCTCGAGGGCCACGGTGTTGCGGCCGAGCTCACCGAGGGTCCGCAGGATCACGTCCTTGCCCCCGATGCCGAAGGGGAGGCTGCCGCGGTAATCCACGGCGATCGCCTCGGGGACCTCGATCCAGGTCTCGCCGAGCACCATGGCCACCGCCACGTCGGCGCCGCCGAGTCCGATGGCAAAAGCGCCCACCCCACCATGCGAGCTGGTGTGCGAGTCGGCCCCGAGCACCAGGTCCCCGGGACGCACCAGGTCGCGGTAGAACGTGGTGTGCATGATCGTGACGTTGGCGTCGTAGAAGTAGCGGAGCTTCGCCTCCTTCGCGAAGTCGCGGGCCAGCTGGGCGAGCCGCTGCGTGCGCGGATCCCGCGCCAGGGTCACCGGATCCACCGTGTGGTCGAGGGCCAGATAGAAGCGGTCGGGGTCGGCTAGCGTGGGCCGGCCGAGCTCCTCGTAGGTCCGATTCATACCGTTCCAGGCCAGCTCGCTCGCGATGGTCCAGTCCACGCGCACGCGCAGGAGGTCCCCCGCTTCGACCCAGGGCCGACGGGGCGCGATGGCGTGGTGGTAGAGGATCTTGCCGGTCAGGGTCATGGGGGGGATAGGCGTCGTCATGCGCGGCGTACATTAGCCGCCCCGCGCCGCCCGATCAACGAGTGGCGACAGGCCACGCGCGAGGCGGCCCGGAGCCCCAGCACGGGCGCGCGGCGCCTCGTCGGGTCACAATTGACAAATTCGCGGCCCACGCTATCTAATGCCGCGTCTCAACCACGGAGAAGCACCATCATGGCGAATTTTCTGTTCACTTCGGAGTCAGTGACCGAAGGCCATCCCGATAAGATCTGCGACCAAATCTCGGATGCGGTCCTCGACGCGATCATCGCCAAGGATCCCACCTGCCGCGTGGCCTGCGAGACGCTGGTGAAGACCGGCTTCGTGCTCCTCGCCGGCGAGATCACGACCTCCGCCGCCATCGAGACGCAGGAGCTCGTGCGCAAGGCCGTGCTCGGCATCGGCTACAACGACAGCGCCATGGGCTTCGACGGCAAGAGCTGCGCGATCCTGACGGCCCTCGAGCGACAGAGCCCCGACATCGCGCAGGGCGTGGACGGCAAGGGCGCCTACACCAAGGACGACCAGGGCGCCGGCGACCAGGGAATGATGTTCGGCTACGCCTGCGACCAGACGACCGAGCTGATGCCGCTGCCGATCATGCTCGCGCACCAGCTCGCGCGCCGGCTGACCGACGCCCGCAAGAGCGGCCAGCTCCCCTTCCTGCGCCCCGACGGCAAGAGCCAGGTCACCGTCCGCTACGTCGACGACAAGGCGGCCATGGTGGACACGGTGGTCATCTCCACCCAGCACGCCGAGGAGGTCTCCCACGAGCGGCTCAAGGAAGCCGTGATGGAGGACGTGGTCCGCAAGGTGGTGCCGGCGCAGCTCGTGACGAAGGAGACCAAGTTCTTCATCAACCCGACGGGCCGGTTCGTCGTCGGTGGCCCCCAGGGGGATTCGGGCCTCACGGGCCGCAAGATCATCGTGGACACCTACGGTGGCTGGAGCCGCCACGGTGGCGGCGCGTTCAGCGGCAAGGACCCGAGCAAGGTGGACCGCTCGGCCTGCTACTACGCGCGTTACATCGCGAAGAACATCGTGGCGGCCAAGCTGGCCAAGGAGGCCGAGGTGCAGCTCGCCTACGCCATCGGCGTGGCGGAGCCGGTCTCGGTGCTCGTGCAGACCTTCGGCACGGCCGCCGTCTCCGAGGAGAAGCTCACCGCCGCCGTGCGACGCGTCTTCGATTGCCGCCCGCGGGCGCTCGTGCGCGAGCTGAACCTGCTCCAGCCGATCTACCAGGCCACCGCCGCCTACGGGCACTTCGGGCGCAACGAGCCGGGCTTCACCTGGGAGCGCACCGACAAGGTGGACGCTCTCAAGGACGCCGCGAAGTAGCCTCGCGCCTCCGCTCTCCTCGGCCGCAGACGGTGCGGCCGCCCCAGTGATCGTTTTCCCGTCCTCGACCCACCTCCTCCGTGCGAGGCCCAGCTCGGCCCGATGGAGGACGGATGATGCGCGGCTCCCTGTACGCCCTCGTGGCTCTCTCTTTGTCCCTCCTCGGCTGCTCGCCGCCCTCTGCGCCGTCCGCTGAAGAAGGGGGGACGCGGGGCCGCTTCCTGCGAACCTCCGGGATCGTGGTCGACCACACCACCGTGGCCCTCTTCGATCAGATCCCCCCCGAGTATCTGGCTGCCGCGAGCGCCCTGCGAATGCACTTTTTCGACCGCTCGGTGGGGGACAACATCAGCAACGCGCTGAACTGCTTCCCCTACCCGAGCTACGAGGCCGCCCCCTCTCGGTGCAAACGGAACCTGGCCGAGGTGGGCGAGACCTTCCGGCCCAGCCTGGCCTACGACCGCTCGCGCTGGGCCTATTCCTTCTCGGGCGGTAGCTACTGGCACGAGAAACTCGCGGACTTCATCGCGGTCACGACCGCCGAGGCGGCGAGCTACGACGTCTTCAACCTGCAGCTCAGCTACCTCGAGGTCTCCGAGCAGGACGACATCGCGAGCCCCACCACGGGCTACTTCGTTGACCAGCCGAACCGGCCGGACGTGCACGACCTGGTCGCGCACGAGGCGCGCCTCCCCGGCAAGGTCTTCATCTATTCGACGAGCAGCCTCTCCCGCGGGATCGGAACCCAGGTCTCGGAGCGCTTCAATAGCGACCTGCGCGCCTGGGCCCGCGCGAACGACAAGATCCTCTTCGACATTGCGGACATCGAATCCCACGCCCCCGACGGACGCCCCTGCTACGACAACCGCGACGGGGTCTACTACTCGAACGGCAACGCCTGGGAGAACCACCCCGACGACGGGCTCGACCTGGCCGCGATCTGCCCCGAGTACACGAGCGAGGCCGACGGCGGACACCTCGGGAACCAGGCCACGGGTGGCATTCGCCTGGCGAAGGCCTTCTGGGTGGTCATGGCGCAGATCGCCGGGTGGACTCCCGGCGGCGGGCCGGCGGCCAACCAGGCGCCGGTCGTGAACGCCGGCTCGGACGCCTCGGCCCAGCTCCCGAGCGCGACGCTGCGCCTCGCGGGCGCGGCGAGCGACGACGGACGCCCCACCGGCACGCTCACCACCACCTGGAGCGTCTCTTCGGCCCCCGCCGGCGGCAGCGCCGTCTTCTCGAACGCAGGGCTCCTCGACGCGACGGTGACCTTCGGCGCGGCCGGAACCTACGTCCTGCGCCTCGCCGCGAGCGACGGCGCGCTGACCAGCCACGACGAGCTGACCGTCACGGTGCACCTCGCCGGGAGCGGCGGCGGCACGCTCACGCCGAGCGCGCACTGGCCCTTCGAGAGCGGTTCGGTGGCCGACGTCATCTCGGGCTGCGCCGACTGCCAGAATCGGGGCGCCACGCCGCTCTCGGCCGGCAAGGTCGGCGGGGCCTTCGACCTCGACGGCGTGAGCTCGTACCTGGACCTCGCCGCGCAGAGTCGGCTCGAGGGGCGCAGCGCCTTCACCTTCGTGGCGTGGATCAAGCCGGCCTTCGGCACGACGGCGTCCCGTCGGCACCACCTCCTCGCGGATGGCGACGCGATCCAGCTCTTCTACCTGGACGCAACGCGAGGCTGGCGCGGCGCGGTGCGGACGCCCACGGGCACCTACCGCGTGGATGCCACCGGAGCGAGCTGGACGGCGGAGACCTGGCACCAGGTGGCGCTCGTCTTCTCGAGCTCGGGGCTCAGCATCTACTTCGACGGCGTGCGACGCGCGACGCGCGCCTCCTCGGGCGCCGCGGTGACGCACAACCTGCACGTCAGCCTCGGGCGCTCGGGGGCCGGGGGGGACTACTTCGACGGTGCGGTGGACGAGGTCAAGATCTTCGACAGGGCGCTCACCGACGCGGAGGTCGCGTCGCTCTTCACTCCGTGAACGCCATGTCCGACCGGTAGGTGAGCGACAGCTCGGAGCTGGCCTCGCGCTCGAGGCGCCCGAGGTCGCTCACCACGTAGAGGTCTCCCTCGCGGGCGACGAGCCCCTGGGCCCGCCAGAGCCGCATCGTCTTGGCCACCGCCCGCCGCGTCACACCGAGAGCCCCGGCCATCTCGTCCTGCGTCACCGGTAGGCGCGCCGCGTCCCCCTCGCGCGCGAGCCCGTAGAAGTGCGCGTACGAGACGAGGAAGGTGGCCAGGCGCTTCGGCACGTCGTAGAAGGCGAGCGCCTTCTCGTTCGCGCCCGAGATGCAGAAGCGGTGACACACGTCGCGGAGCAGGGCGAGCGCGAAGCCGTGGCAGCTCTCGAGCGCCTCGAGGAAGGCCGCGCGCGGGAGCAAGAGCAGCGTCGCCGGCTCGAGCGCCGAGACGTGCTCGAGATGCCGAAGGCCCGCGAGGAGCTCCATCTCGCCGAAGACGGCCGGGGGCCCGAAGAGCTTCGCCAGGACCTCGAGCCCGTCGTCGTCGAGGTGGTAGACCCGCACGCTCCCCGCGAGGAGGACGTAGAACCAGTCCGCCGCGTCGCCCTCTTGCAGGATGCGCTCGCCCGAGGCGTAGAGGCGAACCTTGCCCTGCGCGGAGAGCCGGCGCCGGGCCTCGGCGTCGAGCGCCGAGAAGACCGGGTTCCCGCGCAGGGGGTCGCCGAACGGAGGCCGCACGGGGAGGTTACGTTCGGCGGGTCGCTTCGGGTTGAGCTGCGGAGCCACGGCGGTACCTCGGGCTAGACCGGGGCCGTGGAGGTGCAAGGTCGGTGCCCGGGCCAGGGCGCGAGGCTACCCGCAGGACTGGAAGGCCCGCCGAGCCGTGGCCCCTCGGCCTGCGTTCCCGCAGCCGGACCTTGGTTGTCGCCCCTGGCGCCTCGGGCCGCCTGGCCTTCGATTTGCGGAGGGGACGCCGAGACTACAACGGTTGATGGGCTCCGCTCTCGCGCCGGCCCCTGCGATCCAGCGCCCCTGGCGATCGGCACGACGCGTGCTTCGCTCCGCCCGGTTCACGCAATCGTCACGCGGTACAACATCCCGGTCAGGGAACAACGAGGGAGGATGGTCATGGTGCGGTTTGGGATCGCAATGCTCACGGGCGTCGCCTTGCTGGCGGTGGTGGGGCTGGGTTCGGCGGAGGCCACGGGCCGCCTGTCGGATAATGCACAGCGCACGGCGAAGGCCGCGGCGCTCAAGGGCGCGGCGTTCTACCTCAACCACGGAAAGTACGGCAACGTCCTGCGGGCGTACTTCGGCCGGGAGATCCACGCCAGCCAGCTCGTGAGCGTGAAGGTCCTCTCGACCTCCGCCACCGGCGTTCAGCGCTGGCTGATCAAGACCCAGCGTCAGATCCCCGGCCAGAACGTGGCAGTGGCCAAGGTGCAGGTGAGCGTGAAGCAGCTCGCGAACGGCAAGTGGGCGGCGTACACGGGCGGCACCGGCAGCAAGAACGTCACGATCGGGCTGCCGTTCGGCGGCGTGGGCCAGGGACTGCAGGGATCGTAGTGCGGCCTAGGTGCCCGCGGAGTAGTCCGTGGCGTACTTCACCTGCTCGGCGGTCAGCTTGTCGATCGCGACCCCCATCGTGCCGAGCTTGATCGCCGCCACGTCCTGGTCGAGCTGCTCCGGCAGCACGTAGACCTCGTTCTTCAGCTTCTTGCCCTCCTCGGCGAGCGTCTTCAGCGCGAAGAACTGGTTCGCGAAAGACATGTCCATCACCTCGGAGGGATGGCCCTCGGCCGCCGCCAGATTCACGAGCCGTCCCTTGGCGAGGACGTAGACCCGACGCCCGTCGGAGAGCGAGTACTCCTCGTTGTTCGGCCGCATCTCGCGAACCCGCCCCTTGCAGAGATCCTCGAGGTCCTTGAGGTTGATCTCGCAGTCGTAGTGACCCGTGTTGCAGACCACGGCGCCCTCTTTCATGGTCTCGAAGTGCCGCTTGACGATGATGTCCTTCATGCCCGTCGCGGTGATGAAGATGTCGCCGAGCTTCGCGGCCTCGTCCATCGGCATGACCTCGAACCCGTCGAGCACGGCCTTGAGCGCGGTCGTAGCTTTCACCTCGGTCACGATCACGCGAGACCCCGCGCCACGGGCGCGCATCGCACAGCCGCGGCCGCAGTGGCCGTAGCCGGCGACGACGAAGGTCTTGCCGGCGAAGAGAATGCTCGTCGCGCGCAGGATCCCGTCGAGCGAGCTCTGCCCGGTGCCGTAGACGTTGTCGAAGTCGCACTTGGTGATCGAATCGTTCACGGCGTAGACCGGGTAGAGCAGCGCGCCGTCCGACGCCATGGCGCGGAGCCGCTTCACTCCCGTGGTCGTTTCTTCCGTCCCGCCGATCACCGTCTTGGCGAGCTCCTTATGCTTGCTGTGGACGGTGAAGATCAGGTCCGCGCCGTCGTCGAGCGTCAGCGTGGGCTTGAACTCGAGCGTCTTCTCGATGCACCAGTAGAACTCCTCGCTGTTCATACCGTGCCAGGCGTAGATCGAGGTCCCCTCGGCAGCCAGCGCCGCGGCCACGTCGTCCTGCGTGGAGAGCGGGTTGCAGCCCGACCAGCTCACCTCGGCCCCCGCGGCCTTCAGGGTCCGCACGAGCACCGCGGTCTCCTTGGTGACGTGCAGGCACCCGGCGATGCGCATCCCCGCCAGCGGTTTGGTCTGGGCGTACTTCTCGCGGATCGCCATCAGCACCGGCATCCGGGATTCGGCCCATTCGATGCGACGTCGGCCCGCGTCGGCCAGCCCGAGGTTCGCCACCTTGTAGTTCATCTCTCGCTCCTTCGCCTCAAAGAGCCTGGTGAGTACAGCGGATCGAATTCGCAAGTCAAGGCGTTGATCCCTGTGCGGATCTTGGCTACACCGGCAGGCGTGGTGCTCGCACGTTATCTCGCGGCGCTGGTGCTCGTGCGGCTCGCGCTCGCCTGGCCGGTGCTCACCGCGATCTACCTGGCCTTCGACCTCGGAGATCAAGGGCGGCGGCTCGCCTCCGAGGTGGGCTGGCCCGCGGTGCTCCGGGCCGCCCTGCTCCACCTGCCACACATCGCCGTCCAGCTTCTACCGGCCGCGCTGCTGCTCGCCATCGTGCTGGCCCTAGGCACCCTGCGCCGACGCCACGAGCTCCTGAGCCTCTACGCGGCCGGGGCCTCTCCGCTCCGCCTCGGGCTACCGCTCCTCGGCATCGGCCTCGGGTGCGCCGCGCTGGCCTACCTCGTCCTCGAGTTCGCCGTACCGCCGGCCGAGCGCCGCGCCGACGCCCACTACGCCGGACGGCGCGCCTCCGCCCTCCTCGGAGCGCACCCCTCCTCGACCTGGACGCGCTCGGGATCCTGGCTCGTGCAGCTCACCCGCCGCGCAAACGAGCTCCACCTGCTCGCCCTCGAGCGCGACCCCCGCGGAGCCATCGGCCGCCGCCTCGAGGGACGCGTCTCCCCGTCGGACCCGACCCGCGTGCTCGAAGCGCGCGAGCTCCGCCCGTCCCCCTCCGGGGGCTGGACCGTGGCCCACGCGCGCGAACGGCGCTGGCCGCTCCTCGCCGAGCTCGGGCCCCTCGTCGTCGCCGCCCCGCCGCGCCCCGAAGCCCTCACCTCGCGCGAGCTGGCGCAGCTCATCGCCCGCGCTCGAGCCGCAGACCGGCCTAGCGCCGCGCTCGCGGTACTCCTTCACACCCGCGTCTCCTTTCCCCTCTTCGCGCTCGTCGCCGCGCTCCTCGGCTGGAGCTTCGGCCTCGGCGGCGCAGCCCGACCGCTCCTGCGCGACCTGACCCTCGCGGTCGGCTTCATCGTGGGGCTCTGGCTACTTCTCGCGACCGGGTGGCTGCTCGCGCGCGCAGGCACGATCCCACCACCGCTCGGCGCGTGGCTGCCCGTCGGCCTGGCCCTCTCCGGCGCGATCCTCGTGCTGCGTCGTCGCTGGCCACGCCTGACTGCCAGCTAGGCCAGCTAGGCCAGCTAGGCCAGCGTTGCCGTCCGCCCGAGGGCGCTGCTATCCTTCCACCTCGGATCCTCGACATCCCGCGAGCGAGTGGACGTGCCTTTCCTGCTCTCGATCACCGGACCGGACGGCAAGACCCGCGAGTTCAAGCTCGTCGAGGGTGAGACCACCGTCGGCCGGGATGCGACCAACGCCCTCGTGCTGGACGGTCGCGGCGTCTCGCGGCACCACGCCACGCTGGTCGTGGACAGCGACCGGGTAGCCATCGTGGACCTGGGTTCGACCTACGGCACCAAGGTGAACGAGCTCCCCGCGGTACGCCGCGAGCTCTCGACGGGCGACCGCGTGAAGATCGGCATGCACCAGCTCACGATCCGCCGCGTGGAGCGCACGAGCTCGGCGGAGCTGCGTCCCGGCGCGCTGGCGCCGACGGGCTACTCCGTGGACGACGTCACGCTCGACCCCGCGCCGAGCATCCACGAACGCAAGACCGTGCAGGTCAACCGCGCGGCGGTCCAGTTCGTGCTCGACAACCCCGACACCAAGGGGCACGCCGTGACGGTCCTCTCCCGGCGAGAGAGCTCGCTCGTCGAGGCCGTCGAGCGGCTCGGAGCCGACCGTCCGACCCCCGTGGTCGGGATCCCCATCTCCGGCCTCGAGACCCCCACCGCCGACTACCAGGCGCTGATCCTGATGTATCGCGTCAGCCAGCAGCTCGCCGCGGCGGCCGACCTCGACGGCTTCCTGGCTCCGGTGGCCGACATGGTGATGGAGGAGGTGGGCGCCGACACCGTGGTCGTGCTGCTCGTCGACCGAGCGGGCGAGCTCAAGCCGCGCGTCGTGCGGCACCGGGGCGAGCTCGGCCCCGACGAGCTCCCGGTGAGTCGCACGGTCGTGGACCTCGTGCTGCGCGAGAAGGAGACGGTGCTGAGCACCGACGTCGGCCACGACCGCCGCATCAACGCCGGCGACAGCCTCGCGCTCTACAACATCCGCTCGGTGGTCGCGTCGCCGATCCTGGTCCACGGCACGGTCCGCGGCGTGCTCTACCTGAATCGCGCGGGTGGCGTCCCGTTCGCCAGCACGGAAGGCGACCTCGTCACGGCGCTCGCCTCGCTCCTCTCGAGCGGCGCCGACCGCGCCGAACTCAAGGAGAGCATCGCCGCCGAGAGCCTGCGGCGAAAGGCGCTCGAGCGCTTTCACCCGCCCGAGGTGGTGGACCGCATCTTCCAGCGCGGGGGTCGCGTGGGCGACATGGAGGAACACCACGCCACGGCGCTGGTCTGCGACCTCCAGGGCTTCGACGCGCTGGTCGGGCAGGTGGACCCCCAGGAGCTGGCCACCGTCCTGCACGACTACTACGGCATGGTCTACGAGCAGGTCTTCGCCAACGGGGGCAGTCTGGTCAAGCTCCACGGCGGCTACGCGCTCGCGCTCTTCGGCGCCCCCGAGTCGCGCGACCGCGACGCCGTCTGGGCGGCGGAGGCGGCGCTGCGCCTCTGCGAGGAGCTCACCTCGGCGGCCGCGCTCTGGCCCCGCGGCCAAAGCCTGGCTCTCCGCTGCAGCCTCGATACCGGCTCGCTCGTGGCCGGCATTCTCGGCCCCGCGGACCGCCTCGAGTACGTGGCCATGGGCGGCCCCATCGCGCTGGCCTCGGAGCTCGCGCGCCGGCACAGCGGCACGGCGGTGCTTGTCACGGAAGCCACCCTGCGGCAGCTCCCCTCCGCCCGCTACCACGGCGACGAGCTCGCCCTGCTGCCCGACCGGCGGACCTATAGGCTGCTTCAGCGGTAGGGGTGTTTCCGACGACGCGAATCAGGCGGGGTCGCGGACCCAGGCCGGCACGTGCTCGCCGCGCGTCAGGTCCTCGAGGGATTCGCGCTCGCGCACCACCGCGAACTCCTCTCCCTTGACCATCACCTCCGCGGCCCGGGGGCGCGAGTTGTAGTTCGACGACATGACGTAGCCGTAGGCCCCGGCGGACATCACCGAGAGCAGATCGCCCACCTCGACCGCCGGCAGGGGCCGGTCCTGCGCGAGGAAGTCGCCGCTCTCGCAGATCGGGCCCACCACGTCGACCACCACGTTCTCCGCCCCGGCGCGCCGCCGCACCGGCCGAATGCTGTGAAACGAACCGTAGAGCGCGGGACGGATGAGGTCGTTCATCGCGCCGTCGATGATCGCGAAGCGCTTCTGCTCGTTGTGCTTCTCCCCGATGACGCGCGTGAGCAGCACCCCGGCGTTGCCCACGATGACCCGCCCCGGCTCGCAGATCAGCGTCACGCCGAGCCCCTTGAGCTCGCCCACCACCTCGGCCAGCGCTCGCCCGTACTGCTCCGGGGAGGGAGGCGTCTCCTCGGAGTAGCGGATGCCGAGCCCGCCCCCCACGTCCAGGTAGCGCAGCGCCACGCCCTTCTGCTTCAGCTCCTCGGCCAGCCGCACCAAGCTGCCGAGCGAGTCCACGAAGGGCGAGACCGAGGTGAGCTGCGAGCCGATGTGGCAATCGATCCCCCGCACCTCCACCGACGGGAGCGCGAGCGCGCGTTCGTAGACCGCCCGCGCGCGGCCGAGCGGGACGCCGAACTTGCTCTTCCGCAGCCCCGTCGCGATGTACGGGTGCGTGCCCGGATCCACGTCGGGATTCACCCGCAGCGAGATGGGGGCGCGCTTCCCCATGCGGTCCGCCACCTGCGCCAGGAGCTCGAGTTCCCCCTCGCTCTCGACGTTGAACATCAGGATGCCCGCCTCGAGCGCCCGCTCCAGCTCGAAGGCCTGCTTACCCACCCCGGAGAAGACGATGCGGTCGGCGGGTATCCCGGCCCGGAGCGCCCGCACGAGCTCCCCCGCGCTCACGATGTCGGCCCCCGCGCCGAGCGCTCCCAGCGCGGCGAGGATCGCGCCGTTCGTGTTGGCCTTCACGCTGTAGCAGATGAGGTGGGGCATCTCCGACAGCGCGTCGGCGAAGACCCGATAGTGCCGCACCAGCGTCGCGTGGCTGTAGACGTAGCACGGCGTCCCCACGCTCTCGGCGATGCGCGCCAGCGAAACGCCGTCGCAGAAGAGCTCCTCGCCACGGTAATGGAAGTGGTCCATGGGAAACCTGCTCCGAGAAGAAAGGGGGCGAAACGGGCCCGCGCAGGCCGCGAGGGCTCAACCCAAGCGAGCTCTGGGCCTAGGACGCGGCGCGCAGCCCTTGCGCATCCACCTCTTCGAGGTAACGCAAGGCGGCGTCCAGGGTGCTGTTGAGGCTCTCGGCCACGAGGGTCGTCAGCGCTCCCGGCGGATGGCGGAGCACCTCGTAGTAGCGCTGCCGCTCGATAGCGTGGATCACCGCCGGCAGGTACCCGTCGCGCAGGAGCATCGCGTTCATCAAAAGCCGCGCGATGCGCCCCGAGTGCTTGGGCCACGGATAGATCCCGATCAGCTTGTGATGGGCCTGCGCCGCGCGCCGCACCGGATGCAGGCGCCGCACCTCCTCGGTCGCCAGCCACTGCCCGAGCTTTCGCATGTGGTACCCGATCTTCTCGGGCGGCGCGATCTCGTGGAAGTAGAGTCGATGAAGCGGGTTGTCGCGGCGGTAAAGCCCCACGGTCTGGACCGCGCTCGGCGCCTTGGCCTTCTCCTTCGTCGCCTTCGGCACCGGCTCGTCGTTCAGGAGCTGGTAGATGCGCTTGAGGAACTCGAGCCCGATCGGCGGCTTGCGCTTCGCCGCGGACTGCCGCACGAACTCGATGGACGCCTTGTGGTGCTTCACGTCCTCGTACGACGGGATCAGCGTGGCATCGCTGATGATCTCCTCGTCGATGGAGGCCCGGAGCTCGTGGTAGGTCAGTACGACCCCCTCCAAGGCGTTGTCATGGTAGATCCACGACACGTCGAGTCGGCTGTTGAAGTCCTGGAGCAGATTCTCATCGCGCTCGAGCCGAGCGCGAATGAGCTCCATCTTCCGATCGATATCGCTGTAGACTGCAGAACTCATGGCATGCAACTCCGCCAGTTGAACGTCCCCGAGCGGCTCCCGTACGACGCGCCGCTTCGGCCCACGCCCCTTACCCCGATCCGCAACGGGCGGGGCACCTTAGCTCCACCAAGGACGTTAGTCAATGGAAATTAACATGTTAGGGCTCTCGGCGCGGCGCCCGGCGCAAACCTCCTGGCCCTTATCCCTGGCGCCTTCGCGAGCCTCACCCCTCTCAATACGATCCGTCGGCGCGGTATTCCCCGCCTCGCTTCGTACGTCGGCGTGAGCCTGGCCCAAGTCTGACATGAATGTCCGGTGGCGGCCCGCCCGGGGAGCGGCGAAAAACCACCGGCCCACCCGCCGCATGCGATCTTTTACCTAGCGATATAAGTGGCTTAGTCGAAGCGCCACGGGCCGGCGCGCCCCTTGCTACTCGCCGAGCTGGAGGAAAGCTGATGCGACTCGTGATCCTGACGTCCATCCTGATGACCTGCGGAGCGGGCTGCGGCGCCGCCAAGAGCGCAGAATCCTTTGGAGGCGACCGCGCGGCCTCGCCGGACAGCGGGACCACCCGGGGGAGGCAGTGCGTCGCGCCGAACGATTGCCCGCCGGGCCAGACCTGCAACCAGTTCGGGTTTTGCATGGCCCCCTCACGGCAGGGGGATGGGGGCGCCGGGGACGGGGGAGCGCCGCCTCCCCCCGAGGTGGAGGTGAAGCGCGAGTCCCCCGCCAGCGGCAAGCGCTACGTCTACGTGGCCATCGCCGCGCAGGACACGGTGGTGAAGATCGACTCGCAGACCCTCGGCGTGCGGACGGTGAAGGTGGGCGAGAATCCCGGCGCCCTGCGCACGGCCCCCGGCGAGGACCTGGCCGTGGTCCTGAACCGGGCCGCGGGCAGCGCGTCGATCCTGCGCTCGCGAGCGGACGGAACGGACGAGGTGCTCACCCTCCGTACCGCTGCGGGACTGAACCAGCTCGCCATGGCCCCCGACGGACGGCACGCCGTGGCCTTCTTCGACGTGAGCCTCACGCAGGGGCAGTTCGGCTCGCAGGTGACCTTTCAGGAGGTGACGCTGCTGCGCCTCGTGGCCGGCCAGGAGCAGGCGGTGGATCTGTCGGTGGGCTTCAACCCCCGCGAGGTCCAGTTCGCGGCCGACGGCTCGCGCGCCTACGTCGTCACGGACCACGGTGTCTCCACGCTCGACCTGACGAAGAAGCTGGAGCCGAGCATCGTCCCCGCGATTCCGCTCGTGCGGGACCTCCTGACCGAGGCGCGCCCGTCGGAGGTGGCCATCACCCCGGACGGAAAGCTGGCCCTGGCGCGCATCCCCGGCCTCAAGGCGCTGCGCGTGGTGAACCTGGAGACGCGGGCGCTGACCGACCTGCCGCTCGGCGCGGAGCCCACCGACCTGGACATCGCCCCCGACGGCGCGCTGGCCCTGGCCGTATTGCGCGACGCGAAGGAGGTCGCCTTCATCGACCTGCCCGCGGACCTGACCGACCCGAGCGGCGTGCAGCGACTCTCGACCGGCAGCTACACCGCCGGGCAGGCCGCCCTCACCCCGGACGGTCAACGCGCGCTCCTCTTCACCAACGCCACCAATCAGGAGGTCCTGCTGGTGGCCGAGCTGAAGAGCCGCGAGCTGCGCACCGTGCGCCTCGAGAAGGGGGTGCGGACGGTGCTCCCCGCGCCGGACAGCACGACCGCGCTGGTGCTGCACAACCGCCTGCCGGGCTCCCTCTCGCCGGCCGACCCCGTGGAGGTCCAGCTCGACAAGCGCTCCGGCTACAGCGTGCTGCGACTCCTCGACGGCTACGTGAAGCTCCAGCTCACGGCGGTGGACCCGGGCCCCGTGGCCTTCACCGGCGACGGTGGCGCGGCGTATCTGCTCCTCAGCGGCTCGGCAGGCGCCATTCGCCTCGCCGAGGCGATCGACCTGCGGTCGTTCCTCACGCGCGCCATCCCCCTCGGCTCGCCGCCCGTGTCGGTGGGCGTGGTTCCCGCCACGAAGCAGGTCTACGTGGCCCAGGAACATCCCCTCGGGCGCGTGACCTTCATCGACACGCAGTCGAGCAGCCTCCGCACTCTCACGGGCTTCGCCCTCAACAGCCAGGTGATCGAATGAGCGCCCTCTTTGCGCGAAGAACCTTCTTGCTGGGCGTCGCGACCCTCCTCGCGAGCGGCTGCCCCGCCCGACCCGACCTCTGGTCCACCGACCTGAAGGTCGACGGCCCCTACAAGCTCAAGGAGCGCGTGGTCTGGGTGGACAGCACCCGCGGGCTGGCCTTCGGCCTCGACCCCACCGCCGCGCCTCCCACCGTCGGGAGCGTACCGATCGGCCGCAACGCGACCTTCGTCACGCCCACCGCGGACCGCCAGCGCCTGCTCGTGCTGACGGCGGGGAAGGAGGCCCTGAAGAAGGAGCAGCTCACCGAGGAGCCCGCCCTGTTCGTGCTCCGCGCCGCGCCCGGCGGGCTCGAGGTGGTCCGCCGCTACGCGCTGCCCGCCCCGTTCGACCGCATCGCCGTCTCCGCCGACGGCGCGCTCGCCCTGGCGCACTTCAGCGAGGACGCCTCGGGCAAGAACACGAGCGAGTCCTTCCTGCGCAACCCGAACCAGGTGGCGCTCCTGCGGCTCGATCAGGATGCCGGCCCCACGAACCCCGCCCCCCGCACCGTGCGGTCGTTCGGCTCGTCCCCCATCGGCGTGGTCTTCTCGCAGCCGCTCGCGATCCCGGCGAAGAGCGGCCCGAAGCGCACGCTCGCGGTGCTCCTCTCCCGCGGCTACCTGACGCTCCTCGACGCCACGAACCCCGGGCGCCGCGAGATCACCGTCCCCTTGAGCGGGGCCGGCCAGCCGAGCAGCGTCACCCCGCGCCAGGTCCTCTTCGTGGACGAGCCGCCCACCATCTTCGTGCGCGCCGACGGAGCCGCCGACGTGTTCGCCCTCACGCTCGAGCCCAAGGCCGCCGCGGGCGCGGGCGACAACGACTTCGTGCCCCGCATCAACCAGCCCAGCACGGGCCGCGCGATCCTGGACATGCAGCTCTACCAGGAAGAGGGGAAGACCTTCCTCCTCGCGGCCACCGGCAGCCAGGAGGCGGCGGTGATCGATCCCTCCACGAGCCAGTACGGGATCGTCCCGCTCGGAGCGAGCGTCGACACCGTCGTCGGGATCCCCCAGGCGAAGCCGACCACCGCGCTCCTCTACAGCCGCACGCTCCCCCAGGGCCGCGTGCACTTCCTCAAGCTGGAGCGACTGAGCCAGCTCCTCGGCCAGAACCACTCGCAGGTGGTGCTGGAGCAGCCCGTGCGCGAGCTCCTCGTCGCCCCCGGCGACCGCAAGGCCCTCGTGGTGCACAACAGCAGCCGCACCGTGATCTCGGTGCTCGACCTCGTCGGCAAGTACCGCACCGAGACCCCGATTCACGGGCAGGTCGGGCTGACGAGCTACGACTTCGTCGGCGAGACGCACCTCGTCGGGGTCGCCCCCGGCGTGGACCGCCTCGGGATCCTGGACCTCGAGACGCTCAGCCCCGTCGCGCTGCGCCTCGACTTCGCACCGCGACAGGTGATGACGGTGGGCGAGCGCGTGATCGTGGACCACGGACAGCAGCACGGGCTGGTGACCGTCCTGCCGAAGGCGCTGGCCCGCCGCGACGAGGCGCTCCTCCTCTGGGGCTTTCTGCTGCGCGACCTGCTCGACACGGAAATGAGGGACTGACCATGCAGCGATCCAGCCAGCGACGATGGAACGTAAGACTCCTGCGGTTCGCCCTCGTGGCGGCGGCGCTCGCCCAGGCCGGCTCGGCGCGCGCGCACAACGAGGTCTCCGTGCGGCTCAGCACCACGCGGGTGCTCGATGCGAGCTACGGCGGCTTCTCGAAGAGCGCCGGGCTCCTCCAGGCCGAGCTCGGCTACGCCCGCTCGCTCGTCGAGCTGGGCCGCGGGGCGCTCTGGGTCGAGGGGAGCTGGACCGTGGGGGCGAGCCGCACCGAGCTCTTCGGCGGCGAGGCCAAGGTGGACGCCCTCTTTCACTCGGTGACCGTCGGCGCCCGCTACGCGGTCCCGATCTGGCCGTGGCTCGTGCCGCACCTGCGCCTCGGCGCCGGCGCGCTCTTCGGGGCCGCGCGTCTGCAGCCCGCCGCGTCGGGCGTGGGGAGCAGCCTCACCGTGACCGAGGCGGACACCGACCGCACCGCCGGGTTCGCCGGCTATGCGCTAGCGGGGATCTCAGCGCTCGTCCCGCGACGGTGGATGCGCCAGGGCGGCAGCGGCTTCACGGCCGGCATCGTGATCGAAGGCGGGATGAGTCTCGCCTCGGCGCTGCGTTTCGAAGCGCGCCCCAAGACCGACCCCGAGCTGCTGGCTATACCGCGGGTCGCCTCGCCTCTCGGCGGCGTCTCGCTCTCCGGACCCGTGTTGCGTCTCGGCGCCGTCGTGCGCTTCTAGACCGCGCTACTGGTACGCCGCCACGTCGGTCTTCTTGATGCAGCGGGGCTTCGCCGACGTCCCCTTGAAGGTCACGCACTCGTAGTCCGCGGGACAGACGTCCGGCCCGCTCTCGCAGGTCTTCGTGCAGTACTTCTCCGGCAGCGTCGAGAGCGGACGCTCCTGACAGACGCCTTCGCCGTCGCACTGGCCATCGTGCCCGCAAGCCTTGCCAAACTCGAACCCACCGCACCCGAGACCCCACCCGGCAAGCACGACCAAGAGCGCCGCCGCGGACCACCGACGGCCGATGACTACGAGCTTCTCGAACATGGAAATGGGTCGCATGGTGTTCACCTCAGGGTGAGGCAGTTACAAGATAACCGCCGGTGAGTCAACGCAAAAGGCCGCTGGCCCGGCCCGCGCCGTGTAGTAGTCTGGGCCAAGCCCCCCATTCACGAGAGCCCCCGGCTACCCCATGAGCAAGCAGGCCAAGAGCCGCCCCCGAGACGCCGCCTTCCGGACCACCCTGTCGCCGCTGGAGCTGCGAAAGAGCCTCCAGCCGGGCCAGTCCGTCGAGCTGCTGCAAGAACTCGGGCTCGTCAACCGCGACGGCAGCGCCACCGCCAGCGCCAACCGCAAGCTCAAGCAGATCTCGCATTTCCTTCGCCTGCTGGAGCCCGCGCTCGCGGACCTCTTCGAACGCCACCCGGACCCCGTCCTCGTCGACGCCGCGGCGGGGAAGAGCTACCTCGGCTTCGCGCTCTACGACCTGCTCCTTCGCGACCGGGAGACGGGCCAGGTCAAGGCCATCGAGAGCCGCGCGGAGCTCGCCACGCGCGCGACGGCCTTGCGCGACCGGAACGGCTACGCCCGCCTCGAGGTGCTGCAGAGCTCCATTCTGGAGGCCACGCTGCCCGAGCGGACCCACCTCGTCCTCGCGCTCCACGCCTGTGACACGGCCACCGACGAGGCGATCGTGCGCGCGGTCCGCACCAACGCCGATCACGTGGCCCTCGTCCCCTGCTGTCAGGCGGAGCTCGCCCGCCAGCTCGGCGCGCTCTCCGCGCCGGCCCTTCCCGCCCCGCCCCTGTCCGTACTGTGGCGCCACGCATGGCACCGCCGCGAGTTCGGGTCGCACCTGACCAACGTCCTCCGCGCGCTGCTTCTGCAGGCCCACGGCTATGCGATCAGCGTGACCGAGCTCGCCGGCTGGGAGCACAGCGTGAAGAACGAGCTGATCCTCGGGCGGCGCGTGGGCCGGTACCACGACCCCGCCCGGAAGGAGCTGGCGGAGCTGCTGCGGCAGATCCCGGTGCGGCCGTGGCTGGTGGAGCAGCTCCTCCCGGAGCTCCTGCCGGAGGCGGCCTGAACGAATCGTAGTTGGAGAGGGGGAAGGGAGGAGACTGGCCCGCCGGAGCCGACGATGCGGTCGGCGGGCCTCTCAGCGCGGAGCCCTACGGGTGGTAGGGGTTCCACTCCCAGTTGGAGGAGACCTTCACGTACTGCGTGACCTTCAGCACGACGTCCATCAGCTGGCGGTACTCGTAGAGCGCCTGCTCGGCCCGCGGGTCGGCGGCCACGCACGCATCCGGACCCGTCCCACCCTTGTCGCAGTACTTGGACTTCGACTTGAGCGTGTTCGCGTACTTGATCATGCGCTGGGCGATGCCCCGGTTGTCGCGGTACGCGATGGCAGCGTAGGTCGTCCCGTTGAACGGATCCTCGAAAGTCGTGAGGCCCGACGCCTTCTCGTTCGGCTTGATGTCCCAGCCCTCGCCAGCTCCCACCTTCCACATCAGGCTGCGCTCGGTGAAGTCGTTGTCGTAGTTCTCCTGGAAGAGCAGCATGCCCATCACGGCCATGTACAGCTGCACCGTGAACTTGGTAGCCGGCTCCACCGGGCCGCCGTTGGCCGGACGCGGCGCGTCGTGCGCCGGCGTGGCGTAGTTGCGGAACGCCAGGCCGTTGACCCACTCGGTCGTGACCTGCCGTCCGTCCTTGAAGGCCCGCGCCACCTGGGTCTTGTCCTTCGGCTTGTCCGCGTCGTACCAGGGGGCGTACTTCTCGTAATCGTGTGCGAGCACGGAGCCGAAGAAGTCCACGAGCTGCGTCTGGTAGTTGTCGAAGAAGCTGATCTTCCAGAGCCGGATGTCCTCCGCCGTGTCACGCGCCACGAAGTAGGTATTCGCGTCGGTGATGGTGAAGAGGGCCATGATCTTGTCCAGGTAGAAGCCCATGTGGTGCAGGCACTCCCACCAGTACAGGCCGCAGCTACGACCGAAGTTCGTGTCGTTCCACGAGGTCGTGAAGTAGCGCGCGTTCACGAGGTCCGTCGAGAACTTGCTCGAGAACACCGCCTCCGTGTAGAGGTCCTGACCGCCGACCTGCGTCTTCTTGTCCTCGAAGCCCTTCAGGTCCGGCATGGCGATGGTCCGCAGAGCCATGTTGAAGGCGTCCTGCATCGCCACCGTGTACGCACCGTAGCCGAAGACCGGATCGGTGTAGAAGTCGCCGATCTGCTTGTCGTCGTACCACTGACGGAAGAGCGTCTGGTAGAGCGCGTAGGTGTTGTTGAAGTCCTTCAGCTTGCGATACATGCGGCTGTGATTCCGCCGCACGTACCCGTCCGGCGACGAACCGAACTGGTAGCGCGTGAAGGCTCGCATCGGGTACCAGGTGCCCCAGTTGTCGATGTGCCCCTTCATGCGTTCGTACTGATCGGCACCGAAGTCACGCGTGTTGCAGCTGTCCGAGATGTCGCCCTTGGTGAAGCTGCAGAAGATGTAGGGCACGCGCGGGTACTTCTTGTTTCCCTCGGTGTAGAAGTAACCGACGCTGCGGTTGCTCTCCTTCACGTCCTTGACCTTGTCCACGTGGACGAGCATGCGGTTGCTCTCGTTGAACAGGTCCTTGCCCATCTGATTGAACCACGCCGTGTAGTGGTACGACGACGGCCCCAGGTTGAAGAGGAAGAGGATGTCGCCCTGGGTGCTGAACCACTCGTCGAAGAGGTCCTCGCGCTGGACCCCCTTCATGCTCTTGAAGACCTCCACCTTGTCGGCGTGCCCGTACATGACGGCTGCCTTGTCGTACTTGCCGAGGCCGTTGCCGTCCAGCGTGTACTGACCCGCGTAGTCCATCACCGAGGTGTACGAGTACTCGTACATCGCCTTCACGTTCTGCTGGGCGTTCTGCGCCGACCGGCCGAGCTGGTAGTCGTTCATCGGTTTGACGAAGAAGGGGCAGAGCTGGTCCTTCTGCGGATTCGTCGAGTCGCAGAGGGCCGTCTCGGTGTAGTTGTTCGTCCGCAGACGCCAGTACTCCTCGGGGAAGTTCAGGGCGTCCTGCGACCCGCCCCAGTTGTGGTGCAGGCCGAAGGTGTGGCCGAGCTCGTGCGTCAGCACGGCGCGGATGATGATGTCGCGCGCCTTGTACCAGATCTGCTCCGGGTTCTGGTCCTTCAGGCGGTGGGCCAGACCCACGAGGGCGTCGTCCGCCATCTCGATGAAGTAGGCGTTGCGGCGGTTGGCCAGGTCGAAGCGCCACCGCGCCGCCGCGTCGAGCATGGTGATGAAGCCGCCGCGCGCGAGCGAAGCCCGGTTGAGCACGTCCTCGTTGAGGCCCGAGACCGAGCCGGGAGCGAAGCCCGACGCGAGCAAGACCTCGTTGTTCATCATCTGCTTCTCGACCGGCGTCCCCTTGAGGACCGAGAGGCCGAGCCCCGACCGCGTCGGATCGAAGTACCCCGCCTTCGCCACCTCGCCGATGAGCATGCGCTTGAGCTGACGGTTGTTGATGGGGTTACCCATCGAGTCCTTCATCTCGGCCATGGCTTCGGGCGAGCCGAGCTTCTTGATGCGCTTCATCCACGGCTGGACCGTCGCGCCGTAGATCTCGCGGAGCTGGGTCCGGTTGTAGGTCGGCTGGTGCGACTCGGTCGTGGCCTGGCTGTTGGCCCGGCGAATCCAGTTCTGCAGGTTCACGCCGTCCACGTAGTCCTTGGAGCTGATGCTGCCGTTGAGGAGCTGCACCATCTCCTGGACGTTCGTCGCGGCCCAGTCGTTGAGGGCGTAGATGTTGGCCACGCCGGCCAGGTTCTCGCCCGTGCGCGGGTCGGTGTGGCTCGGCCCGAGGCCGAGGAGCCCCATCCCCGCGTAGTAGTCCTTCACGTAGTGCACCTGGCTGAAGCGGAGGTCACCCGCGCGGATGTACGGCCGCGCCTCGGGCTTGTCCTTCCCCGCTTCCATCAGCTTCTTCGCCTCGGCGAAGGACTTGCGGTTGAAGCGGCAGGGCCACGGGTCGGTGTCGAGCACCGGGTTGTTCGGGCAGATCGTGTAGGCGTAGTAACCTTCCTTGGAGTCGCCGAACTTGCCCAGGACGGCCTGCTGGTCGGCGCTGAACTTGCTCGGGTCCTTCGTGTTGATCCACTTCTGGTAGTCCTCTTCGGACCAGTTGTAGCCGCCGCGGAGGAAGACCTTCCAGAAGAGCTCGTCGTAGTCGTTGGAGACGTGGTGCGTTGCGGACCACTTGTCCTCGCGCTGCTTCTTGTCGGCGAGCCACTGCCAGGGCTTGCAGGCCCCCGTGCCCTTGTCCTCCTTGTCGCAGAGGATGTCGCGCGGAAAGTCGCCCGGGTTGAAGTACGCCACGGGGACCGGGTCGCGCTTTTCGGTCGGGATCGTGCAGCGGGTCTCTTTGCTCTTGCCGATCCAGACGTAGTAGTCGAACAGGTCCGGCTGGCCGTTCTTGTCGCCGTCGTCGTAGGCGTCGACCGTCCCGTCCTGGTCGCTGTCCGCGGTCTTCGCGTCGAGCGGCGTCTCCGGCGCCTTCTGGGCCATCGCGGCCTCGAAGCTATCGGGCAAGCCGTCCGCGTCGGTGTCGGTCCAGACGTCGTTCTTGTGGAAGCCCATCAGCTTGTCGCAGCGCGAGCCGGCTTCCTTGCAGTCCTTGTCGGTGGAGCAGGGCTGGTCCTCGTAGTGGTGCTTGGCCCAGATGTTGTGCTTGTTGATCAGTTTCTGCCGCGTCTTCTGGGTCACGCCGTAGTGGCTCTCCCAGGTCAGCTTGTCGGTGACGAAGTAGCCGAACCACTCCGACTGGTCGCCCTCGTGCCGACGGGGCTCGAAGTCCCGGTTCGGATGGCGACGCATGAAGGAGTTACGGATCTTGATGATCTCCGTGTTGCACTCGGCGTTCTCGCTGTGCGAGAGCCAGCACACGGGGTAGCTCTTCTGGATCTCGGGGAAGTAGTGCATGCCGGGGCGGATCGCCATCGCCGTGACGAAGTCGATGTAGCCGCTCGACGGGTCGAAGATCGGCTTCCACTTCGGGTCCTGCGGGTCCTGCGGCTCGAAGGGCACGGCCTCCTTCTGCATGTCCTCCTCGGCGTCGAGGAACATGAAGTCGGTGGCGTTGTTCTTCGACCAGTCCACGCGGATGTACTTGCAGTCGTACCACTTGCAGTCCCCGGCGTTCTCTTCGAGGACGTTGCTCTCCTCGCCCGTGCTGGGGTTGTAGCCGCGCTTCACGTCGAAGTGATTCGTGATGCGCCAGGCGCCGACGATCGCGCCCTTGTACTCGCCGCTGTCCGGGTCGGTGTTCTTGGCCCCCTCGACGAGCTCGTACGCCTTGCGGGCGTACAGGTAGTTCTCCTGCACGTCCCAGCGCACGCGATACGCGCCCGTGTAGTTGGTGTTGCCCACCATCGTGACGGTGAGCGTGCCGGGCACGTCCACGACCGTCTGGGTGTAGTACCACTCCCCGGTAAAGAGTGACTTGGGAAGGGCGTAGGCTTCCGTTCGATCGATCGGAGCCCGTTGCTCGGCGCAGCTCGTGCCTATCGCCACAAGTCCGGCGAGCACGAGCAGCGATCCCAGTGAACGGCGGCGATGCATTCCTCTCCTCCTCTTCCGCGAGTGTTCCGCGAGTGCTGCTGCTTTCGGAAACCCTGAGGGCCCACCGCGGCGAGCCCCATCCATTACGTTGTGTCGGTCTTCCCTGCCGTCGGACCCGCTCTCAGGTCCCCTGCCGGCCCTTACCCGACCAGGCCTTCACCTGGTCCACGAAGCCATCGATCGGAATCGTCATGTCGAAGTAGAACGTCGTGTGACGGTTGAAAAACGGCGTGTAGTACGACGAGTCGGGCGCGAGCTGCGGATGGTAGGTGGACGCGCCGAGGGAGAGGCTGAGCCAGCTCATCACCTCGTAGCTCACGTCGAAAACGGCCCAGAGCGCCGCCTTGTGGTTCACCTCGGAGGCCGGCAGCGTGACCACCACGCCCCCGTTGGTCGGCACCGTCTGCTCGGGCAGCCCGTAGAGCAGGTCGTTCATCACCGAGAAGCTCGCCGTGAAGGAGAGCTTGGGGTGCACGTGCAAGAGCGCGGAGAACATGTTGGTGAAGCGCCAGTTCACGTTACGCAGCCCGCTGTGCTGGCACTCGGGGCGGTCCACACCCACGCAGCCGAAGCGGTCGCTGTCCACCGAGGCCTGCGCGTACCGGTGGAAGTTCTTGGCGACGCGGAGGCCGTACATGAGCTCGATCTTCTTCAGCCAGGTCCCCTTGCGCAGGTCGAAGCCCCGCTTGAGGTTCACGCCCGGGGTGAAGCCGAGGATGAGGCTCCGCCCCTGCGACACGAGGCTGGTGGGGGCCGAGAGGCGGATGCTCGGCGTGACCTTGATGTCGAGCAGGGGGATCTTCATCCACTTGGGCTCGTACACCGCGTCGAAGAGCAGGTCGCTGATCACCCACTGCCGGGCGTAGTCGGTGGTGTCGGACTTGGTGAGCTCGATCTCCACGTCGAAGCGCGCGCGGAAGCTCAGGTCGTCCGTCGGGTAGAAGCGCGGCTGGAAGGAGAAGCGTTGGGAGTAGTAGGGATTGAACTGCGGCTCGGCGGCCTTGGAGAGCGAGACGGCGCTCAGGCTATTCGAGTAGACGAACGCGCTCCCCCGATAGAACGGCTTCTTCTCGCTGGGGGCGGCCACCTCGGAGATCTGGGGGGTCTTCGCCGTGGATCCTTGCGCGCGCACCGTCGCCGGAGCGACCAGCATTCCCAGGAGCCCGACCAGGATCGGAATACGCCTCACGTTGCACCTCGACACGTCAGCCGTGCGGTTGTCGTCTGGCGCGGCAGATTCACACACACGAAAGAAAAAATGCAAGGGGCACATGCCTTGGTCCCAGGCCGTTTGTGGGCGCAGAATTCGCCGCAGCTGTCGCGGCGGCGAAACAAACTTCCGGCTTAACGGGCTAGGTCTCCCTAGGGCTCCGGGCGCAGGTCTCCCAGGTCGAGAGGAATTGCGACCTGGTTGTTGCGATGCGCCTCTGAGCTACGTGGTTGATGCTGCTGCTGCTCTCCGTGTAGCAGACCTCCGCTCCCCTGAGAAGCATTTTTTTCACACCGATCATTATTCGTAGAAGACTGGGCCCCGCGGCCCGCGAATCCCCGGCGGCGGAGGTCGGGCGCGTATCCCGGCCGGCTCGGAGCCGCGCCCCACGTTTCCCCACTGCGAGGATGCCGCAATATCTTGTAGGTAGGACAAGAGCCTTCACCTATTTGTAGTGAGCATCCCGATATCCTCAACGCATTCTGAAGGTTAAACTTGACCGACCCATCGGCCGGTGCTCTATTGGTGGGGTGGAGTGGAGGAAAATGGGGACCGGTGGGGGCCGCGGCACGGCCTCGGATCACGACCTGCGGAAGTAAATCAACGTGTTCCTCGGGACCTACGAGCACAACCTGGACGATAAGGGGCGCGTCAACCTGCCGGCGCGCTACCGGGAGATCCTCTCGGCCCAGGGGGAAAGTCGGCTGATCGTCACCACGAACGTGGATCCGGCCGGACGCTGCCTGGTGGCCTACCCGCCCAAGGAGTGGCAGGCCTTCCAGGAACGCATCGCGGGCCTGCCGCAGTTCGACGAGAACGTGATCCGACTGAAGCGCCTCCACATCGCCGGCGCGGCCGAGTGCACCCCCGATCGGCAGGGGCGGATCCTGATTCCGCCCACGCTCCGGGAGTACGCCGCCCTCGGAGGCGCGCTGATCTTCGCCGGACTCGGCAACAGCATCGAGCTCTGGGGGAAGGCGCACTGGGAGGAGGAACGTCAGCGGGCGAAGGAAGCGCTCCCCGAGATCAACGACGCCCTGGCGCGGCTCGGGCTATGAGCGAGACCTACCGCCACACCTCGGTGCTCCTCGAGGAGACGCTCGACCTCTTGCGCGTGGTGCCCGGCGGCACGTATTGCGACGCCACGCTCGGCGGAAGCGGCCACGCGCGGGCCATCCTCGAACGCTCGGCCCCGGACGGGCGGCTCGTCGGCATCGACCGCGACCCGGCCGCGCTGGCGCACGGGCGACAGGCGCTCGCCTCCTTTGGCGAGCGGGTGGTGCTCGAGCAGGGGAACTTCGCCGACGTGGTGCAGATCCTGCGCCACCTCGGCCTGAGCCCCGTGGACGGCCTGCTCGTGGACCTCGGCGTCTCGTCGCACCAGCTCGACACGGCCGACCGGGGGTTCAGCTTCAGCGCCGAGGGGCCGCTCGACATGCGCATGGACCCCACGCAGGGCCCGTCAGCGGCGGAGCTCATCGCCACGCTCTCCGAGGCGGAGCTCGCGCGCGTGATTCGAAACTTCGGCGAGGAGCCCGCCAGCCGGCGCATCGCGCGGGCCATCAAGCGCGCTCAACTGGGCCAGGCGCTCGGCAGCACGCGCGAGCTCGCGCGCGTCGTCGCCGGTGCGGTAGGGGGGGAGAAGCGCGGTCGCATCCACCCCGCGACGCGCACCTTCATGGCGCTGCGCATGGCGGTCAACGACGAGCTCGGCTGCCTCGAGCGCTTCCTCGAGACCTTCACCGAAGCGGTGCGCCCCGGAGGGCGGGTGGCGGTGATCGCGTTCCACTCGCTCGAGGACCGGGCCGTGAAGCGGCGGTTCGGCGCGCTCGCCAGCACCTGCGTCTGCCCGCCGGGCCTACCCATCTGCGCCTGCGGGCGGGTCCCCGAGGTCACGCTGGTCGCCCGCAAGGCGGTGCAGGCCTCCGAGAGCGAGGTGAACGAGAACCCTCGGGCGCGGAGCGCCCGGTTGCGCGTGGTGGAGCGACGATGAAGCTCGTGCGCGGCATGTTGCGAGAAGGGACGCGGCGAAGGCTCCTCGGCCTGATGGCGGTGCTGCTGGTCGTCGGGACGGGCGCGTCCGTGGCGCAGGTGTGGACCAACCTTCGCGCGATCGAGCTCGGCTACAAGATCTCCGAGGCCACGCGGCGGCACGGCCAGCTCGTCGAGACGAATCGGCGGCTACGGATCGAGATCGCGGTGCTCAAGGATCCGGCGCGTATCGCGCGTCTGGCAGGGGAGGAGCTGGGGTTGCGACCGCCCGAACCGGAGCAGATCCGTCGCCTTCGCAAACCCGGCGGCGGGGGACTGCCGTCGCCCGGACGCCCGTCGCTCTCCGGGCGCGGGACAGAGCACCCGACGGGAGGTCCCCTGGCGAGCCGCGTTCCATGAAGCAGGAGACGAGCCTGCCCGCGACGGGCGAGCGCGCCGATGACGGCGCAGCCCCGGTACCCTTCAGCCTGCGCTGGCACCGGGTGCGGATCGGCATCACGGTCCTGCTCACGCTCGGCGCGTTCGCGCTCGTCGGGCGGCGAGCCTACCGGCTGCAAGTCGAAGAGACCGGACGGCTGCGCGGCATGGCCGAGCAGCAGTACCTGAAGGAGATCGAGCTCCCTCCGCGACGCGGGACGATCCTGGACCGGCACGGGGCGCCGCTCGCGGTGAGCGTCGACGTGGACTCGATTTACGCCAACCCGCGCATGGTGGGCGAGCAGGCGCCGGTGGTGGCGAAGAAGCTGGCCGAGCTCCTCGAGCTTCCCACGAGCACGGTGGCGACGCAGCTCGCGTCCCCGCGCTTCTTCGCCTGGATCAAGCGCCGCGTCCCGCCGCAGGTTGCGAAGCGGGTCCGCGAGGCGAAGCTGCGCGGCGTGTTCCTCACCCAGGAGAGCCGACGCTACTACCCTAACCACGGGCTGGGGAGCACGGTGGTCGGCTTCGCGGGCGCCGACGCGCGCGGCCTCGAGGGGGTGGAGCTGGCCTACGACGCCTGGCTGCGGGGCAGCCGGCTGCGCGTGGCGGGGCTGCGCGACGCGCTCGGTCGTCGCGTCTTCTCGGAGGGGACCACCGAGCAGTCCACGGGGGGCCACGACGTGGTGCTCACGCTGGACAAGCTGATCCAGTTCGAGACCGAGCGCGCGCTCGCGGTGGCGGTGAAGGACGTGCGCCCGAACACGGGGTGGGTCGCGGCCGTGGTGATGGACCCGGCGACGGGGGACCTGCTGGCCATGAGCAGCATGCCCTCGTACGACCCGAATCGCTACGCGCAGGCGAAGCCCGGCGAGCGGCGTAACCGCACCGTGGCCGACGCCTTCGAGCCCGGCTCGACGATGAAGGCCTTCAGCCTCACGAGCGTGGTCCAGGCGGGGCTGACGCGCGAGGAGGAGCGCATCCACTGCGAGAACGGCCGCTACCGCGTGGGCCGCTACACGATCCACGACGCGCATCCGCACGGGATCCTCTCGATGGCCGAGGTGTTCCAGAAGTCCTCGAACATCGGCACGGCCAAGCTGGCCTTCCGCCTGGGCAAGCAGCGGCTCTACGACGCGCTCAAGGGCTTCGGCTTCGGCGAGCGGACCGGCCTCGACCTCCCTGGCGAGCGGGTGGGGATCCTGCGCCCCCCCACGCGCTGGGCCAACATCACGCTGACCAACGTGGCGTTCGGGCAGGGGGTCACCACCACGATGCTGCACCTCGCGCGAGCGCTCTCGGCGCTGGGCAACGACGGCAAGCTGATGCGACCCCGGCTGGTGACGCGCATCCGCCACGGCAAGGGGCACACGGTGCGCGAGTTCCCCGTCGAGGGACGGCAGATCCTGGCCCCCGCGGTGGCGCAGCGCATGCGTCGCATCATGGTGGGGGTCACCGAGAAGGGCGGCACCGGGACCGACGCGGCGCTCGAGCGCTACACCGTCGCCGGCAAGACGGGGACGGCGCAGAAGGTGGACCCCGTCACGGGGACCTACTCCTCGGACCGCTGGGTCTCGTCGTTCATGGGGCTCGTTCCCGCGTCCAGGCCACGCCTGGCCATCGTGGTCGTGATCAACGAGCCGGCCGGGGTCAAGCACTACGGCGGCGAGGTGGCGGGGCCGGTCTTCAAACAGATCGCGCAGCAGGCCCTCCACTACCTGGGCGTGCAACCCGACAAGGACGCCGCGGTGGCGAAGAAGGACCGGTCGAAGGATCCGGCGAAGCAGAAGCCGACCGCGAAGGAGGCGCCGACGCCGGAGGGGCCCGCCGAGGAGGAGAGCGACTCCCCGGAGGGGGCGGCGGAGGGCCCACAGGTCACGGTGCCGGACTTCACCGGGTTGAGCCTGGCGGAGACGATCCGCCTGGCGCGGCAGAGCGGGCTGCGCCTCGAGGTACGCGGCGGGGGCAGGGCCACGGCGCAGAGCCCGGGACCCGGTCCGGCGCCCCGACAGACGGTCTGTCGCGTTTCCTTCCGGCCGCCGGGGTAGTAAGAAGAGGAAGGAAGCGCCCCGATGTCTGAACGCCCAGCCGCCACCCGCACGCTCGGCTCGCTGCTCCCCGAATGGACGGCGGCGGGGGCGCCTTTTGCGCAGCTGCCCATCTCGGGCGTCACCGACGACTCGCGCGCCGTGAAGCCGGGGCATTGCTTCGTCGCGCTCAAGGGGCTGACGGTGGACGGGCACGCCTTCGCCGAGGCCGCGGTGGCCGCCGGCGCGGTGGCGGTCGTCGCGTCGCGCCCCCTCGAGCTCGGCGTGCCGTGCGTCGTGGTCCAGGACCCGGCGCGGGCGCTCGGGCTCGCGGCGAGTCGCCTCCTCGGAGAGCCGGCGCGCAAGCTGACCCTCGTCGGCATCACGGGGACGAACGGCAAGACCACCACGACGTATCTGCTCGAGGCGATCCTGGCCGCGGCGGGCCGGCGACCCGGCGTGGTGGGGACGGTGAGCTACCGCTTCGGCGGCACGGTCGAGCCGGCCCCCTTCACGACGCCGACTCCCGTCGCGCTCCACGGCGTCCTCGGGCGCATGGTCGAGGCCGGCTGCACCGACGCGGTGATGGAGGTGTCGTCGCACGCGCTCGACCTCGGTCGCGTCTGGGGGTGCGAGTTCCAGGTGGCCGCCTTCACGCACCTGACCCAGGACCATCTGGACCTGCACGGCAACATGGAGGCCTATCTGGCCGCGAAGGCGCTCCTCTTCCGCAGACACCTGCGCGCCGGAGGCACGGCGGTGGTGAACGTGGACGGCGGCGGCGCCGAGAGCATCGTGCGCGAGGTACGGAGCCGCGCGGACGTGACGCTCCTCCGCTGCAGCACGCGCGGGGCTGAGGCCGAGGCGACGCTCGAGGACCTGCGCTACGACGTGGACGGCCTGTCGGCGCGCCTGGTCGTGCGGGGCACATCGGTCCCGCTGAGATCCCCCCTCGTCGGCACGTACAACGCGGAGAACGTGCTGCTCGCGGCGGCGTGCGCGCAGGCGCTCGGCGTCTCGCTCGAGACGATCGCGCGCGGGGTCGCCGCGCTGAAGGGCGTCCCCGGGCGACTCGAACGCGTCGAGGGAGCCCCGGGCTTCGCGATCCTCGTGGACTACGCGCACACGCCGGACGCCCTCGAGCGCGCGATGGCCGTGCTGCGCCCGCTCTGCGCGGGGCGCCTGATCGTCGTCTTCGGCTGCGGCGGAGACCGCGACCGCACCAAGCGCCCGCTCATGGGCCGAGCCGCCGCGCGCGACGCCGACCTCGCCGTCGTGACCTCCGACAACCCGCGCACCGAGGACCCGCTGGCGATCGTCGAGGAGGTCCTCGGCGGCGTGCGCCGCGAACCGATCCCGGCGCTCTCCTCGCTCGAGGGGAGGCGCGGCTATCTCGTCGAGCCGGACCGCCGCAAGGCCATCTTCGCCGCGGTGACCGCGGCGCGTGAGGGCGACATCGTGCTCATCGCCGGCAAGGGGCACGAGGACTACCAGATCCTCGGCAAGCAGAAGATCCACTTCGACGACCGGGAAGAGGCCCGCGAGGCCTTGAAGGCGCGATGAGCTGCATTCGCTTCACGCTCGCCGAGGCGGCGCGCAGCTGCGGGGGGACCCTCGTGGGGGCCGAGGGGCGCGAGGGAGAGACCTTCCGGGGTCTCTCCACCGACACCCGCTCACTCGAGCGCGGGCAGGCCTTTGTCGCGCTCGTCGGCGACCGCTTCGACGGGCACGACTACCTGCCGCGGGCGGTCGAGCTGGGCGCCGCGCTGCTGGTCGTCGAGAAGGAGGTCGCGCCGCCGTCGCACGCTCCCGTCCCGCTGCTGCGCGTCGCGAACACGCGCCTCGCGCTGGGTTCCCTGGCGCGCGCCTGGCGCGACGCGGTGGGCCGCACGGTGGTGGCGATCACCGGCTCGATGGGCAAGACGACCACCAAGGAGCTGACGCGGCAGGTCGTCGCCACCCTCGGCGCGACCCAGGCCACGGCCGGCAACCTGAACAACGACATCGGCCTGCCGCTGACCCTCTGCGGCCTGGAGCAGGAGACGCGCTACCTGGTCGTGGAGCTCGGGATGAACGCCCCGGGCGAGATCGCGTACCTCACGGGCCTCTGCCGCCCCGACGTCGCGGTCGTGACCAATGTGGCTCCCGTGCACGTGGAAGGGCTCGGCAGCCTCGAGGCGATCGGCCGCGAGAAGGGGGCCATCTTCGGCGGTCTCACGGCGTCGGAGGGAGCCCGGCCGGAGTGGGCCATCCTCCCCGCCGGAGAGGGCCTGCTCACCGCGTCGGTAGCGAGCGTCCCGCGCGCGCGCCAGCTCCGCTTCGGCACCGCGACCGAGGCCGACGTGCGCCTGGTCTCGACGGAGAGCGCGGGCGTGGCGGGGACCCGGGTTGCGCTCGAGGTGCGGGGGGAGCGCCTCGAGTTCCTGCTCCCACTCGCCGGGCGGCACAACGCGCTGAACGCTGCTGCCGCAGCCGCGGTCGGAGTCGCCCTCGGCGCGCCGACGGAGGCCATCGGTCGCGCGCTGGCCGAGGCGCCGCGGCTCCACCACCGGTCGGTGCTCGCCCGCATCGGCCCGTGGCAGGTCCTCGACGACTGCTACAACGCGAACCCGGAGGCGATGAAGGCCGCGCTCGGGACCTTGGCCGAGCTGGCACAAGAAGCGCCGGCCTTCGCCGTGCTCGGCGAAATGCGCGAGCTCGGGGACGAGGCCGAGGCGTTCCATCACGAGGTGGGACGTCACGCCGCCGGGTGCGGGCTCGCGGGCCTCGTGACCGTCGGGCCCCGCGCCCACGCCCTCGCGGAAGGGGCGCGCCAGGCCGGCATGCCCGCCGCGCGCATCGTGGAGGCGGCCGACGCGGAGGAGGCGGCCCGCGTCGTGACCGAACGCCTCTCCCCGAACGGGTGGCTCCTCGTGAAGGCATCCCGTGGCGCCCAGCTCGAACGCGTGATCGACGCCCTCCGCCGCACCGTCGGCGAAGACGTCGTCGCCCCATCGTAGTAGGACGAAGAGAGACCGCGCGCGCATGCTGCTGCACCTGCTCTATCCGCTTCGTCGCTTCCGGGGGCTGAGCTGGCTCAACGTCGTGCGCTATCCGTCGACGCGCATCATCGCCTCGACGCTGACCGCGATGCTCATGAGCTTTCTCCTCGGGCCGTGGTTCATCCGCAAGCTCCAGTCGCGCCAGATCGGCCAGACGATCCGCGAGGACGGGCCCCAGACGCACAAGAAGAAGGCCGGCACCCCCACCATGGGCGGGAGCCTCATCCTCCTCTCGCTCGTCATTCCGACCTTCCTCTGGTGCGACCTGCACGACCGGCTGGTCTGGCTCACCCTGGCGGTCACGGTGGGCTACGGCGCGATCGGCTTTCTCGACGACTCGCTGAAGCTCCGCTTCAAGAACAGCAAGGGCCTCCCCGGCAAGCTCAAGATGCTCGGCCAGTTCGTGATCGGCGGCGCCGCGGTGGCCTACATGATCTACGGCGACGCGCTCCCCGAGGCCGTGCGGCTGCGCTTCGCCCTGCCGTTCGTCAACTTCGACCGGCACCCGCTCGTGCTCCCCGCCGCGCTCTACTTCGTCCTCGGCCTGATCGTGGTGGTGGGCAGCTCGAACGCGGTGAACCTCACCGACGGGCTGGACGGCCTCGCCATCGGTCCGGTGATCATCTGCGCCGCGACCTTCCTCGTCCTCTCCTACGCGGCGGGCACCGTGCTCGACAAGTTCAACATCGCCGACTACCTCAACATCCCCCACATCGCCGGCGCCTCGGAGCTGGCCATCTACTGCGGCGCGATGGTCGGCTCGGGGGTGGGCTTCCTCTGGTACAACACCTACCCGGCCTCGGTCTTCATGGGAGACGTGGGGTCGCTCTCCCTCGGCGGCGGCCTCGGCATGCTGGCCCTGCTCACCAAGAACGAGCTGGTCTGGGTCGTGCTCGGCGGGGTCTTCGTCCTCGAGGCCGTCTCCGTGATGGTGCAGGTGCTGTCGTTCAAGCTCACCGGGAAGCGCGTCTTCAAGATGGCCCCGATCCACCACCACTTCGAGCTCAAGGGGTGGGCCGAGCCCAAGGTGATCGTCCGCTTCTGGATCATCTCGATCATGCTGGCCCTCGTCGCGCTGGCGACGCTCAAGCTGAGGTAGCGTCATGGAGCTCACGGGTAAACGCGTGCTCGTCGTCGGTCTCGGCCGCTCCGGCACGGCTGCCGCACGCCTCTGCGCGAGGAGGGGCGCCCGGGTCACGGTCACCGACCAGCGGAGCGAGGGGGCGCTCTCCGACGCGGTCGCCGCGCTCGGCGGCTGCGCCACGCTCGAGCTCGGCGGACACCGCGAAGCGAGCTTCACGGGAGCCGAGCTGATCGTGCTCAGCCCCGGGGTCCCGCCCATCCCCGAGCTCGAGGCCGCGCGCCGCGCCGGAGTCCCCGTGATCGGCGAGATCGAGCTCGCCTATCGCTTCGTCCGCGGCCGCGTGGTGGCCATCACCGGCACGAACGGCAAGTCCACCACCACGAGCCTCCTCGGCGCCATGGCGGAGGCCTCCGGCGCCCCCACCTTCTGCGGCGGCAACCTCGGGCAGCCGTTCTGCGAGGCCGTGGACACGCCGGCGGCAGGTCCGGACGGGCTGCTCGTCCTCGAGCTCTCGAGCTTCCAGCTCGAGACGGTGGAGACCTTCCACGCCCGGGTGGCGCTCCTCCTGAACCTCACCGAGGACCACCTGGACCGCTACGCCACCTTCGCCGAGTACCAGGCCGCGAAGGCCCGCATCTTCGAGCGCCAGACGGCGACCGACTTCGCGGTGGTGAACGGCGCGCCGGACCAGGAGCTCTGCCGCACGCTCGCCCGCGCCTCGAGGGCCCAGCTCCTGACCTTCCGCCTCGACGACGGGCGGGAACCCGGCGCCTGGCCCGAGGAGGACGCGCTCTGCGTGCGGCTCCCCCGGGGAGAGGTCGAACGCTACCCGCGCTCGCTCCTCGCCCTCGCGGGGCAGCACAACCTGCAGAACGCGCTCGCGGCGCTGCTCGGCGCGCGGCTCGCCGGGGTGCCGGCCGACGCGTGCACCCGGGCGCTCGAGACCTTCCGCGGGCTGCCGCACCGCATGCAGCTCGTCGGGGAGACCCGCGGCGTGCGCTACTACAACGACTCGAAGGCCACGAACGTGGGCTCGGTCATCGGCTCGCTCACCGGCTTCGAGCGGCCCGTGGTCCTCATCGCCGGCGGCAAGGACAAAGGGGGGGACTACGCCCCGCTCGTCCCCGTGCTCGCGGAGGTCTGCCGGCACGCCGTGCTCATCGGCGCCGCGGCGCCGCTCATCGAGCGCACCCTGGCCGGGCACCTCCCCTTGCACCACGCGGGGACACTCCCCGAGGCGGTACGCCTCGCCGCGAGCCTGGCCCGGACCGGCGACGCGGTGATCCTGTCGCCGGCCTGCTCGAGCTACGACATGTTCACGAACTACGAGGAGCGGGGACGCGTCTTCGCCTCCGCCGTGGCGGCCCTTCCCGACTGATTTTCCACCGCGCTCGCGTAGCGAAAAATTCGCCTCCGTCCCTCGGTGCCGCCAAGATGGGCTCGATGGGAAATCGGCGCATCTCCCCCACGCGCGCACTGCTCCAGCGGGCCGGTGACCGCCTGCGCGGCCTCCGCCTGCCCAGGCTCCGTCTGCCCGCGCTTCGCCTGCCGCCCCTGCGCCTCCCCTGGCAGAAGGCGCCGTCGGTGCTCACCGCGGCCCCCCCCGAGGGCGCCCCGCGAGGGCTCGACCTGGTGCTCCTCGGCGCGGCCCTCCTCCTGGTCTGTTTCGGCGCGGTGATGGTCTACAGCTCGAGCGCGCTCTTCGCCTCGGCCAACTACGGCAACGGGACGTACTTCCTGCGCCGCCACCTGATCTACGCCTTCGCCGGACTGGTGGCGCTCTACGCCGGCTGGCGCATCGACTACCGGCGCTACGCCCGCTGGGTCTACCCCATCCTCGGGCTCAGCCTCCTGTCGTTGCTCCTCGTCGTGATCCCGGGGATCGGCACGCGCGTGGACGGCGCCGTGCGGTGGTTTCGCCTCGGGGGCATCTCGGTCCAGCCCTCCGAGCCGGCCAAGATCGCGCTCGTGATCTACCTCGCCTACTCGCTGGCGAAGAAGCGCGCGACGATGCGCATCTTCTCGGTCGGCTTTCTACCCCACCTCTGCGTGGCCGGGATGATGGCGCTCCTCATCCTCAAGCAGCCCGACCTGGGGAGCGCGGGGATCCTGGTGCTCGTGACCCTGCTCCTGCTTTTCGTGGCCGGCACCAAGCTCTCGTACCTGCTCATCTCGCTGCTCGTCTGCGCCCCGGTGGTCTACCAGCTCATCGTCGGCACCCCGTGGCGCATGCGACGCCTGCTCGCCTTTCTCGACCCGTGGGCCTACCGCCAGGACGCGGGCTATCAGGTGAGCGAGTCGCTCATCAGCGTCGGCTCCGGGGGGCTCTTCGGACTCGGGCTCGGCGACGGCAAGCAGAAGCTGTTCTTTCTCCCCGCGGCGCACACGGACTTCATCTTCGCCATCACGGGCGAGGAGCTCGGGCTCCTCGGCGTCCTCGGCGTGATCCTCGCCTTCCTGGTCATCCTGTGGCGCGGCGTCCGCGCGGCCGTGGGCGCCGCCGACCTCTTCGGCACCTACCTGGCCTTCGGCATCACGGCCATCTTCTCGCTGCAGGCGCTCCTGCACATGACGGTGGTGCTCGGCATGGTGCCCACCAAGGGGATCACGCTCCCGCTCGTGAGCTACGGCGGGTCGGCCCTGGTCGTGGCCATGTACGGCATGGGGATCCTGCTCAACGTGGCGGCCCGACACCCCGCCCCGGTCGCGGAGCCTTCACCCGCACAGCCGTCGAGCGCTCGCGGCAGCTCCAACCGTCGTCGTCCGCAGCGCGTCGTCGTCGCCGATGGGGGTTGACCCGGAAGGAGGGAGTCCGCCCTTGCGGGTGGCGATCGCGGGGGGCGGGACCGGGGGGCACGTCTTCCCCGCGCTCGCCGTGGCCGAGGAGCTCCTGGCCCGCGCTCCCGGCAGCGAGGTGCTCTTCGTGGGCAGCTCCGGGGGACTCGAGGAGCGCCTGATCCCGGCGCACGGCTACCGCCTCGAGCTGCTGAAGGTCGGCAAGCTGAAGGGAGCGAGCTCGGTCGTCCGGATGCGCACGCTGGCCGGGCTTCCCGGCGCGCTCGCGCGAGCGCTCGGCATCCTGCGACGCTTCGACCCGCAGGTGCTGGTCGGCGTGGGGGGCTTCGCCTCGGGGCCCATGGCTCTGGCCGCGTGGCTCCGCCACTGTCCCGTGGTGCTCCTCGAGCAGAACGCCATCCCGGGGCTGACCAACCGCGTCCTGGCGCGGCTCGCGAGCCGCGTGGTGGTCAGCTTCGCCGAGGCCACGGCACGCTTTCCCCGAGGCAGGGCCGTGCTCCTCGGCAATCCGCTCCGGCGCCCCCTCGTCGCGGCGCTCGCGCGCTCGGGTCCGCCCCACGGCGCGCCGCGCAGCCTGCTCGTGCTCGGCGGGAGCCAGGGGGCCCGCCGCGTCAACGAGCTGATGGTCGCCGCTGCGCCGGCCATCTTCCGGGTCCACCCGGGGCTCCGCCTGGTGCATCAGACCGGGGCCGCTGACGAGACCTGGGTCGCCGAGCGCTACCGAGAGGCGAAGCTCTCGGTCGAGGTGCGCCCCTTCATCGACGACGTCGCCGCCGCCTACCGCGAGGCAAATCTGGTAATCAGTCGCGCGGGGGCCACGACCTGCGCCGAGCTCTGCCTCGCCGGCAAGCCGGCGCTGCTCGTCCCCTACCCCTTCGCCGCCGACGACCACCAGCGCGCCAACGCCCGCGCGCTCGAGAGCACCGGCGGCGCCCTGGTCCTGTCGCAGCAGGAGCTCGAGCCGGCGCAGCTCGCGGACGAAGTGATCCGCCTCTTCAGCGACCCGCAGCTCCTTCTGCGGATGGGCGCGGCCCTGCGCACCGCCGCCCGGCCCGACGCGGCGGCCCGCGTGGTGGCCCTCCTCGAGGAGCTGGTCTATCATCCCGCGCCATGATGCGCGGAATGTTCAAGGGCCGCATGCACCAGATCCACTTCGTGGGGATCGGGGGCATCGGCATGAGTGGAATTGCCGAGGTGCTGCTGAACCTGGGCTACGGAGTGAGCGGCTCCGACCTGAAGGAGAGCGAGACCACGCGGCGCCTGGCCAGCTTCGGCGGCCGCATCGCGGTGGGACACGCGGCGGCGAACCTAGGCGCGACCGACGTGGTCGTCATCTCGAGCGCCGTGCGCCGGGACAACCCCGAAGTGGTCGAGGCGCGGCGGCGCGGCATCCCGGTGATCCCTCGCGCGGAGATGCTCGCCGAGCTGATGCGCCTCAAGGTGGGCGTGGCGGTGGCCGGGAGTCACGGCAAGACCACCACGACCTCGATGGTCGCCACGCTCCTCGACCAGGCGGGGCTCGACCCCACGGTGGTGATCGGCGGGAAGGTGAACAGCCTGGGCAGCAACGCCCGGCTCGGCCAGGGAGACTACCTGGTCGCCGAGGCCGACGAGAGCGACGGGTCCTTTCTGAGCCTCACGCCGACCCTGGCGGTGGTGACGAACATCGATCCGGAGCACATGGATCACTACGGCAGCCTCGAGCACCTGAAGGAGACCTTCCTGGCCTTCGTGAACAAGGTCCCGTTTTACGGACTTTCCGTTCTTTGCCTCGATTGCGAGAATGTCCAGAGTCTCTTGCCGCGGGTCGAGAAGCGGCACGTGACCTACGGTGGCCGCCCGCAGGCCGACTACAGCCTCCAGGACGTGGAGGTCCGCGGCTTCACCACCTCCTTCCGGCCGGTCCGTCGCGGCAAGGTGGGCGAGCGCGTCACGCTGCAGATGGTGGGCCGTCACAACGTGCTCAACGCCCTCGCGGCGCTGGCCATCGCGGACGAGCTGGAGATCCCTCTCGACGCCGCGGCGAAGGCCCTCTCCAGCTTCGGCGGCGTGCAGCGACGCTTCACCGTGCGCGGCGAGGTCGGAGGCGTCACCGTCGTGGACGACTACGGGCACCACCCGACGGAGATCAAGGCCACCCTCTCCGGCGCGCGCGAGGCCTTCGGCCGCCGGGTCGTGGCGGTCTTCCAGCCGCACCGCTACAGTCGCGTGCAGCACCTGTTCGACCAGTTCGCCACCGCCTTCTACGACGCCGAGGTGGTGCTCGTGTCGCCGATCTACGCCGCCGGCGAGGAGCCGCTCGACGGGATCACCGGAGACCGCCTCGCGGAGGCGATCCGGGCGCACGGGCACCACGACGTGACCTTCGCCGCCTCGCGCGAGGAGCTCCAGGCCGCGCTGGGGGGCCGCGTTCGGGCCGGGGACCTGGTCGTGACCCTGGGCGCGGGAGACATCTGGCAGGTGGGCGAGACCCTGCTTCGCGAGCTGTCGCAATCTCCACGCTAGAGCGCGTGGGGTGATCGCCCCGCCGCATTCCCGCGCGCCGATCCCGTAAACCTCCTCACCAAAACGTCTTACGATTTGGGGCCTTGGCCGGGCCCCGCGCGGGGCCCGCTCGCCGGCCAATTTCCCGAGAAAATTCCGGCCAAAAAGTTGCCCACGCGATCGTGGGCTGGCTCTATGGAACCGCACACTCGACGAGGCGCGGGAGCGAGCGCGTGACAGGCACCGTAGCGGAGCTGAAGCGTCAACGAATCGGCGTGCTCTTGGGCGGGCTCTCCGCCGAGCGGGAGGTCTCGCTGGAGACCGGCCGCGCCGCCCTGGGCGCCCTGACCGAGCGGGGCTACGCCACCGTGGCCATCGACGTGGACCTGGACGTCGCGGCACGTCTCCGCGCCGAGGGGGTGCAGGTGGCCTTCCTCGCGCTGCACGGACGCTGGGGCGAGGACGGCTGCATCCAGGGCCTGCTCGAGTCCCTGCGCATCCCGTACACCGGCTCGGGCGTGCTGGCCTCGGCCCTGGCGATGGACAAGGTGGTCAGCAAGCGCATGTTCGTGGCCGCCGGGCTCCCGACCGCGGCGTACGGCTTCCCCGCGACCGTCGAGGAGGCGCTCGGCCTCGGCCTCCCGGTGGTCGTGAAGCCGCGCGCGGAGGGGAGCAGCGTGGGCGTCACCGTGGTCCACGACGAGGCGCAGCTCGAGGCTGCGATCGCCCGGGCCAACCAGGGAACCCGCGGTGGCGCGCTCGTCGAACGCTACGTCCCCGGGCGCGAGCTCTCGGTGGCCGTGATGGGCTCCGGCGACAGCGCCCGCGCGCTCGGCTCGGTCGAGATCCGCGCCGCCGTCGGTCACTACGACTACGAGGCGAAGTACCAGCGCGACGACACGAGCTACTTCGTCCCCGCCCCCCTCGACGACGGGCCCCGGCGACGCCTCGAGGAGATCGCCGTCGAGGCCCACCGGCTGCTCGACTGCGCCGGCGCGACGCGGGTGGACCTGCGCTGGGACGGCCTGAACGACCCGGTCATCCTGGAGGTCAACACCCTCCCCGGCATGACCAGCCACAGCCTGCTGCCCAAGATCGCCGCGCACCTCGGCTGGAGCTACGGCGAGCTCGTGGAACGCATCCTTCTCGACGCGGCGCTCAAGGCATGAAGCGGAGCAACCGGCGCAAGACCCTCGAGCGTCCCGGCGGCCTGACCGGCCTGCTGCGGCGCCTGCGCTCGGGCAAGGGGAACCGTCGGGTGGCCCCCGCCAAGCCTCCCCGCGCCGTCGCCCCGACCTCGACCCCCGTCGAGAGCGCGCCGCTCCCGCGTCCGGCCCGTCCCCCGCGTCCTCCGCGCGACTGGCGCGCCGCGGGCAGGCGAGCCCTCGCCGTCGGTCTCACCGGCCTCAAGGTGCTCGGCGTGGTCGTCCTCGTCGGGGGCCTGGGGACCGGCGGCTTCTTCGGGTACCGCAAGGTCATGGCCTCGACCTACTTCCGCGTGAAGGAGCTGCGCCTGGAGGGGACCTCCCGCGCGCCGACCGCCGAGCTGCTCCGCCTGGTCGAGGGCGCTCGCGGTCAGAGCATCTTCCGCGTCTCGCTCAACGAGCTGGCCCGGACCCTCGTCAGCCACCCCTGGATCCGGGAGGCGCGCGTCGAGCGGCAGCTCCCGAGCACCCTGAAGGTCCGGCTGGTCGAGGAAGAGCCCAGGGCGCTGCTGGCCCTCGGGCACCTCTACCTCGTCAACGCCGAGGGCCAGGTCTTCAAGAAGGCCACCACCGAGGAGGCCGACGGGCTGGTCGCCATCACCGGCATCTCCCGGCTGACCTATCTGAACGAGCCGGCCACGGCGCAGGCCCGTATGCGGACCGCCCTCTCTGCGCTCGCCCAGTACCAGACCGGGCCGCGCCCCCCGCTCAGCGAGGTGCGCGTGAGCGCCACCGGCGAGGTCAGCTTCTTCCTCACGGAGCGCGGCGCCGCGCTCCGGTTCGGGACCCACTTCTCCGACGAGCGGCTGCGTCGCCTGGACGCGGTCCTCGCGGCGCTCGGCCCCGACGTTCGACGCATGCAATCGCTGTATCTCGACAACGACGTGCGGCCCGACCGAGCGGTCGTCCGCATGGCCAGCCAGGAATAGGGCGAAGAGACGGATGCCAAAGCGCGACGAGCTGATCGTAGGACTCGACATCGGCACGACCAAGATCGCCGCCATCGTCGGAGAGGTCTCCGACGAGGGGATCGACATCATCGGCATCGGCACCGCCCCCTCGCGCGGCCTGCGCAAGGGCGTGGTGACGCACATCGATCACACCGTCGCCTCCATCAAGCGCGCCATCGAGGAGGCGGAGCTGATGGCGGGGTGCGAGATCTCCAGCGTCTACGCCGGCATCGCGGGCGGACACATCAAGGGCTTCAACAGCCACGGCATCGTAGCGGTCAAGGACGGCGAGGTCCGCACCTCCGACGTGGGGCGCGTGATCGACGCGGCGAAGGCCGTGGCGATCCCGATGGACAAGGAGATCATCCACGTCCTGCCCCAGGACTTCGTCGTCGACGGTCAGGACGGCATCAAGGAGCCCCTCGGCATGAGCGGCGTGCGCCTCGAGGCGCGAGTGCACATCGTCACCGCCGCCGTGACCAGCGCGCAGAACATCGTGAAGTGCTGCCAGCGCTGCGACCTCCAGGTGGCGGACCTGGTGCTCCAGCCCCTCGCGAGCGGCCACGCCGTGCTGCACGAGGACGAGATGGAGCTCGGCGTGGCGCTGATCGACATCGGCGGCGGCACGACCGACATCACGATCTTCTCCGAGGGGTCGATCGTGCACACCTCGGTCGTCGCGGCGGGCGGAAACCACATCACGAACGACATCGCCGTGGGCCTGCGCACCCCGTCGATCGAGGCCGAGAAGATCAAGCAGCGCTGGGGCTGCGCGATGACCTCGATGGTCGACGCCGACGAGGAGATCGAGGTGCCGAGCGTCGGCGGTCGTGCCCCGCGCCGCGTACCGCGCCGGGTCCTCTGCGAGGTCATCGAACCCCGCGTCGAGGAGATGTTCATGCTCGTCCAGCGCGAGGTGGCCAAGACCGGTTACGAGGAGCTCCTGGCCTCGGGCGCGGTGATCACCGGCGGCACGACGATCATGGAAGGGATGCCGGAGCTGGCCGAGGAGGTGCTCGGACTCCCCGTGCGTCGGGGGGCCCCGCGCGGCATCGGCGGGCTCGTGGACGTGGTGCGGAGCCCCAAGTTCGCCACGGGCGTCGGGCTCGTGCTCTACGGCGCGAAGCAGCTCGAATCGGCCGGCGCCCACCGCGCGCGCCCCGAGAAGGTGAGCCTGGGGCACCGCGTGAAGGATTGGTTCTCGAAGGTGTTCTAGAACGTTCTTTCTAGAGCGGGCGGGACCCCGCTCTGGAAGATAACCCGCGCGCACCGGAGGCGCGCTTTCACGGGCGACGCGTGGTGGCAACTCGGTGAGGCCCGAGTGGGGACCACGCGACGCGAAAACGAGGAGGGACCGGAACATGCCATTGATCGAACTCGCGGACGACACCCCGAACCAGGCACGCATCAAGGTCATCGGCGTGGGAGGTGGCGGAGGAAACGCCATCAACACCATGATCGCGGGCGGCCTCGAGGGTGTGGACTTCATTGCCGCCAACACCGACCTGCAGGCGCTCGAGAGCAACCTGGCGCCGACCAAGGTCCAGCTCGGAGCCGCTCTCACCCGCGGACTCGGCGCCGGGGCCAACCCCGACGTGGGGCGCAACTCGGCGCTCGAGGACACCGCCCGCATCCAGGAGGCGCTGCAGGGGGCCGACATGGTCTTCGTCACCGCCGGGATGGGGGGCGGGACCGGGACGGGCGCCGCGCCGGTGATCGCCCAGGTGGCGAAGGACCTGGGAGCGCTCACCGTGGGCGTGGTGACCAAGCCCTTCCGCTTCGAGGGGAAGCGCCGCATGCGGCAGGCCGACGTCGGGATGGACGCGCTCGAGCAGGCGGTGGACACGCTGATCGCCATTCCGAACGAGCGGCTGCTCACCGTCGCGGGGCAGGCCACGAGCATGCTCGACGCCTTCCGCAAGGTTGACGACGTCCTGCTCAACGCGGTGCAGGGGATCTCCGACCTGGTCGTGATCCACGGCTTCATCAACGTGGACTTCGCCGACGTGCGCACCGTGATGAGCGAGAAGGGCCACGCCCTGATGGGCTCCGGCTACGCCCTCGGCGACCGCAAGGCGCTCGAGGCCGCCAAGCAAGCCATCAACAGCCCACTCCTCGAGGACGTGAGCATCGACGGCGCCACCGGCATCCTGATCAACATCACCGGCGGACCGGACCTCACCCTGGCCGAGATCAACGAGGCCGCGATGCTGATCCAGGAGGCGGCGCACGAGGACGCCAACATCATCTTCGGCTCCGTCGTGGACGCGAACATGGAGGACCAGGTCCGGATCACCGTCATCGCCACCGGTTTCGACGGCCGACTCCGTGTGCAGGAGAGCCCGCGATCGACGCACGCGGCCCGTCCGCGGACCCAGACCGGCAGCACCAGCACCTCGCATCACAGCGCCATGCAGGAGACCCGTCGGGGCCCCGCCGAGCCCGCGTACGCCCTGGCTTCCAACCCGGGTGGAGGGGGACGGGCGGCGGCTTTCGGCGCGGCCGAGCCCCCCGCGCGGCAATACCCTGCCACGAACATGATGCCGCCTCCGACCCCGCAGGCCGCGGCGCCCCTGCCACAGACCTCCCCGTACGGGGTCTTCCCGACGGCGCCCGCCCCGCTCCCGCTGGCGGCCAGCGCTTCGCAGGAGACCTACGCACCCGCTCCGCTCCAGGCTCGGCCGGTGCAGGCGCCCTACTACGCTCCCGCGCCCGTCGCGCCGCCGGCGATGACGGCGCAGGCCCCGAACCCCTACGCCCCTTCGGCGCCGCTCGCCGCCCCGGAGGCCGCCGTCTACTACACCGACGAGCCGGAGGCGCTGCTCGTCGAGGAGCCGCAGTACGCCCCCGCGCAGAGCATCGCCGCGGCCTTCGAGGCCGAGGCGGGGTACGCGGGTCAATCCGACGGTGCGGGCTACGACGGTGCAGGCTACGGCAGCTCCCCCTACACCGCCGCTGGAACCCCCGGGACGGCCTTCGTGCATCCGACGCCCTTCGCGCCGGCCGCCCCCGTGGCTCCGAACCTGGGGGAGGCGACCGCGTCGCCGGCGCCGGCCGCTCCCTCCGCCACCGAGATCGCGCGTCAGCACCAGCAGCGCCTGGCGCAGCTCCCCGCACCCGCGCCGCAGACGAGCTTTCCGTATTCCGAGGCCCCGACGGCCGTGAGCGACCCCGGTGACCCGACCCTCTCGGCGCGCCCGCGTCGGATGAGCGGCCAGCACGCCTCCGTGCCGCGCCTCCATCCGAGCCTGCAGGTGCCCGAGGAGAGCGAGATCGACACCCCCGCCTTCCTGCGGCGTGGGCGTCACCCGCTCGTGTCGGACTAGCGACGTGCTTCGGGCGGCGCTCCAGCGGCGGCCTCACCCGACGGCGAAGTCGGCCGCACGGAGGAGAGTAGCTGCGGCGGGCGCGTCCTCCCCCTCCTCGGGGGTGCGTCTCGCGTCGCTTCCGCCTTCGGCGACCGCTGTCGGCGTCTGCTGGAGCGCCGCCCGTCTTTTTCTCCCGCTACCCCTTATCCTCTCGCTCTAGCCCCAGCTCCCGCAGCCGCTTCAAGAAAGTGGGGTACGAGACGCCGAGCGCCTGCGCCGCGGCCATCCGCCGGCCCCCGAGGTGTCCGAGCACTCGGCCCACGTACTCACGCTCGACCTGCTCCAGCTCCGGCGGTGCGCCCCCCTCCCCGAGCTCGACCACGAAGAAGCCCGGCCGCGCGGGAGACGCCGCCGCGCTACCCGGCAAGACCAGATCGTCCTCGGTGATCAGGGGTCCTCGGGCGAGGATCATGGCCCGCTCGATGATGTTGCGCAGCTCGCGAACCTGCCCGGGGTACCCGTAGTGCGCCAGGGCCGCGCGAGCCCCCGTGGTGAGCCCCCGCACGTTCTTGCGCAGGCGCCCGGCGAAGAACTCCACGAAAGAATCCGTCAGCTCCGCGATGTCCTCGCCGCGCTCCGCAAGCGACGGGATCGCGACCACGAAGACCGCGAGCCGGTGGAAGAGATCCTCCCGTAGCCGCTCGGCCCGCCCCGCGTCGTGCAGGTTACGATTCGTCGCCGCGACCACGCGTAGTCGTACGCTTCGCTCGCGTTCGCTGCCCAGTCGCCGGAAGGTCATCGTGTCGAGAAACTTCAGCAGCTTGGCCTGCGAACGCAGCGGCAACTCGGTGACCTCGTCGAGAAAGAGGGTCCCGCCGTCGGCGAGCTCGACCAGCCCCCGGCGCGCGGTCTTGGCGTCGGTGAAGGCGCCCTTCTCGTGACCGAAGAGCTCGCTCTCGAGGAGCTCCTCCGGAATCGCGGCGCAGTTCAGCTCGACGAAGGGGGCGTCCGCGTCCGTGGCCTGGTAGGTGAGCGCGTGCAGCAACTCCGCGGCGTATTGCTTCCCCGCCCCCGAGGGGCCCGTCAGAAAGACTGGCGTGGTCGGGCTCTGGGCCACGCTCGAGATGCGCGACACGACCTCGCGCATGGCCGCGCTGCGAGGCTCCACGCGCGAGGGCTGGGCCGCGCTGCTCTTGGCCAGGGCCAGACGGTCGCGCAATCCCCGGGCCTCGATCGCCTTGCGCAGCTTCACCACCAGATCCGTGAGCTGCACCGGCTTGGTCAGGTAGTCCCAGGCCCCCGCCCGCAGCGCGTCCACAGCGTTCTCGACGTCGCCGTAGGCCGTCACGACGATCACCAGGGGTGCGGACGAGCCCGAGGCGCGAAGCACCGGCAGAAAATCGATCCCGTCCCCGTCCGGAAGACGCCGATCCAGGATCACGACGTCGGGGGCTGTACGATCGACCTCGCTGCGGGCCCTCGCCAGAGTAGAGGCGGTGCGCACGTCGAAGCCGTCCGCAGAGAGCGCCTCTTCCGCCATCACGCGAAAGACCGGTTCGTCGTCCACGACCAGAACGCTCGCGCTCATGGTGACTCCTTCGGCACCGTCAGAAGAAACGTCGCGCCCGCGCTTCCTCCCTCGAGCACCAGATCGCCGCCGTGCGCCCTCGCGATCTTGCGCGAGAGCGCGAGGCCGATTCCCACCCCGTTCGGCTTGCCCGTGACGAAGGGCTCGAAGAGCCTTTCGCGCACCGGCGCCGGCACTCCCGGTCCGTTGTCCGTCACCCGCAGCTCCACGAGGCCCTGCCGGCACTCCAGGCGCACCACCACGCGCGGGTGGTCGTGCCCGCCGCCCGAGACCGCGTCCAGAGCATTCCCCACCAGGTTCGTGACCACCAGATGCAGCAACGTCGGGTCGGCTGTCGCGCGAAGGTCATCGGAGGGAACCTCCACCGCCAGCTCGACCCCCAGCTCGCGCGCCTGCTCCTCCGCCAGACTCGTCACCTTGCGCACGAAGTCGCTCAGGTCGAGCGCCACCGGTCGCGGGGCGATCCCCTTGGAGAAGATCAGCAGCTCGGAGGTGAACTCCGTGAGGCGCTCAATCTGCTTGCGCAGCGCCGCTGCCACCCGCTCCTGGTTCGGCGCCGGCGCTCCCGGCCTGGCCCCGAGGAGCACATCCAGACCGAGCCGCAGACCGTTGAGCGCATTCTTGACCTCGTGCGCGATCACGTTCGTCGCCTCGCCGAGGAGGCGCAGACGATCCTCGCGCACCGCGAGCTCCTCGGTCTGCCGAAAGACGCGCAGCGACCGCCGCAGGAAGAGGACCAGGAGCGCGAGCGGCGCGAGAGCCAGCACGAGTCCCCCCGCCAGGCGGCCGTACATGCGCTGCCTCGCGGGTCCGTAGATCTGCCCGCGCTCCGCGAGAGACAGGAGCACCAGTCCACGCGACATGGGCGCAACCGCTACCACCGTGGACCGTCCGTCCAGCCGCACCTCGCGCACCTCGGCCTGCGCCCGCGGCCGCGAGCCGAAGAGCTCCTTCCACGCGCCCTCACGCGCGAACGAGGGCGGACGCGCGGGATGCACCACCGAGCCCTCGCGGGTAGCGAGAATGGTCGCAGCTCGACTGCTGCCGCTTCCCGCGACCGTCACGCCGCCGATGCGCGTGAGGTCGATCGCGCCGAGAAGCGCTCCATCGAAGCGCCCCTCACGCTCCACCGGACACACCATGAATAAGATCGCGTCATCCCGATCGGGCACCACCGGAACCAGACTCACCCGCCGGCGAATGTGCAGCTGGCGAAACCAGCTTCTTCCTGCGAACGACCGCTCGAGTCCGACGATCTCCGGAGGATCCGCCCAGAGGAGGTCTCCCGACGCCGCGAGCACTGCCACCCCGGCGGTGAAGAACGGACTTCGCCGATGCGCTTGCTGTAGCAACGTCCGCTCTGGCTCCAGGTTCCCGTCGGTCAAGTTCACCTCCGCCCGCTGACTTAGGCGTCGGAGCTCCTGCGACAGGAGCTTGAGGTGTTCCGCGACGCCCTGGGCGCGCACCTCCGTCTCCAGGAGCAGCGTCTCGCGCGCCTGCTGCTCGTCGTGGCTCCGATCGGTAGTCAACGCCACGACGAGGAGCGCTCCCGCCACGACGGCGGCGGCGCCATAGATCAGGAGCGCCGCCCGCGCGAACCGGGCGTGCGCGCCGGAAAGGCTCCGCGGCCCCCGGCCGAGAAAGTGCGATTCCGCCTCCGCTCCCCCACGTGCTGCCGCACCCATGAAGTGCCCTCGCCGTTTACGCCTGCTCCGCCGCTCCTTGCCTGACCGGCGCTCCGCCGCGCCAGCGGGCCCTGAGCCAACACGCCCAATAATAGGTCACCGGCAGCACGACAAGGGTCAGCGCCGCCGCCGAGATCGTGCCCCCCACGACGACCACGGCGATCGGTCGCTGCGTCTCGCTGCCGATAGCGTGCGACAGCGCCGCCGGTAGGAGGCCGAGCGACGCGAGCAGCGCGGTGACGAGGACGGCCCGCAGACGATCTTGCACGCCGCCCGTTACCGCCTGATAGAGACCCTCTCCCCGGTCGAGCCGGCTCCGGATGGCCGCCACGACGAGGACGCCGTTGAGCACGGCCTGCCCGAGGAGGGCGATGAAGCCGACCGCGGCGGAGACCGAGAGCGTCAGACCCGCCACGGCCAGCCCGAGAATCCCCCCGACGAGCGCGAAGGGGACATTGAGCAGGATCAACGTCGAATCGAACACAGATCCAAAGGCCGAGAAGAGCAGCAGGAAGGTGATCGCCAGGGCCAGCGGAATCACCAGCTGCAACCGCTTCATCGCCCGCTGCTGGTTCTCGAACTCTCCCCCCCACGTGAGCTCGTAGCCCGGCGGGAGCTTCGTCGTCGAGGCGACCTTGTCTCGCGCTTCGGCCACGAACGAACCGAGGTCCCGGTTGCGCACGTTCATACGCACGCCGACGTAGCGGCGACCGTTCTCGCGCGTGATCGCCGCGCGCCCGAGCCCCATATCGACCCTCGCCACGGCGGTCAGGGGAATGAGCGCACCATCCTTGAGCGGCAGCATGATCCGTCGAATGCTCCCCACGTCCTCGCGCGTGGCCTTCGGTAGCCGCACCGTCACGTCGAAGCGGCGCTCCCCTTCCCACAGCTCGCTGGCGACGTGTCCGCCCATGGCCGTCTCGAGGTAGTCCTGCACCTCCGCCAGGTCCAAGTCGTAGCGCGCCAGGGCGTCGCGGTCGAGCCTCACCGCCAGCTGCGGGGATTCGCCGGCCTTGACGATGCCCACGTCGGCCGCACCCGGCACCTCCTGAATCACGGCCTTCGCCTTCTCCGCCGCCTGCTGCAACGCCTCGAGGTCGTCGCCGTAGATCTTCAGCGCGATTTGCCCGAACTGGCCAGCGATGTTTTCCGCCACGTTGTCCCGGATCGGTTGGGAGAAGTTGTACTCGAGACCCGGGAGCACCTTCAGGTTGCGATCCATCTCGGCGATCAGCTCGTTCAGTCCATGAATGCCCTCGCGCCACTCCTCCGGCGGCTTGAGCTGCACGAAGACCTCGAGGTTGTTCGGCAGCGTCGGGTCCGTGCCGTCCTCGGGGCGACCGAGCTGGCTCAGCGTCGCCGTCACCTCGGGGGTGAGCGCGAGGCGCTGCTTGATGCGTGGCACGAGCCGCCGCCCTTCCGTCAGCGACAGGTTGCTTGGCATCGAGAAGGTGACGTAGAGCGCGCCTTCGTTGAGCTCGGGCAAGAACTCCGAGCCGAGCTTCGGGGTCAAGACCAGCGTCGCGATCATCGCCCCGGTGGCGAGGGTCATCACGGTCCAGGGGTTCTGCATGGCGAAGCGCAGAGTCGGGGTGAAGGCCCGTCGCGACCACCTGAGCAGCGGGGATTCGCGATGCTTCCCCGGCTTGCGCAGGGCGTAGTAGGCGAGCACGGGGACCAGGGTGAAGCTCACGAGGAGCGCCCCGACGAGCGCCGACACCACGGTATTGGCCATCGGCGCGAAGATGCGCCCTTCGACCCGCTGCAGCGAGAAGATTGGGATGTAGGCCGCGATGATGATGAGCAGCGAAAAGAGCGTCGGGCGAGCCACCTCTCGCGCGGCGTCGTAGATGCGATCCACGAACGGCCGATCCACGGGAGCGGCGCCCTGCTCCTCCTGCTCGAACCGGTGGAAGAGGTGCTCCACAAGGATTACCGCGCCGTCGACGATGATGCCGAAGTCGACCGCCCCCATCGAGAGCAGGTTCGCGCTCATCCCGCGCGCGTAGAGGTAGACGAACGACGCGGCCAGCGAGAGCGGGATGACGGCGGCCACGATCAACGAACCTCGCACCGACAGCAGGAAGGCGAAGAGCACGAGGGTGACCAGCGCCGCCCCCTCGGCCAGGTTCTTGAACACCGTCTTCAGGGTCGTGCTGACGAGCTTCGTGCGGTCGTAGAACGCGTCGACGCGCACCCCCTTCGGCAGGATGCGCCCGTTGAGGTCGTCGATGCGCGACCGCAGCGCCTCGAGCACCACGGTGGGGTTCTCGCCGCGCCGCATGAGCACGATCCCCTCCACGGCGTCCTCGTCGTGCTCGCGGGTCACGATCCCCTGCCGCGGCGCATAGCCCACCGCGACCTGCGCCACGTCCTTCAGCCGCACCGGCACGCCGGCGTGAAACCCGACGCGGACCTGTTCGATGTCCTTCTCCGACTTGAAGATGCCGAGGCTGCGGATCACGAACATCTCGGCACCACGCTCGACGTAGCCGCCGGTGGCGTTGGCGCTCGCTTTCTTGAGCGCCTCGAAGAGGGAGGAGAGGCCCACGCTGAGGGCCGCCATGCGCGCCGGTTCGGGCTGGACGTGGATCTCCTTGAGCAGACCGCCGTACGACACCACCTCCGCCACGCCCTGCACCCGCAGGAGCTGCGGCCGGACGACCCAGTCCTGCAAGGTGCGCAAGGTCATGGGGTCCGCGCCGCCGCCCGTGAGGGTGTAGCGGTACACCTCCCCGATGGGCGTCGCCATCGGACCGAGCGCTGGCTGCACTCCCTCGGGAAGCTCGGCCTGCCGCATGCGCTCGAGCACCTGCTGGCGCGCCGGCAAGGCCTCCACACCGTCGTTGAAGGTCAGCGTCACGAACGACAGGCCGAAGAGCGAGATGCTCCTCAGTCTGAAGAGGCCAGGCGTGCCGTTGAGCGCCCTCTCGAGCGGAAGCGAGATGCGGCGCTCCACCTCCTCGGCGGGCTGCCCGGAGAAGATGGTGATCACCTGAACCTGCGTGTCGGTGGGGTCGGGGAAGGCCTCGACCGTGAGGTTCACGTAGCAGTAGTAGCCCGCGCCGAGGAGCGTGACGGCCACCACGAACGCCGCGAGGCGGTTCTTCAGAGCGAAGTGGAGAAGGCGGTCGAGCATCGTCTCGGGCTCGCGCGTACGGGCCGCGCTAGCGCATCAGCGCGAGCTGGTTGTCGAGCAGGACGGCCCCTTCTTCCACCACGGTCTCGCCCGCCTTGAGCCCGCTCAGCACGGGAACCAGGCCGGCGCGGGCCGAGCCCGCCACGACCTTGCGCTTCTCGAACCGCCCTCGGGAGGGCTGGACGTACACGTACTGGCTCGCCCCGTCCGAGACGATGGCCGAGGCGGGGAGCTCCACGATCCCTGCCTGCGCCTTGAGAGTGAACGTGACCTGCGCGTACATGTTGGGCCGGAGCTGATGGCGGCGGTTCTCGAGTCGCGCACGGATCGGCACGGTGTGGCGCTCCGGATCCACCACCGACGAGACCATCTCGACCGTGGCGCGCAGTCGCGCCAGCGGCAGCGACGGTGAGGTGAGCCAGGCCTCGCTGCCGGTCTCGATCTCCATCGCGTCCGCCTCCGGGAGGTCCGCCACGACCCAGACCGCGTCGAGGTCGGCGATCATGATCAGTGGCTTGGCGGTGTCGGGACCCACCTCCTGGCCGGGTAGGACGTTCTTCTCGACCACCACGCCGTCGCGCGTGGCCATGGCGACGAACTCGTTCTCCCCGCTCGGGGCGACGCGCAAGGAGGCCAGCTTCGCCCGCGCCAACGACACGGAGAGCTCGGCCTGCCGCACCTTCTGCGTGGCCATCACCTCGTCCTTCGCCGGCACGGCTCGGGCGGTCACCATGGCTCGCACGCGGTCCAGGTTGGACTTCGCGAGACTCAGGTCCATCTCCGCCCGCGCGCGGTCGGCCTTGAGCCCCGCGAGCTCGGGGCTCGAGACGGCGAAGAGCGGGGCCCCCTTCTTCACGCGCTGCCCGAGCTCCACGAGGACGCGCGTCATCCGCCCTGCCAGCGGCGAGCCCACGCGGGCCGCCCGCGTCTCGTCGATACGCACGCGGGCGGGCAGCGGATCGGTCTGCCTCGCGCCCGCGGTGCGCGCGAGACAGAGCTTGATCAGCTTCCACTGCGGTGCGTCCGCCGCAAGCGCGAGCGCGTCTCCCTGCAGGGTGACCCCAGGGGCCACCGCGACGGGAGGCGGGGCCTTGCGCGTGAAGAGCCGGGCAGCGGCCCAGACGGCGAGCCCCGACAGGAGCAGCGCCGCGACGAGGGCGGCGATGCGCACCCGGCGGGGGAAGCCTGCGTAGAGCTGGCCGTCCGCGGACGGGAGGGTCTCTTCCGAGGTCATGTCACGGCCCCTTTCTGGCGAGCGCCTGCCGGGCCAGCGACGCGTCGAGCCCCAGCACCCGGCGGAGCTCGCTGCGCGCAGTGAACAGGTCGAAGCGCAGATCCATCGTGTTCAGCCGCAACGCGAGGTGCGCGCGGCGCGCGAGCAGGAGGTCGGTCAGGCTCACCTGGCCCCGACGAAACGCCGTGAGCGTGGTGGCCAGCACGCCCGCCGAACGCGGCACCGCCTGGCGAAGCAGCCTGTCCAGGGTGCGCTCGAGGAGCGCGCTCCTGCGCGTGAGCCCCTCCAGGTCTGCCACGGCGCGGTGACGAAGCGCGTCCGCAGCCGCCTCCAGCTCGCGCTGACGCCCGTGGGCGCGTGCGGCGTCGTGCTGGCCGCGATCGAAGACGGGGAGCGTCAGGGCGAGGCCGAAAAAGAAGCTGTTCGCCTGATTGCCCGCCACGGTGAGCTGGTCCCGCGTGAAACCTACCGTCAGCGTGGGGTCGGGGACGGCGCGTCGTCGGGCGAGGAGCGCGTCCCAGCGCGCGGCCTCGCGGGCCTGCGCCACGGCGCGAAGATCTGGCCTTCGGTCGAGGAAGGCGCTCCCCCCTTCCGCAGAAGCGGAAGCGGGGACGGACGCGGCGAGGTCGAGGTCCTCGGCCTGGGTGCCGGTGACGGGACAGCTAACCGCCGCCAGGGTGGCACGACAGCTTCCCCGGACCGCCTCGGTCTCGGCCTGGGCCCGAGCCAGGTCGGCCTCGATCCCCATGGTGTCCAGGTTCAGCCGATCGAAGTCGTTGCCCGAGATGTAGCCCTGGTCGAGCCGGGTGCGCTCGATCGAGACCACCTGACGGGCAGAGGCCAGACTCTCCCCCAGCAGGCGTTCGCGGGCCGCGAGGTGCACGAGTCGCCCCAGCACCTGCCGAGCCTCGGCCACGCGCTGCACCAGCCCATCGACGCCTTCCTCCATCGAGGAGGCGTGGCGGGCCATCGCCGCGTCGATCCGCGGGCCGCGCTTGCTGAGGTCGAGCGGCTGCGAAAGCCCGACGGTGTAGTTCGCGGTGTCGCCGAAGCCGAGGCCCGGGGGATTCGTGGTCCCCGCGGTGACCGTCCCCAGGCTGAACGAGAGCTGCGGATTCGGGAGGAGCCGGCTGGCGGCGAGCTCCGCGGCTACCTGCTCGGAGCGCGCGCGCGCCGCGGCGACGTCGGGGCTGCGACCGGCGAGCCAGCGCGCCAGGGCCCCCGGATCGGCGAGAAGCTGTCGGACGGGTGCCACGTGCGCCGTCTCGCCGCGAACCGCCGGGGCGAGCGACAGGACCCCCACGGCGAGCAGGGCGGCGGCGAGGCGTGAGGAGGGTTCAAGGACCATCGGGCACAGCGTCCGATCAGCGAAAGTGGCGCGCCGTCGCCAGCCAGGGCTAAGGCGTTTCCGCGTGGCGTGTAAGCACCGGGCGTGCCACATGTGGGGGGCGACGTGGCCCCCAATGATCTTTGCCGTCTATCGGCCCGTGCGTCGGGCGTCAGGCCGGTCGCCACCCCCAAGGCGCGGAAGCGCTGAAGAGATCTTGCAGCGCCATGAAAGCTTCTTGCGCCGCTCCGGTCGGCCGCATGGCTGCGACCCGGACCGGTTCGTTCTATCTAGGGTTCCTGGCGGCGGGGGCCTTCGACCACCCGCGGCGCTGAGCGGTCAGTACCGCGCCCAGAAGAGATCGGACCCCGCCGAGGATGCGCGGCTGAAGAGAAGCAGCCGCTGCGGGGCGCAGACCATCGGATCTTGATCGTCGCTCGCGGTGGCCAAGGCCGCGAGCCGCACGGGCGCGCCAAGAGCCGGGCTATTGGGCACCCGGTAGGACACGTACAGGTCCAGTCCCCCCGCTCCGCCGGCGCGGTTCGAGGAGAAGACGAGGCCGTCCGCCCCGAAGAGGGCCGGGTTGCGCTCGTCCGCGGCGGTGTTCACCCCTTCCAGCGGGGCGGGCGCGTCGAAGGGGGACGTTCGGTTCACCCGGCGGCTCGTCCAGAGGTCCATCCCACCACCCCCTGCCCAGGCGCGTCGCGTCGCGAACACGAGCGTCAGACCGTCGCCGGAGATCCCCGGCTCGAAACCGTCGTCCTTGACGGTGAGCTCTCCCACAGGCCTCGGAGCTCCGAAGGGCAGCCCGCGTTGCGACCTGTTGGCCAGGTACAGGCGCCGATCGCCGCGGGCATCCGGCCGGTCGAAGACGATCGTGAGCTCGTCCTCCGTCAAGGTGGGAGCCGCGTCCGCCTCGTCCGTGTTCAGCTCCTTCAGCGCCTCGACCTGCCACACCGTGGCGGTGGCCGACGCGCGGCTCGCGACCCAGAGGTTCAGCTCGGCCGTCCCGGTGGGGCGGTAGCTCGCGAAGTAGAGTCGGAGCCCGTCGCTGCTCAGGTGTGGATCGTAATCCCCCACGGCGACGTTCACCCCGGGGATCGGCTGCGCGCTGGCGAAGGCGAGCGGCAGTTGCGCTGCGCCCCAGTCCGGGCCGGCCGCATCCCGTGGCGCGTCGGGGCGACCGTCCCCGAGGCGCCCCCTCTCTCCGGCCACGCCTCCGTCAGCCACCGGCGTCGCGTCGGAGACGGGCCCATCGCCTCCTCGCCCCGCGTCCCCCGCGCCAGCTCCCGCCGGTGCGTACCGCGCAATCCGGTGACACCCCGCCGCCAACAGCAGGAGCGCGCAGCCCGCGGTCACGAAGCCCGCCCCGCGATTCACCGATGCGCCGGCGCGCGCCCGCCGATAGACTGGCCCCATGACCGCCATCGCTCCATATGGTACCTGGACTTCTCCCCTCGCTGCAGATCTCGTGGCCGGCGTCTCGACGCGCCTCGGCTTTCCCACGGCCACCGACGACGGGTCGCTCTGGTGGCTCGAGAGCCGTCCGTCCGAAGGCGGTCGCGGAGTCGTCGTGCGCCGCGACCCCGGCGGGCGCACGGAGGACGCGCTGCCGCCACCTCACAGCGCGCGCAGCCGCGTACACGAATACGGCGGCCGCCCCTACCTCGTCGACGGCGCGACCTTCTACTTCGTGCAGGACCGGGACCAGCAGCTCTGGCGGAAGCGGCCCGGCGAGGAACCCACGCGCCTGACCGATGCCACCGGCTATCGCTTCGCCGAGCCGATCCTGGACCGCGAACGCGGCCGGCTCATCGCGGTCGCCGAGCGCCACGCGCCCGAGGACCAGCCGGAGCCGCCCGAGGCCGAGAACCTCCTCGTGGCCATCTCCCTGGCGGACGGAGCCGTGACGCCGCTCGCCCGAGGCCGCGACTTCTACGCCGCGCCGGCGCTCTCCCCCGACGGGGGACGCCTGGCCTTCCTGGCGTGGGACCACCCCCACATGCCCTGGGATGCCGCGGAGCTCCACCTCGCGGAGCTCGACGGGGACGGCGCCTGTCGCGCCGTGAAGCGCGTCGCGGGAGACACGCGCGGCTCCGCCTTCCAGCCCGTCTGGTCTCCGGCGGGCGACCTCTATTTCAGCCTCGAGGTGGACGGGTACTGGACGCTCCACGTCGCAGCGGCGGAGGGCCCCCGGCTGCTGCTCCGCACGGACGCGGAGTTTGGCGCTCCGCTCTGGCAGCTCGGGACCGAGCTCTTCGCCTTCTCGGGCCCGCGCGAGCTCGTGGCCGCCTGCTTCGAACGCGGCCTCTCGCGCGTGGGACGCATCCTGCTCGACCCGCCGCGCTTCGAGCCGCTCGTCGAAGACCTCCTGCACGTCGGCCAGCTCGCGTGCCACGGCCCCCACGCCGCGCTGCTCGTCGGCTGGGCGGGCAGCGGCACGCGCCTTCTGCACCTGGACCTGCGCGGAGGCGCCATCGAGATCGCGCGCGACACCGTGCCCGACGCCCTGGGAGAGGCGGACATCTCGTCCCCCGAGGCGGTCTCCTTCCCCACCCTCGACGGCGAGACCGCGCACGGCTTCTTCTTCGCCCCGAGGCATCGCGAGTTCGTGGCCCCTCCGGGCGAGCGCCCGCCGCTGCTCGTGATGGCGCACGGCGGACCGACGGCCTGCACCTCCCCCACGTTGAACCTCGGCGTGCAGTACTGGACGAGTCGCGGCTTCGCCGTCCTCGACGTGAACTACCGCGGCTCGACGGGGTACGGTCGGGCCTACCGGGAGCGCCTCCGGGGGGAGTGGGGGATCCTCGACGTCGGAGACTGCGTGGCCGGCGCGCGGCACCTGGCGGACACGGGGCGCGTGGACGGGCGCCGCATGGTGATCCGCGGCGGGAGCGCGGGCGGCTACACCGTCCTTCAGGCCCTGGCGAACCACGACGTCTTCGCCGCCGGCTCTTGCCTCTACGGCGTCACCGATCTCGAGGGCCTCGCGCGCGACACGCACAAGTTCGAGTCGCGCTACGACCGCTTTCTCGTCGACGGGCCTGGCGATCGGGGCGAGCTCCTGCGCTCCCGCTCGCCGCGCAGCTACCCCGAACGCATCCGCCGCCCCGTGATCTTCTTCCAGGGCATGGAGGACAAGGCCGTCCCGCCCGAGCAGGCGGACACCATGGTGGACGCGTTGCAGCGCGCCGGGGTGACGGTCGAATACCACCTCTACGCGGGAGAGCAACACGGCTTCCGTCGGCGCGAGACCCTGCGCCACGTGCTCGAGGCCGAGCTCGCCTTCTTCCAGCGCGTCCTGGGCCTGGCAGAAGGGAGATGAAGGGGCGCGCGGCACGCGGACGACCGCGCGGCACTGCCACGCGACCCGCGACCCTCCTCGCGCTCCTCGGGTTGGCCTCCGCGCTCGGGGGGTGTGACCGCCTCTTCTCGTACGCCTCGCGTCGCCCTTCGGGGGCGGACGGCAACCTCCTTCTCGACGCGAGCGCGGACCTGCGCTCGCAGGAGACGCGCGGCCCCGAGCTGCGTCCGCCGGATGCGCGGCGCCACGACGCCAGCCCCTGCCGCGGACCCACGCTGGGCCTCGCCGTAGCGGCGAACTACGCCCACGCCTGCTCCGTCGCGATCGACCGGCGGCTCTATTGCTGGGGCAACAACGACAACGGCCAGCTGGGCCTCGGGGATGCCACGTCGCGCGCAGTCCCCAGCCCTGTCGGCACGGCCACCTGGTCGCGCACCTCCCTCGGCTGGTGGCACACGTGCGGCATTCAGTCCGACGGAAGCCTCTGGTGCTGGGGCGCCAACGACGACGGTCGCCTCGGCCTCGGGGACACACAAGACCGCAGGCTGCCTGTCCGCGTGAACGGCGGGCCGTGGCTCGTCGTCACCGCCTCGAACGCGCACACCTGCGGCCTCCGGACCGGCGGGGCGCTCTCCTGCTGGGGGGGCAACACCGAGGGGCAGCTCGGACTCGGCCACCTCAAGAACGTCTCGGCCCCCACCCCCGTCGGGACGACGACCTATGCCTCTGTCGCCGCGGGGGCCCACCACACCTGTGCCGTCGCGTCGGACGGCTCGCTCTCCTGCTGGGGCTTGAACAACGCGGGGCAGCTGGGCCGGGAGGGCAGCGCCACGGAGCCCGCTCCGCGCCGGGTCGGTGACGCGCGCGATTGGGCCACCGTCTCGGCCGGGGCCTACCATAGCTGCGCGCTCACGACCTCGCGGGCCCTCTATTGCTGGGGTTCCGACAGCAGCGGCCAGACGGGTCTCGGCGTCGGCACCACCGTGAGCGCGCCCCAGCAGGTTTCGCCGGGCACCCGGTGGCTCGCCGTCTCGGCGGGCAGCTTCCACACCTGCGCGCTGCGCGACGACGGCGGGCTCTACTGCTGGGGTCGGAACACCCGCGGAGCGCTCGGCACGGGTGACCTGGTCGACCGCCCTGCCCCGACGCTGGCGAACAACTCGCGCGCCTGGCTGGCGGTAGCCGCCGGCTCGGACCACACCTGCGCCACGGTGGCCGACCTGGTCTATTGCTGGGGCGCCAACGAACTCGGACAGCTCGGTCTGGGGGACTCCCTGGACCGCCCGCGACCCGTCCCGATCTGCCCGGTCGCGCCGCCCCCCTCCCCGGCCCCCTGACCGCAGAACGGGGGGGGCGACATCGGGACTGGTGCGAGACCCTCCCGATTACCTATACTCTGGTCCCTTTCGCACGGAGCAGACGCGGCTGGCCACGGAATCGCCACAGCTCGCCGTCGCACGACCTGGCGCTGCGCCAGGCGGCACGCCCCTCGTGCGCCTGCGGCGCGTCCCCGGGCCAGAGGTGCGCGCCGCGGTACACGTGAAGTGCGAGTGGACGAACCCCGCCGGGTCGGTGAAGGACCGGGCGGCGTACTGGATGATCCGGGACGTGGAGACGCGCGGGCTGCTCGACGGCACACGGGCCATCCTCGACTCCACGAGCGGCAACACGGGGATCGCGCTCGCGCAGATCGGCGCTTCCCGTGGCCACCACGTGACGCTCTGCTTGCCCGCCAACGCGAGCGCCGGCCGCAAGCGCCTGCTCAAGCTGCTCGGGGCCGAGCTGATCCTCACCGACCCGCTCGAGGGGGCCGACGGCGCGCGCGCGGTGGCCCGGCAGATGGCCGCCGATGCGCCCGAGCGCTTCGTCTACCTCGATCAATACAGCAACCCGATGAACTGGCGGGCCCACTACGAGAGCACCTCGCTCGAGCTCTGGGAACAGACGCGCGGCAAGCTCACCCACTTCGTGGCCATCATGGGGACGAGCGGCACCTTCACCGGCGTCAGCCGCCGGCTCCAGGAGCTCGACCCCGCCATCCAGCGCATCTGCGTGCAACCCGACGCGGCCTACCACGGGATCGAGGGAACGAAACACTACGCCTCGACCGAGGTGCCGCCCATCTTCGACGCGAGCCTCGTGCACCGCCAGATAGAGGTCTCGACCGAGGAGGCCCAGGAGATGGCGCGTCGGCTGGCCCGGGAGGAGGGGCTCCCCACCGGCACGAGCGGTGGCGCCGCGGTCGTCGCCGCGCTGCGCGTCGCTGCCGAGCTCTCCGAGGGGCTCGTCGTGACCATCCTTCCCGACAACGTGATGAAGTCGATCGGCGAATCGGCCTGGGACGAGAAGCCATGAAACCACCATCTATGGATAGGCTCGCCCCAGAGCTGGAGGGCCGCCTGCGGCGCCACTGCGAAGCGCAGTATCCGAACGAGGCCTGCGGCGCGCTTTTCGGCGCCGGCGACGGAACGCTCTCCGCGTGGCAAATCACCGAGGTCCTCGAGGCGCCCAACACCCACGGCGACGATCAACGGCGGCGCTACCTCGTGCCCCCCGACTTCCAGCTCCAGGCGGAAAGGCACGCCCGCGCCACCGGGCAGGACGTGGTCGGCTACTACCACAGCCACCCCGACCACCCCGCGCGGCCGTCAGAATACGATCGCGCCCACGCCTGGTTCGGCTATCTTTATCTCATCTGCTCGGTCCAGCAGGGTCGGTCGACCGAGCTCAACGCCTTCACGCTGGACGAACAACCCGGCGGGGCGTTTCGGGACGTAACGCTTCACGACGCGTCCTAGCCGACCAGGCACTGTCAACCCGAACGGAGTCTCATCGATGGCCGTCTCGATTCTGATCCCCACTCCCCTGCGACGCTTCGTCGGGGGGGCCAACAGCGTCGAGGTCGAAGCGCAGACCGTGGAGGGCGCCCTGGCCGCCCTCTCCGCGAGGAGCCCCGAGCTGAAGCGCCAGCTCTTCGACGACGCGGGCAAGCTGCGGAGCTTCGTCAGCCTCTACCTCGGAGATACGAACGTCCGGGACCTCGCCGCGACGCTCGATGCGATCCCGGTGAAGGCGGGAGACGTGCTCACGATCATCCCGGCCATCGCGGGGGGCGCCTCGACGACCTCGTTCTCGCGCGAGGAGATCCTGCGCTACAGCCGCCACCTGATCATGCCCGAGGTGACGCTCGAGGGGCAGAAGCGGCTCAAGAGCGCGCGCGTCCTCTGCATCGGCGCCGGCGGGCTCGGCTCGCCGCTGTCGCTCTACCTCGCGGCGGCGGGGGTCGGGACCCTCGGCCTCGTGGACTTCGACACCGTCGACCTGACGAACATCCAGCGGCAGGTGCTGTACTCCACCGCCGACGTGGGACGCCCGAAGCTCGAGGCGGCGCGCCAGCGACTGACCGAGCTGAATCCGGAGATCGAGATCGTCCCGCACGCGATGCACCTCGCCAGCTGGAACGTGCTCGACCTCTTCAAGGACTACGACATCGTCGCCGACGGGACCGACAACTTCCCCACCCGTTACCTGGTCAGCGACGCCTGCGCGCTCCTCGGCAAGCCCAACGTCTACGCCAGCATCTTCCGCTTCGAGGGCCAGGTCAGCGTCTTCGACGCGCGTCGCGGACCCTGCTATCGGTGCCTCTTTCCCGAGCCGCCCCCTCCGGGCCTCGTCCCCTCGTGCGCCGAGGGCGGAGTGCTCGGCGTTCTACCCGGCATCGTCGGTACGCTGCAGGCGCTCGAGGTGCTGAAGCTGATCCTCGGCGTGGGCGACCCGCTCGTCGGACGGCTGCTCATGTTCGACGCGCTGGCCATGCGCTTCCGCGAGCTGCCCATCCGCAAGGACGCGAGCTGCGCGGTGTGCGGCAAGTCCCCCACCGTCACCGCGCCGGTCGACTACAACGAGTTCTGCCAGATCCGCGGCGCCGAGGCGGAGGTGGACGCGCAGGGGGTCCCGACCCTCACGGTGGAGGAGTTCCACGCGCGGCGGCAAGCCGGCGAGGCCTTCCAGCTCCTCGACGTGCGAGAGGCGCACGAGTACCAGATCGTGCAGATCCCGGGGTCGCGGCTCCTGCCGCTGAGCGAGCTGCCGGCGCGCATACACGAGCTGGACTCGACGCACACCTATACGCTGCACTGCAAGCTGACCGGTCGCAGCCTGCAGGCCTATCATCTGATGCGCAAAGCGGGCTTCGGGCGGCTTCAGGTCCTGGCCGGCGGAGTCGACGCCTGGGCCGAGCGGATCGACAAGGCCCTGCCCCGCTATTGACCGAGTACCGAGCACAATTCGCGTGGAGTAGACACTCGTCAACAGTCGTTACGGGAGGAGAGGAAGAGCATGGCTGAGGGGACCACGGGCCGTAGAACGCTCGGCGACGCAGCAGCGCGCCAGCTTGCGAACACCACCAAGACCATCGTCCAGACCCCGATCATCACGCCTCGGTGGCTACCGCGCCTGCTGTCCTGGGTGCCGGTAGAGGCCGGGACGTACCGGGTCAACCGCGCGAAGGCCACCGATACGGCCGTCGCCGTCGTCTGCTCGCAGAAGGGCGAACAGGAGATCCCGACCTCATTCGTGGACTACGTCGAGAAACCGCGCGAGTACACGCTGAGCTCGATCAAGTCGGTGCTGGGCGTGCACACGCGCGTCTCCGACCTCTACAGCCAGCCGCACGACCAGATCAAAGAGCAGCTCCGCCTGACCATCGAGAACCTGAAGGAGCGCCAGGAGCACGAGCTCCTGCACAACGCGGACTACGGGCTCTTGAAGAACGCCGCCCCGTCGATGCGCTTCCCGACGCGCGGCGGCGCGCCGACCCCCGACGACCTGGACGAGCTGCTGGCTCGCGTCTGGAAGGAACCGGCCTTTTTCCTCGCGCACCCGCGCGCCATCGCGGCCTTCGGGCGGGAGTGCACGCGCCGAGGCGTCCCGCCACCCACGGCGATGATGTTCGGCTGCCCGTTTCTGACCTGGCGGGGCGTGCCGCTCGTGCCGAGCGACAAGCTCCCCGTGAGCGGCGACAAGGCCGGCGCCAAGACGAGCATCCTGCTCCTCCGCACCGGAGAGGCGAAACAGGGGGTGGTGGGCCTCTTCCAGCCAGGGCTCGCGGGCGAGCAGGCGCCGGGGCTGTCGGTGCGGTTCATGGGGATCGACAACACCTCGATCGCCTCCTACCTCATCTCGCTCTACTGCTCCGCGGCCGTGCTCACGGAGGACGCGCTCGGGGTGCTCGAGAACGTGGTGGTCGACGCCTACCACGACTACAAGTGGCCCTAATGGACACGCCGAACGCAGGGCTCTTCGATCCCGCGTGGCTCTCCGAGCTGGCCAACGGCTACTTCCGCGCCCCTCCCGGCGCGGAGGTGCCGTCCCCGGCGCACGCGCAGCCGATAGCACCGACGGCGATGGCACCGGCGGCGATGCCAGCGACGGCGCCCATCGCACCGGCGGCGATGCCAGCGACGGCGTCCATCGCACCCGCAGCCCCTGTCGCACCCACGGCGTCCGCCGCGGGCTTCTATTTTCTCGACGAGGCGGCGTCGAGCGCGACCGCCTCGCCGCCCACTCCTCTCGTCGCCGCGCCGAGCCTCGAGTTCCTCGAGGTGCGCCCCGAGGTCGTTCCGCAGCTCGATCGCGCCGGCGGCCCGTTCGACGTCTGGGCCATCCGGCGCGACTTTCCGATCCTCGCCGAGCGCATCCACGGCCAGCCGCTCGTCTGGCTGGACAACGCCGCGACCACGCAGAAGCCGCAGAGCGTGATCGACCGCATGTCGCGCTTCTACGAGCACGAGTACTCGAACATCCATCGGGCAGCGCACACGCTAGCGGCCCGCTCGACCGACGCCTACGAGGCGGCACGCGCGAAGGTGCAGCGCTTCCTCAACGCGCCGTCGGTGCGGGACATCGTCTTCGTGCGCGGCGCGACCGAGGCGATCAACCTGGTCGCGCAGGCCTGGGGGCGACGCCACGTCGGCGAGGGCGACGAGATCGTCATCACCTGGCTCGAGCACCATTCGAACATCGTGCCCTGGCAGCAGCTCGCGGCCGAGAAGGGGGCGCGGCTCCGCGTCGCGCCGATCGACGACCGCGGCCAGGTGCTGCTCGACGAGTACGAGAAGCTCTTGAACCCCCGGACGCGGCTCGTCTCGCTGACCCACGTCTCCAACGCGCTCGGGACCGTGAACCCCGTGGGCGAGATGGTCGCGATGGCACACCGCCACGGCGCGCGCGTGCTCGTCGACGGGGCGCAGGCGGTCTCGCACCTGCGGGTCGACGTGCAGGCGCTGGCGGCCGACTTCTACGCCTTCTCGGGGCACAAGGTCTTCGGACCGACCGGGATCGGCGTGCTCTACGGGCGCTCGGAGCTGCTCGACACCACCCCGCCCTGGCAAGGGGGCGGGAACATGATCGCGGACGTGACCTTCGAGCGCACGGTCTACGAGGCGGCGCCGGCCCGCTTCGAGGCCGGCACCGGGAGCATCGTGGACGCGGTCGGGCTCGGGGCGGCCATCGACTACCTGAGCCGCATCGGCCTCGAGAACGTGGCGCGCTACGAGCACGAGCTGCTGGAATATGCGACCTGCGAGCTGTCACGGGTCCCGGGCCTGACCCTCGTTGGGACGGCGCAGGAGAAGACCAGCGTGCTCTCCTTCGTGCTCGACGGCTTCCGGTCGCAGGACGTGGGCGCCGCGCTCGACCGCGAGGGGATCGCCGCGCGATCGGGGCACCACTGCGCCCAGCCCGCTCTCCGGCGCTACGGCCTGGAATCCACCGTCCGCCCGTCGCTCGCGCTCTACAACACGCGCGACGAGGTGGACCGGCTGGTCCAGGCGCTGCTCCGACTCCGCGGGGGACAGGTCGTTCCGCCGCTGTAGAGCGCAGCCCGCCTCGCGCCTACCTTTCGAGAGCCAGCCACACGTACCAGTCGGCCGCCTCGGGGTCGAACTCGCCGATCGCCGGCGAGTAGCTCACGACGAGCGCCTGATACGGCTGGCCCGCCGTGAAGCGCGAGGTCAGGTTCAGCCCGCGCACGAGCTCCCAGGCCTCGGCCGCGGTCGAGGGCGGCGCGCTGCCGAGCGGCACGCCGGTGTTGAGCAGCCGCTTCTGCGTCGGCTCGGCGGCCGGCGCCTCGCACCCTAGCGGCGCGGGGTCCAGAAAGCCCGCCGGGAGCGGGGGGTCGTGTCCGCGCGTGGCGTCGTCGGCCCAGGTCTCCTTGCCGGCGAAGAGCACGTGCCCCGTCGGCGCGTGGAGCACCACCACCCAGCCGTCGCTGTTGCGATAGCCGAGGAAGCAGGCGAAGAAGTCCCCGGCCCGCACCACATCGGTCAGCTCGGGAGCCGGCGCCTTGAGCACCTCCGTGACATGGCGGAGCGCCGCGGCCTCGGCACTGGCCTTGTCGGGGATCGCCCGACCGTCCAGCGTGAAGACCCGATAGCCCCGCGGGACGAGGCGCTTGTAGTCCACAGCCACCGCGGCCACGCAGTAGGGGCCCGCGCAGTCGAGCTCGAGCGGCCCTTCGGCCTTGCACCAGGCGGGCGGAAGGGCGGCCGGGGGAGGCTCGCAGGCTGCAAGGAGCCCGGCCAGGAGCAGGCCCGGACCGAACTGACGACCGATCATCGCGTAACGCATCGACAGATCATAGCAAAGCCCGGCCGCGGGCGCGCCGACGGAGGTCGGGGCGCGGCCTTTGCCGCCTGCGGGTCCCCCGGCCAGGCCCGGAGGGGCTTTGTGGCGCCGCCGGACTGTGGTATGCCCCGCCCACCCTAAGCCGGTTGGGCCAAGAGGGCGACCGGACGGGGTTCAACCTCTCGCGGTACGAGGTGCCACATGGGTCAGGGATGGATCGCGCGACGCACGGGGTTCGGGCTGGGGACGTTCCTCGCGCTCACCCTCGTCGGTTGCACGAGCGACAACAACGCGTATCAAGCGGACGGCGGCGTAGCGGACGGAGCCGCCGCGAGCGGCAGCGACGGCGCCAGGCCGGGTAGCGACGGAAGCCGCCCCAAGGGGGACGGCAACGTGGTGCGCTCCGACAGCGGCGCGCCGGTTTCCGACGGCAGCCCGACGAGCCCCGACAGTCAGCCGTGGCCTACCAAGCCCTGCGGCTTCAAGCTCGGCGACAACCCGGCCTTCACCATCGGCGGCGTGAGCCGGCGCTTCTTCGTCGAGATGATCAACGTGCCCGCGGGCTACCAGGGCAAGCTGCCCATCTACTTCGCGTACCACGGGCTCGGCAGCTCGGCGTACAGCTTTCGCGGCTGGATCGACGCCGTGGCGCAGAACAAGCCCTTCATCAAGGTCACGCCGCACGCTCTGACGCCGAGCCAGTACCCCGTCTGGGACTTCAAGACCGACCCCTCGAAGAGCGTGGACATCAAATTCTTCGACGAGATGATCGGCTGCCTGAACGCCGAGTACAAGGTGGACCTGAATCGCATCCACGCCCTCGGCTTTTCGATGGGCGGCCACTGGGTGGATTATCTCGCCACGCACCGCGGGAACGTGCTCGCCTCGTTCGCGCAGGCGTCGGGCGGCTTCTTCGGCTTCGAGAAGGGCTCGCCGCTCTACTTCGAGTGGCCCGCGATGGACCTCATCGGCAAGCTGACCAACCGACCCGCGGCGCTCGTGGCCTGGGGCGGGATCAACGACAACCCGACGGGGCAGTTCTCGTTCCACGACGCGGCGCTCGAGACGATCAAGGTCTTCCGGGCCGGCAAGCTCTTCGTGCTCGCGTGCATGCACGACAAGGGGCACAAGTGGCCACCCGATGGGATCGCCAAGTTCATGTTCATGTTCTTCGAGGACCACCCGAAGGGCGTGAACCCGGAGCCCTACGCCAAGGGCCCGCCCAGCACGACGCCCTTCACGGGCACCTCGAAGGCGTGGCCGACCTGGTGCTCGGTCGCGCCGTAGACCCCGCCCGCCGTCGGTCCCGCCTTCGGCCTCCCGGTCAGTCTCGCTCGAGCAATCCCTTCAGACCCAGCAGCACCGGCGCCGCCGGCGGCAGCCAGGCGAGCGGACTCGGCAGCAGCCCGCCCAGGACGCTCCGACGGAGCTGCTGCGCCTCGGGGAGCACGCGGTTGAGGAGCGCGAGCTGGTTCGAGTAGCAGTTGTTGGTCAGCGTACTGAACCGCTCGCCCGACCGGTCGGCGACGGCGCCGGCCACGGCCTCCCGCAGCAGACCGTGCTTCTGCGCTGGGGTGAGGCGCAGCCGATGGCGGGTCAGGCGTCCGTGGTGGCGCTCGGCCTGCTGCTCGGCGTCCTGCCAGCTCGTGAGCTGATAGACCAGGCCGTAGCTGCGGCGAAAGACCCCGTCGAAGAGGGTGAAGCGTCCCCCCTTCGGCAACCGCGCGTCCACCGAGAGCACGAGCCCGGGGCTCGCCTCGCGGCCGGCGCGAACGGGTGCCGTAGGCGCGAACTCGAAGTAGAGCTGGGCGTGCGCCGCGAGCCCGAAGGGGCCCTTCCCTTCGAGGACGAAGTACACGTCCCCGAGCGCGCGTTCGGAGAACTCCGCCTCGCGGAAGATCGCCTCGCGCCGCCCGTCGGCGAGGGGGCGAAAGCCCCACCGGACATTGCCGAGGCGCAGCGTGCCGCCCGGTCCCCCGGACACGACGTAGGTCCGTTGCTGGGACGGGTGCCAGCGCGCGGCCTCGGCGGGGGATTCCCGACCGGCCGTCTCGGCCCACCCCCGCGCCGCGCCGAGCAGGCAGAGCGCGAGAGCCGCGAGGCGTAGAGGCCGCGGAAGGGTGCGCACGGTCGACCGCATGGGTAGCCCGCCCTCGCAAGCCCCGTGCCCCACGCCCCTCCGCAAGCGGACTCGCTAGTGCCGGGCCAACCGGGCGTAAGGACGAGGACCGCCCGGAAGAGGGCCCCGCGCTCGCGAGACCTCCTCCTCCGAGAATCGGGGACACGGCCAGCCGGGTCGCCCCACCCGCGCGCAGGCGGGCCGCGTCCCGTCCTCAGGCGTCGCGACCGACGAGCTCGCCGATCGAGGTCCACCCCTCGCGATCCGCGATCGCGGAGAGGTCGCGCAGGAGTCGCGCGGGGAGGCCCGGTCCTTCGTAGATCATCGAGGTGTAGAGCTGGACCAGCGAGGCCCCGGCACGCACACGCCGCACGAGCTCCTCCGCGCTACCGACGCCCCCCGCAGCCACGATAGGGAGCGCTCCGTCGAGCCGCCGGTAGAGGAGCCGCACGGCTTCCGTCGCGCGCGCCGCGAGGGGCGGCCCGCTGAGCCCGCCGGGGAGCGCCACCGCCTCGGCCCCGAGTCCCGCGCGCGAGGTCGTGGTGTTGGTCGCGACGATCCCCGCGGCCCCTGCGCCGCGCGCGACTTCGGCCACCGCCTCGAGCTCGGCGTTGGTCAGGTCCGGCGACACCTTCACGAGGAGCGGCCGCGGCTGCGACCCCGTCCGAGCCGCGACGCGCTCGGCCTGGTGACGCGCCCGCTCGAGAAGCCGCCCGAGCTGGTCGCCGAGCTGCAGGCTGCGCAGCCCCGGGGTGTTCGGCGACGAAACGTTGATCGTCAGGTAGTCCGCGAGCTCGGCGAAGCGTTCCACGAGCACCGCGTAGTCCTCGCCCGCCCGCTCGAGCGGCGTATCCCGGTTCTTGCCGAGGTTCACGCCGAGCACGCCGCGCCGCTTCAGCCCGCGGCACCGCTCGGCCACCTTCTCCGCCCCCTGGCTCGGAAAGCCGAGGGCGTTGACCACCGCGCGCTGCTCGACGAGTCGCCAGACACGCGGCCGCGGATTGCCGGGCTGCGCGCGGGGCGTGACGGTCCCCACCTCCACGTGCCCGAAGCCGAGGGCCCAGAGAGCGGGCACGGCCTGCCCCTCCTTGTCGAGCCCCGCCGCCGCCCCGAGCGGATTCTCGAAGGCGAGGCCGAAGACGTTCACGCGTAGCCGCGGGTCGGGGCGCGGGCGAAGGCGCCGAAGCGCCTCGAGCGCCGGCGGCAGGTGCGACGAGAGAGAGAGCCAGCGCACGGCCATGCCGTGGGCCGCCTCGGGGTCACGGCGCGAGATGAGCGTGCGGAAGAGGAGCGGGTAGATGCCGGGCATTGGACGGGTCGTTCTAGAACAAACGTTTCGGTTGAGCGGCGATCTGCACCACCGCCTGCGCGAAGGCCTGCGCGGCCGCCTCGCACGCCTCGAGCGTCCCCGTCAGGTAGGCCCCCGCGTAGTTCGTCTCCGTCGGCGGCGGGAAGTTCCGGACCAGCCGGACGTCGGCGGCCTTCAGCGCCGAATCCACCCCGTAGATCGCCTCGAGCGGCGTGGCGATGAGGTAGGCCATCGACTCGCCCACGGACAGATCGGCCTCCTTCGACAGGTAGTAGCCGAGCGAGGAGATCACGTGCGGAAAGAAGGTGAGCTTCCCCTCGGGGTCGGCCTGGTAGAAATGCGCCTCGCGCTCGAGACACCCGATGCACGCCGACAGGCCGCGCTCCACGTCGGCCGGGTCGCGCGCCGCGAACATCCCCAGGATCTCCCCCGAGGTGGGGCCCGAGGCGCTCGCCGCCCCCGCGTAGAACGAGCGCGCGAAGACCACCTCCACGGGCGCCTGCTTGGTGGCCTCGTCGAGCGCGGTGTAGAGCGCGTCGTCCAGGTCGCAGGTGATGAGCCCCACGGCGGGGAGCTCGTCGCCGTCGAAGCCGTACGCGCGCGCGAGGCTCGCGTCCACGCGCGGGATGATGCGCGTCGCGAGCACCTGCGGGATCACCGGGTCCAGCACCGCCATCGTCGTCTCCCTCTCCCTAGAAAGTGCGCCAGACCGGGGGGGCCTACCGGGCCCGACCGGCCTACCGGGCTCGCCCGGCCGTCGGGCTCTCCAGTCGAGTCAGGTCGAGCTTCACGCCGGAGGTCCGCTGCTCGAGGATGGCCTGGATCACACGGGCCGCGTGGAGCGCCGCCTCCTCGGGCGCGATCCCGCGCGCGTGGATGTTGCTCACCGCCTGCTTCTCCGCGTCGGTGCGCGCCACGTGGGGGTCATGGACCAGGTAGGCGCTCATCCCGTCGCCGGTGCCGAGCCCCGGTCGCTCGCCGATCAGGATCACCCCCACCCTGGCGCCGACCGCCTGCCCCACCACATCCACCAGCCGAGACCGCGCGTGGCGCACGAAGACCAGCGTGCCGACCTTCAGGCCGCGGCGCTCGAGCTCCGGCACGAGCCGCGCCAGCATCGCGGGGGCGTTCAGCATCACCGCGTTGGCCGAGAGGCCGTCTCCGACGACGAGCTGCACGTCGGGCTGCTTCGCGCACCTCTCGGCCACCGCACGCATCGACGCCGCCGAGAGCTTGCGGCCGAGGTCCGGGCGCGCGAGGAACTGCTCCGGCGTCTCGGCCTCCGTCTCGAGCGGCAGCATCCCGTGCTGCTCCGCCCAGCCCGCCGGCACCTGGCTCTCGACCGCCGCCTTGGCCACCGCGAAGCGCGTGAGGAAATCGAGGAGCGTCTCGGTCCGGTAGCGCAGGCCTGCGCGCCCCACCCCGACCAGCGCGGGGGTCGCGCGCCTCAGCTCCGCGAGCGCCGCCGCGTTCTTCACCGGCAGCGGGGGGGGCAAGACGAAGCGCGCGGCGGAGTCGCCCTTCCGCACGGTGTCCCGCGCCAGGCGGCTCCCGGGCGCGAGCGGCCGGTGCACGAGCGGCGCGGGCGGCGGGACGGCCCCCGGCGTGGGTCGCCCGTCGATGCGCGCGCGGAGCTCCTTCATCAGCCGCGAGGTGGTGGAGCTCATCCGAGCACCGTCGGGTCCCCGAAAGCCGCCGTCGGCTGCCCGTCACGCAAGAGCCCCAGGCGCTCCATCCACTGCTCGAACTCGGGGGCGGGCCGGTAGCCGAAGACCGACCGCACGGTGGCGTTGTCGTGAAAGCTCGACGAGTTGTAGTTGAGCATGATGTCGTCGCCCATCGGCAGGCCCATGTAGAAGTGGCACCCCGCCGCGGCCAGCACCACCGCCAGGTTCTCGAGCTCGTTCTGATCGCACTTCGCGTGGTTCGTGTAACAGACGTCGCAGCCCATCGGCAGGCCCGCCAGCTTCCCCGCGAAGACGTCCTCGAGGCCGGCGCGCGTGATCTGCGGCCCGTCGTAGAGGTACTCGGGGCCGATGAAGCCCACCACGGTGTTCACGAGAAAGGGCTTCCAGCGCCGCGCCAGCGTGTAGTTGCGCACCTCGAGGGTCTGCTGGTCGCCGCCGTGGTGCGCGTCCGACGAGAGCGCGGACCCCTGCCCCGTCTCGAAGTACATGCGGTTCGGCCCCGTCGCCGCACCGAGCTCCTGGACCATCTGGGCCGCCTCGTCCATCAGCTTGACGTCGATGCCGAAGGCGCGGCAGCCCTTCTCGGAGCCGCAGAGCGACTGGAAGAGCAGGTCGAGCGGCGCGCGGCGCCGGAGCGCCTCCATCTGGATCGTGACGTGCGAGAGGAGGCAGTTCTGCGTCGGCACCTCCCAGCGGCGCATGTGCTCCTTGGTCACGGTGAGCAGCTCGACCGTGCGCTCCACCGTGTCCGTCGCGGGGTTGATGCCGATCACCGCGTCTCCCGTGCCGTAGACCAGCCCCTCGCGGATCGAGGCCACGATCCCCGCCGGATCGTCGGTGGTGTGGTTCGGCTGCAGGCGGAAGGACATGCGCCCCGGCAACCCGACCGTGTTATTGCAGCGCACCACGAGCTGGATCTTCTTCGCCGCCACGACCAGGTCGAGGTTCGACATCAGCTTGGCCACGCCGGCGATGATCTCGGCGGTCAGCCCCGGGGAGAGAGCGCGCAGGTCCTCCCCGCGCGTGCGGTCGTCGAGGATCCATTCGCGGAGCTGGCCCACGGTCCAGCTGCCGACCTGACGGAAGGCCTCCTCGTCGAGGTTGTCCTCCGTCTGACGCGTGACCTCGTCGAGCTCGTACGGCACGACCGGGTGCTCGCGCAGCTCCTTCAGCGTGAGCCCCGCCAGCACGGACTTCGCCGCCACGCGCTCTTTCGGGTCCCGCGCCGCGACCCCCGCGAGCTCGTCGCCCGACTTCTTCTCGCTCGCCTTGGCCAGCACCTCCTTCACGTCGGAGAAGAGGTACCGCTCGCCGAGCAACGTGGTGGATAGCGCCATCGCGGGCGCAGTCTAGCTCGCGCGGCGCAAAGGGATCAAATCACAAACGCCGAGGCCGTCACGGGGAAGGGTCTCTCGAACACTACCGCCGGCGCCTTCCGCTCCGCAGGAGGGCGCACGCCGCGAGCAGGAGCAGCGTGACGCCGCGCAGCCCCGGCCTTCGCCCGCCCGCGCTGCAACCTCCGGCCTCACCGCTGTCGTCCTGCGCGGCCGAATCGGGCGTAAGAGGCGGAGCCTCCGGCGTGGGTCCGTCGGGGATCGGGCCGAGCCCCTCGGCCCGGAAGGTCAGGGTCACCGGCTTCGACACGTTCCCGGCCTCGTCCCTGGCCACGAGCGTGACCGTGTACTCCCCGTCGCCGGGGACCGGGATCATGAGGGGACTCTCGGCGGGGGCGCGCGGGGTGTCCTTCACCAGCCGCGCCGGACGCCCGTCGGCGGGCTTCGCCTCGGCCTTCACCTCGAGACTCAGCTCCGTCCCCTTGCTGCGGTCGTCTTCCGCCTCGAAGCCGATGCGGACCTCGCGCTCGGTCACCACCGGCGGCGGAGCGCTGGTCACCCGCAGCGTCGGCGCCACCCCGTCGACCTCGACGACCGACACCGCAGGGGTCCCGTCCACGTTGCCCGCCAGGTCGTGCGCGCGCACGGCCACCTTGTAGCGCCCCTCCTTCAGCTCCACCGAGCGCATGCGGCCGAAGCTCACCTCGGACCAGGCGCCGTCGTTCACGCTCCAGCTGTAGCGGAGCAGCTCGGTCGGGATCTGGCCGTCCCTCCCGGTCGCCTCGTAGAAGAAGCGACCGGGCTGCACCACGCGCCCGGGTTGCTTGGAGAGGTCCGTCGAGGGTGCGCTCGTGTCCTGGACGGGCGCGCGGTGGAGCTTGGTGTAGAGCGTCAGGTAGTCGCCCTGCACGGCGCTCCGAGCGATGTAGATGTAGTACGGGTCGAGGATTCCCCCCTGCTTGTGGAGGATCTGCGGCAAGAGCTCCATCTGGCCCAGCTTCGCCTGGAGCAGCGGCATCACGACGCTCTGCAAGAGCGCCTTGATCGCCGTGGTGTCGAGGTTGAGCCCCGCCGGGTCGGTGGCCTTGGCTTCGAGCGCCGTGATCTCACCCGAGGTCATCGCGAGCTTCACCTCGCTCGTCCCGGGGTCGAGCTCGAGGCGGATCTTCAGGGCGGCCTGCACGGTGAGCGTCACGGTGGTGGGCCCGTTCTGCCCCTCCGCCTGGATCGTCGCCTGGTAGTCCTTGACCTTCAGCTCGAGCTCCGGCGTGCTCCCCGGCAGGAAGCGCATCTCCGGCGCGCGGTGCCCGTGGGCGTCCACGCGCTGCACCGACCGCATCCCGAGGAGCGAACACCCGGCCGCTACGTTCGCCTGGTTGTTGTCCTTCTTGATCTCCTCGTAGGTCACGCAGAAGCGTCCCGACTTCCACGCGGCGACCACCGCCTCGCCCACCGTCTTGGACGAGATCCCGAGGCCCAGGTGCTCTCCCGTCGCCCAGCTGAAGCTCGGCGCGCTCGCAGCGGGCGTGAAGGCGGGTGCCGCCTGGAACGTGCACTCCTTCGTCTCGGGACCCTTGACCCCCACGTCGGCGCCGAGGAGCAGCCCGTTCGACTGGGCCTGCACCTGGCTCAGGGTCCCCGTCACGAAGAAGCCGTTCCCCGACCCGCTGAACTGCGTGAAGCTGCCGAGCGCGCTCTCGACCTCGGGGGGGATGCTGCGCTGCGCCAGCCCTTCCAGGTGGCCCGACACGGCCTTCACGATCTGCCCCTTCGCGTGCGGCAGGATCACGTTCGCCACCGTGCCGACGAAGCCGCAGGAGGGGACCTCGAGCTGCACCTGGCTCTCGGGCACCTCGATCTTGGCCTGGGTGTTCTTGAGCTTCACCTTCCCCGCTTCGAGCTGCGGCGTGAAGGTCACCCGGAGCTGCCCCTCGGCCACCGAGTAGTTCACCCGGCACGCCACCGACGGACCGACGCAGGGGACGGCCTTCGCGTCGAGGCTCCCCTTCACCGACACCTTCGCGGTCACCACGAGCTGGGAGCTCGCGCTGGAGAGCGTCATCGACCGGACCTGCACGTCTCCCTTGATGTTCGTGGCCGAACCCGAGAGGCAAGGCCAGCTCCCCGAGCCGCCCGGCATGGTGAAGCTCTTCGGCAGGTGCGGCGGAAGCTGGCTCGCGACGAAGTTCAGCCCCTCGGGGGAGACCTGCGCCGCCGCGTCCTTGGCGTGCGCGTTTCCGGCAAACCCGGACAAGAGCAGTACCGCCAGCAAGCGTGTGGTCAGGCGGCGCATGTGCACAGGGCTCCCACGATGGAGCCGAGTACATCCAAGAATCGTTCCTACTCGCGGCCCACTGGTACCACGCACTTGGGCCGTGCCGGTGGTGTGTGCCGGCCCCACGTGGCCCCAGACAGCGGCACAGCTGTCCCCAGAAGAAGGGGCCGCCCTTCTACGCGCCGAGCCGCGCCAGGCGACGCAGGCCGACCCCGAGCAGGCTCAGCAGCGCGAAGAGCGCGAGCAGCATCCCCCAGGGAGGAGCCTGGCCACCGACCGCGCAGCCCCCTTGCACGTCGATGGACGGGACCTGTTGGCCCTTGCCCGTGGGGGTCGTCCCCGCGAAGGGATAGACGAAGCACACGCCCGCGACGTCATCCGCCTCGAGGCTGCGCTTGTCCGTCTCCCCTTGCGGCGTCTTCGTGTACATCGTGGCCTTGTCGTCGTCCACGTGCCCGAGACCCAGGATGTGCCCCACCTCGTGCGTCACCACGTTCTGGATGTCCGTGGTGATCTTGGTCTTGTCCTCCGTCGAGGACCAGAAGAAGTTGTAGCCGTTCAGATCCATGTCCGCGTCGACGAGCTCGCCGGTGTCGTTGTTGTAGATGAGGATCGTGATCGCGGCCATCTCGGTCGTCACCGAGGCATCGGTGACTCCGGTGGGGGGCCAGCGCTCCTCGCGCCAGACGAGCACGTTCTTCATGTCCGGCTTCTCCCCCTTGCCGAGAGAGATGTTGGTCCGGTTGAGGGGCGTCGTGCCGCCGAAGTCGAAGGTGATGTCGGTGCATGAGGGGCTGGCCCAGGCGTAGAACGACCGTTTCACGGCCCCGAGGGTCTCGCGCAGCGGGACATCACCCGAGCCCTTCTCGTGGACGTAGTAGGTCAGGCGGCGCGCGGGCCAGTACAGGAAGACGTTGGGCTTGCCATCCACCGCCGCGCGAACGAAGGCCGCCGCGGGGGCCGAAACCCCCGCGGCGCCGAGAGCAACCACCATGAGAAGGAACGGACGGACCCGCGGATCACCAAGGAAGGAGCGAAAGCTCAGCACCCAGTTACTTTACCACCGAGAAGCCCTTTGCAATGGAGTCGTCGATCTTCGTCGGGTCGATCGGGTGGCTCGAGCTGTTGTTCACGTTCAGGTCGAGCAGCGAGGTGCCCGGCACGTAGATCAGGCGGTTCGTGTCCTTCTGGTTGGGGAGGAACACGATATCGAAGTCCTTCACGTCGGCGCCGTTCTTGTCCACAGCGCGCGAGGTGGCGTTGAGCAGGCCCACCGGGGGCGCGTTCATGCAGCCCGGCTGCGCCGGCACCACGAAGTCGCCCGTTCCGCCGCCGGAGGTCACGCTGTAGGGCGTCAGGTCGCGAGAGCCCCGCACGTTCGGGTCGGCGTCGAGCGCGGGGTCCGGGTTGTTCCAGAAGTTCGTCCAGCTCTGGTGCTTGATCAGCACGTAGATGCCGGTCCGGTGGTAGTCGTCGCGGTAGTTGAAGGTCGGCGGGTTGACGTACGCGTAGACCATGCCGGTCGCGTACATGTTCTGGTACTGGCCGTTGTCGCGGCTCGCGTTGTTGAAGGCCAGGTTGACGATGACGTGCTTGCTGGCCTGGCTGCGGAGCCATGCCTGCGAGTACTGCACGGTGAGCCCCACCTTGTTCTCGCCGTCGGCCGCGTCCTTCGTGGAGGCCGACCAGTCGAAGACGCCGTTGCGGTCCACGTCCACGATGATGTCGTAGACGCCCAGGTCCTGGCTCCCCTTGGGGGCGAAGCCCGTGTTCGTCGCGGGGAGGCGCCCCTCGGCGTCGGTCTTCGCGGTCACCGGGCCCGCGAGCAAGTCGGTCTCTCCGCGGGCCGGGAAGGGCCGCCGCTTCCACTGATCGCGGTCGCGCACCACGTAGATGCTGACGGTCGCGTTCCGCGGGAAAGAATCGCCCGCGGCGTAGACGGGCCCGGCCACTTCACCCGGGTCCGCGCCGCCCACCACGAAGGCGTTGATGGCTTTGCCGCTCGCGTCGGCGGCGTACACGTTCGGCGGCGCCACCTCGTCCACGGCGAAGCCGGGACCCTCGAGGAAGAGGTGCCCCTTCACGGCGATGGCGCCGTTGATGCGGTTCGTGCCGTCGTCGAGCGTCACGGTCAGCAGATCGCCGACCTTCACGCCGTCGGAGAAGAGCCCGATGTCGTGGGCCAGCGTCGAGGCGGGCACGCGGCCCGTCGTGTCCGTGAGGAGCCCGCCCACGAACTGGTACGAGGCCCCGTTCGTGACCGTGAGCTGGTACTTGGTGTTCGGGCGCAGCGCGTCGCTGACCGCCTCGCTCTCCACCAGCAGGGCGTCGTTCAGCCGCAGGACGTTCAGCCCCTGGGAGCTGGTCAGGGCCAGCCGCGCCGACTGAAAGGTCACGTCGCCGGCCCGCCCGTACTGGGTGCCGTCCGAACCGCAGGCCGCGATGCCGAGCGTGGTGAGAATGACACCAAGGGTTCGACGATACATGGGCAATGCTCCCTCGCTGGTAACAGGCCGAAGAGTAGCAAGTCCAATACCAACTGTGGGCATCGTTCTGGATCCACGGTTTATCTCGTAATCGCAGCCACTTGTGGGCCAAGTGAGGCGATGTGCGTGCGTTCATCACGGAAACGGCTGACCCTAGCGCGACGCGGAGAGCCTCCGCTGCGTCGCGCTACACATTTGTGATTATTTAGTAAAACGAGAGGGAGGGACGTGCCTCGGCCGTCCCCCCCTGGGGTCCCGTCCCCCGCCGGATCTCGCCTCTGCCTGGGGCCAACTGTCCTTTGCGGCCCGTCGTCCGGACGAGGATCCGGCGCCGGGCCGAAGGTAGGGGACCGCCCCCGGAAAGCCGCTACTGCGGGCGATGCAGGCCGATGGTCAGGTAGCCCGCGCCGAGGGGCGCCACGAGGTAGGGGAACTGCAGCCCCTTCGCGGCGGCCGCGATGGTGTAGTCCTGCAGGTCCGGCTTGGTGATCACGATGAACTGGCCGAAGACCCCCGTCGCCGCGCGCGCCGACTCGAAGAGGGTTTGCTGGCCGGCGTTGAAGCGCGGGTTATCGCGCACGTAACGCACCGTGGACCCGGGATTGGTGCGCGCCGACGCCCCTTCGAGGGCCTTCATCGTCCCCTCCTTCAGCGCCACCACCTGTCCGAGGTAGAGCGCGTGCGTCTCGACCCGCGCCTTGGCCTCGGCGACGACGCCGTCGTAGAGGCCGCCGCGCATGGAGAGCGCGAAGGCCTCCACCCCGAACACGTCCCCAGCATCGGTGCGTACCGGCTGCGCCTGCAGCGCCGAGAGGTACTTGAACTCGCCCGACGCGTCGCTGATGAAGACGTACCCCGGGCCGCCGACCGGCACGCCCTTCAGCGTGAAGCCGCCGTCGGGGCCGGTCTTCTCGGACGCGACCGCGGTGTCGTAGAAGAGGGCCACCTTCATGTTGGGCGCACCCTTGCACCCGGCCGCGCTCAGGCAGCTCTCGAAGTCCACCACGCGCCCCTTGACGGTGAGGGTCGGCTTGGTGCCCGGAGTCGTGCCTCCCGTGGAATCCACGCAGCCCACCATGGCGGCGGCGAGGAGCCCGAGGGTGCAGAACGCGCGCATGCTCGTCCTCTGGACCACGCCGGTCTCCCGCGACGCAACGTCAGGGAGCGACCGGTAGAATCTGTGCCAGCTTGCTGGTCTGTCCCGGCCTGATCTCGACGGTGAAATGAAACCGCTGGGTCCCGACCACGAGAGTGATCTTGTGCCGGCCCGGTGCGAGTTTCAAGGGGCTCACCGGCGGCACGGGGGTCTTGAGTCCCGTCGCGCGGCCGTCCACGAGCACCTTCGCCGAGGGACGCGAGGCGACGATCAGGTACCCGGGCTTGCCCTTCGCGGCGGTCCCATCGCCCGAGGCGGCGTCCTTCTTTTTTCCCTTCGCCGAGGTCCCGGCAGGGCGCGAGCTCTTGGGCGAGGTCCCCTTGGGCTTCTTGCCGGACCCCGAGGCCGCGCCCTTTGCCGTCGCGGCCCCCTTGGGCTCGGCGCTCTTCGTGGCCTTCTTGGTGGCGACCGCGGGCTGGGCCTTCGGCTTGCGCAGCTTCACCGTCGCCGCCGCATCGGGTGTCGCCGTCGCAGGCTCGGTGGCCGAACCCGCGTCGCGCGCATCGTCTGGCTCGTCGCTGGCCGCCGCCGTGCCCTCTGCGTCTCGGGCCGTCTTCGGGGCCGCGTCGAGAGACGCGACCCGCGCGTCGGGTGCGCTCGACGGGCGTGTGGCTCCATCCGCCGAGCGAGCCAGCGCAGCCACCCCCACCGCGCTGCCAGCCGTCGTGGTCCGCGGCTCCGCGGAGCGTCGGCCGAGCACAACGTACAGCGCGGCGGCGGCCGCGGCGAGCGCCAGCAGCACGGTCGAGAGGACGACGGGTAGCACCCAGACCGGCCGGCGCGACGGAACAGCGGCCGGGCGGCCCGAGAGAGGCACGGCCGGAAGCTCCACCCCCCACGGCGTGACGGGGCGGTCGATCACCGCCTCGGGCTCCTCCTGGCTGTCGGACGCGAGCGGCACCGGCACACCTCGCGGTCGCGAAGGAAGTCGCGGCCGACGGCGCTCGTCCACCGTGTGCTCCTCGGCGGAGAGGCTAGCGAACTCGAGCCCGGCGGCGCTCGGCTCTTCGAAGCCGGCCCGCCCGTCCTCGCGCGACCCCGTCGGCGCGTCCACCTCGGCCGTGTGCTGCTCCTCCTCGGGCTCCACGCTCTCCGACAGCCGGCGCCGGGGCAGCGCCAGGCTTTCCTTCGTCGGACCCTCCACGCTCGGACTCGTCCGTGCGCTCTGCGCCCCACGTGGGCCGCCAGCCACCGCCGTCGGCTCCGTGTCCCGCTTCCGGGAGCGCGTCGCCAGCAGAGAGATGCGCTCCTGCGCCTCGACGGTGTTGGCGTCCGGATCGTACGGCTCGCCGACGTCGCCCGTGTCGAACTCGGGCAGGCTGTCCATGCTCGAGGAGGCGACGCTCTCGGCCGTTTCCGCGCGGTCCACCGCCGCTGCGTCGTCCTCCGCGCCGCCGGAAAGACCGCCACCGAGCGAGCCGGCCAGCGGATCGATCGTGGTCGGATCGTCCTCCGCGTCCTCCCCGGCGCGGGGGCTCGAGTCCTCGGCGCTCGGGCGCGGCAGCTCCTTCTCGCGTGGGGCGCCCGACGCGGTCGAAGTCCCCAGCCGCGCGAGCAGCGCCGGATCGGTCGGCAGCTCGTCGGTGGAGAGCGAGACGGGCCCGGCCTCCGGGTTGGCGGCCTGAAAACCCATCAGCGTGCGCCGGTTGCCTGCCGGGCGCAGCTCCTCGAGCTCCGCGAGCCCCCACCCCTGGATCGCGCTCGGCAGGCCACGCGGGACCTCCTTGGCCATCGCCACGGGGTCGGTGCGCTGCGCAACGGTGGCCACGGACGAGATCCCGGGATCGCCGCCGGTCGCCTTGCCGACGTCCTTCTCCTTCGCCTTGTCGGCGGCGCGCTCCTTGTCGGCGGCGCGAGCCCGCGCGCTCGAGTCGGCCGCCGTCGCCGCGGAGGGAAGCTGTCCGGGGCTCGAAGCGACTGGCCGCGCTGCTCCGGGGCCACCGCTCGGCGGAAAGAGGGTGCGAGCCTGGGGGTCGATCTTCGCCTGCGCGTCCTTCGGCGCGACGACCATCCCCGACGGACGAGCGGCAGGCATGGCCTTTCCTGACGGCGCGGCGACCACGATCGCGGCCCCCGGCGGTCGCTCGTCGAGCACGGTGTTCGACGCGTCGTCGAGCTCGGCCGCGGTCGGCGCTTCGGCCAGGGCCACGGGGGAAAGCGCCTCGGCCTTGGCACGGCCGGCAAACGGCTCCAGACGCCCGCGCGGGCGACCGCTCGACGGCAGCGCCGCGTCTCCGCGAGCCGGAGGCGCGGAGGGTGCGGCGGCGGGGCCCGCGGGAGCCGCGACCGGCGTGCGCGGGGAGGGCGTGACCGGCGTGCGCGGGGAGGCTGCGACCGGCGTGCGCGGGGCGGGCGCGACCGGCGGGCGTGGGGCAGGCGCGACCGGCGTGCGTGGGGCAGGCGCGACCGGCGTGCGCAGGGACTCCAGCGCCAGCTCCCGCTGGACCGGCGCGCCCCGCGGGGGCGAACTATCTCCGTCGACAGGCTCTCCATCGGGCCCGGCCAGGTCCGTCGCGAAGGTGGACTTCATCCAGCGCGCGAGCTGCATCGCGCTGAAGGTGAGCTTGTGCGCCTGCGCGAACTCCTCGAGCGCCTCGTGGAGCTCGGAGGCCGTCTGGTAGCGCTTCGCCGGATCTCGCGCGAGCGCCTTGAGCAGGATGGCCTCGAGGGGCTTGGGCACGAACGGGTTGACCTTCGTCGGGGGCGGAACCGCGGCCCTTCGCACCTTGTCCAGGATGGCGAGCTCGTTATCCCCGTCGAAGAGGCGCTGCCCCGTAACGCACTCGTAGAGCACGATGCCGAGCGAGAAGAGATCGGTGCGGGGGTCGACCGCCTTCCCCTCCACCTGCTCCGGGGACATGTAGGGGTACTTGCCCTCGAAGCCCGTGTTCTTGCGGCTCGACCGGTTCAGCGCGCGCGCGATGCCGAAGTCGATGAGCTTCACCTCCCCTTCGTAGGAGAGGAGCACGTTCTGCGGGCTCACGTCGCAGTGCACGATGCGCAGAAGGTTGCCCGCCGCGTCGCGCTGGTTGTGCCCGTACTCGAGCGCGCCGCAGACGCCCGAGGCCACGAACACGGCGAGCGGCACGGGCAAGGTCTTCCGGCTGGCCTTGATCTGCCGCTGGATGCGCCGCAGATCCTTGCCCCGGATGAACTCCATGGCCAGGAAGTACGTCTCCTCGATCCGGCCGAAGTCGATGACCTGCGCGATGTTCGCGTGGGAGAGGTTGGCCGAGATGCGGGCCTCCTCGACGAACATGGAGACGAACTCGGCGTCGTCGGCGACCTGCGGCAGGACGCGCTTGATAGCGACGATCTTCTCGAAGCCCGCGAGGCCCGAGGCTCGGGCTTTGAATACCTCGGCCATCCCCCCGCCGCCGATGCGTTCGAGGAGCTCGTACTGACCGAATCGTACCGGACTCATCTCTAAAACACCGAACGGGTTGGAAAGCCTACTGCAACGCGACCTTGCGGCCTGCGCCGGGCAGCCTCGTCGCTGCGCTGCTCAAGATACCGCAAGTATCTCTCCGCTGCTCGCTCCTCGGGTGCCCGGCTCGTCACGCAATCTCGCGTCTCGTTACGACTTCCAACCCGTTCGGTGTTCTAGGCTGCGGTCGCTCGTCGTTGATCGGCCCTCGCACGTCCTCGCGAGGCAGGCGCGGAATCCATCAATGGTAGCCCAAGGCGTCCGAGCGCAGCAAGTTGACGCCTCGCGCGGCGCCAGGAGCGGCACCCGCACGAAGCCCTCCGGCTCCTAGGTCGGTGCGCCCCGGCTCCTTCCTCGATGGCGTCAGGTAGGCGCGAAGTGTACTGGGCGTTCCGGAGGCAGGGTCTCACCGAGCGGAGGCAGGGCGCCCCGTCCGCGGGAGTCTCCGGAAGGCGTAGCCGTCGCGCTGTTTGACGAGCGTCAGCCCGAGCTCGTGCAGCGCACTACGGATCTGCGGAGTCACCTTCGCGCTCCTGAGGTGCGATTTCCCCCCGAAGTAGCTCGCTCCGACGCGTCCGTTCTGCTTCCAGTGCACCATCTTGTTTCCGGTGGCCGCGTAGACCCTGTCGTTGAGGTCGCCGATCTTCAGCTGGAAACGCGCCTGGGGGCCCGCCGACACGTCGAGGGTGGCGGCCGGCGAGGCGTCGAGGACCCTCTGCTGCGCCTCCAGTCGCTTCGACGCACGAAGCTGCGCCGCTGTGGGATTCCCTTCCAGCGCGACCATGCCGCTGCCGCCGCGTGCCCAGGCCGCGGCCGGAAGCATCCCCACGAGAAGCGCCACGATCACGCGCGCAACGTGCACGCCCTTCCCGCTTGCTGGACGAAACATGACGAACCTCCGCGCGTGCTGCCCGGTTATCTGTCCTACACGACGCGCAGCGACAGATGGTTGCATCGCCCGTGCCACGATGAGGCTCGGCCCGAGACGGGGCGCGGGCGCCACCTCGAGGAAGCAAGGGCCTGGGATCAATGACAGTCCCGAGCTCCCGGGACGCGCGGCAGCTCCGCCCCTCTCCGCAGCGTCGGCACGCCGCGTGGCAACGGCTGGCGCGGTGACCGGAACAGGAAACCCCAGCGCGGGCGGCCGCCGACCTGCACGCGCCGTGGGCCCGGCCTCACGCGCGCCGGAAGATGAGGGAGAAGTTGTTCGCCGGCATGGGGACGCGCTCGACGAGGTGAAGGCCGTTCGCCTCGGCCGCGGTCGCGACCTCGGCCAGATCGCGCAGGCCCCAGAGGGGGTTCTCGCCCCGCAGATGAGCATCGAAGGCGGCGTTGCTCTCGGCGGTGAAGGCGCCGTCCACGTTGTAGGGGCCGTAGAGAAAGAGCAGCCCCGCGGCGGGGAGCGTGCGGCCGGCACCGGCCATCAGCGCGAGGGTGGTCTCCCACGGGGAGATGTGGACCATGTTGATGCAGAGGAGCGCGTCCGCCGCCGCGATCGGCCAGAGCGGCGCGGTGACGTCGAGGGGGATCGGGGGCAGCAGGTTCGGCAGACCCGCCTCGAGGCGCCAGGCCTCGATGCTGGCGAGCGCCTCCGGTCGCAGGTCCGAGGGCTGCCACCGCAGCCTCGGCCAGCGCGCCGCGAAGAACGCCGCGTGCTGACCCGTGCCGGAGGCGAGCTCGAGCACGAGACCGGCCTCGGGGAGATGACGACCGAGCACCTCGGCGATGGGCTCGCGATTGCGCTCCGTGGCGGCGGCGTGCTGCTTCATCCCACGGACCGTAGCAGGGTTCGCAAGCGGCGCGCGAGGAGGTTCGGGCCGGCGGCGGCGTATGAGGATGCATCAGACACTCCCGCAACCAGGTCCTCCTCACGCTCCTCGTCGCCGGCGCGAGCTCTGTCGCGCTCACCTCGAGCCCGCGGGCCGAGGTGCGACAAACGGCCACCTCCGTCCCGCGCGGTGACGGCACCTGCGGTGTGCTCTTCGGCGACGCGGTTCAGCGCGCGACGAACGGCCGGCAGCGTAGCGCCTCGCTCTACTGGATCGACACCCGCGGAGCGCGCGTGCTGGTGGCCCACGGCCACGAGCGCTGGGACACGCCGAGGCGGCTCGAGCTAGCCGGGCTGACGCTGCTCAGCGTAGCGCCCGAGCGCGGCGACGCGACGGTCGTCGTCTCGACGGAGCTGGCGCGACGGGCCGGCTGCACCGCGGGACGCTACCGGGTGGCCATCGACCACGCGCTCGGGCAGGGCACCGCCGTGCTGTCCGTGCTCCCCTCAGGACTCCTGGTCTCGCGGGGCGACCGCGTGCACTTCCTCGCCGCGGCGGGCCGACGCGCCCCCGAGTGGATGATGGTCTGGGGCTCGCCCTTCGAGCTCAAGCCCCTCTCGGAGGGCGGAAGCGGAGACGCCTACGCCCGCTACGGTCGGCACTACCTGCGGCACGCCAGCATCGACTAACCCGGCGGGCGCCTCCGCCAGCCTGTCACGCGCCAGCCATCCTGCCCCGACAATCCGTCCCTCGCGCCCGTAGCGCCGCGAGCAACCGCGGGGTTCTCCGTCGCGGCACCGTCCTTGCACTCTCCCCCGGCATGCCCCCGTCGTGGTTCTTCACTGCCCTCGCCGTAAGCTGCGCGAGCTACCTCGCGTGGCGCGGCCTGCTCGTCCTGCTCCGCGTTCGCCGCGCGCGGCACGCGTATCTCTCGCCAGGCGCCGGGGCGCCATCGACTGAGGCAGCATTCACCGACGCACCGTCTTCCGGCGCACCGTGGGCGCAGGCACCCTCCGCGTTTCACGACCGCTGCCGCGGAGCCCTCGTCGGAGGCGCGATCGGTGACGCGCTCGGCCTGCCCGCCGAGTCGCTCCCCCGCTGGCTCGTCCGCCTCCGCTACCCGGGAGCACCTCGCTTCCGCCGCGGCCTCGTCCGCTTCCTCCGCCGGGCCGGAGACATCTCCGACGACACCCAGCTCACCCTCTGCGTGGCGCGCAGCATCGATCCCGCGGGAAGCTACCTGCACGGGCGCTTTCTCGACGAGCTTCGCCTGTGGCACGGACACCGCATCGGGGCTGGCCGGGCCTCGAGCGTGGCGGCAGGTCGCCTGCGTCGCGACCCGACGACAGCCTCTGGCGTGCCGAGCGAGGGCAACGGCGCCGCCATGCGCGTCGCGCCCCTGGCCATCGCCCACGCGAGCGACGCCACCCCCGAGGCGCTCCTCGACGCGGTCGAAAAGAACGCCCGCTCCACGCACACCGCCCCCGCGGCCATGGGCGGCGCGAAGCTCGTGGCGCTGCTCGTCTGGCACGCGCTCCGGACGCCCCCGGGCACGCTCTCCGCACTCCCCCTTCGCGAGCTCCTGCCGACGCTCTGCGCGCAGGCCGGCTTCACCCCGCCGCCGGAAGTCGCGCCTCCCGGTCCCCCCTCCGGCCACGTCGCGAGCTCGCTCGGCGCAGTGCTGCGCGTCCTCTCAGCTGCCCGCGGGAACTTCGCGACCGCCATGGCCCTCGCGGTGCAAGGCGGGGGCGACACCGACACCGTGGCAGCCATCGCAGGCACGATCCTCGGTGCCCAGCTCGGGCTGCGCCAGCTCCCGGCCGAATGGGCCACGCGCGTGCAGCACCGCGAGACGCTGATCGCGCACGCCGATCGCCTGGCCTCGCCCCGCGCGACGCCGTGCTCCGCCCCTCGCGTGAGGTTGCCCGAAAGGCGCGCCCTCGAGATTGCCGAACCCGAGGGTGCCGCGCTCGAGCGAGCCGCGCCCGAGGCTGCCGTCATCGAGATCATGGGCGACGTCGCGCTCCGCGAGGTGGACATGGTCGTGAACGCGTGGAACCGCAACGTCGTGCCCCCCTGGCTGCTCCTGCCCCAGGGAGTCTCCCGCGCCATCCGGCGCGCCGGCGGAAGCGCCGCGATCCGCGACGTCTCCCGGCGCGGCCCCATGCCCCTCGGCTCCGCCTGGGAGACCCCCGCCTACGGCCTTCGCGCCCGCTTCGTCATCCACGTCGCCGGCATCGACCTGCTCTGGCGCGCCTCCGAGCGCTCCGTGCGCTGGTCCACCCGCCACGCGCTCCTCCTCGCCCGCACCCTCGGCGCCTCGAGCATCGCCCTGCCCCTCGTCGGCGCCGGCAGCGGCGGTCTCGACCCGGCGTGCGTCCGGCGCTGGATGCTCGAGGAAATCGTCGCCCAGGCCCACGCCTTCGACCGCGTGGAGCTGGTGGTACCGGGGGTGCGCCAGCAAGACGAAAAGCTGACCGGCGATGGCTCCGGCGACAACCCGCACTCAGCCGACGGCGGGTGCCGGCGCTGACGGCCCGGCAAGATACGCGTTAGCAATCTCCTCCAGCCAGGGGTGGCTTCCCTCATCGCGAAGCAGGAACTCGACGAAGAAGTCCTCGACCGCGGGCGAGCGCACGGTGGCGAGGAGGCGGAAGGCGTCGGTCCAGAGCTTCGGCAGGTACGCGCGTCCGATGCGCAGGGCCAGCTCCACGGCACGAGGGCTCTGCTCCGCGACGAGAGCGTGCAGCACGAGCCACAGGTTCCCCGCGGCCTCTTCGCCTCGCGCGAGGAGGAGTTCGACGCGGGCATTGCTCAGGTCGCCCGCGACCTGCCGCGCCGCCACGCCGCGAACGTCGGAGAACCGGGAGCTCGCCGCCTCGAGCTCGGCCCAGCTCGGAGCGCTCGTACGTTCACGCGTGGTCCCCTCGCTGGCGGGCAGGACCAGCGCGCGCCGCGGGGGCTCCACCCACCTGCCGGGACCCTCGAGTATCCGGACCGCTTCGCGCGGCAGCGTCGCGAAGGGCACGACCGCGTCCCAGACGCGGAGCGACTTCTGGCCGTCCAGGCTACCGACAACCGCCTGCCGCATCACCGTGAGACAAGGGAGCGGCACGCCCTCGAGCAGCGCGGCCGTGGCGCGGTGGTGGCCATCGAGGAGCGCCGAGAGGAACCCGTCGGTCCAGAGCGCGAGGCCGCCGAGAAGAGTGCCCTCCCGCAGCGCCATGCGGTATTCGTCCACGCGGTCCCCATCGCAGCATTCGAGCCCTTGCGTGGGCAAGAGGAACGCGGGGTAGCCCGTGGCGTGCCGATAGAGGTCGGTCTCCGTGAAGAGCCAGTCCTTCGAGGCCTCGAGTCGCGCGAAGCGTCGGGATAGCGCCCAGAAGGGTCGTCCTTGGCCGTCCGTCGGAACGTGTGGGACCCAGGAGACGAGGTAGAGCCCCTCCTCGAGCAGCCGCAGCACGGGCTCTAGGTCGGCCACCCGCGAGGCGAGCGGCGCCGGCGACGGATTCGAGACCCGCCGCAGCGTCTCGAGGACCGCGCTGTCTACGTTCTCGCGGCCATCGGCCAGGGCGACGAGCTTCTCGCAGGTCGGGCACCAGTACTCTTCGGCCTGCGCGTAGAGGAGCGGCGTCTCACCGCAGAGCAGCGTGCGGGTGAGCACCTCGTCCTCGCCCCGCACGGCCGCCCACCGCAGCGTGCCCAGCCCGCGCTCGACGAGCACGAGCACGCCCTCGCCGCGCCAGGGAAGCCCCTGCGCCTCGATCGTCGTGAGGATGCGGACGCTCGAGGTCCCCCGGTTGCCTGCCATCCGGAAAGCCTACGGAGCCTGTTGCCGCGTGTCGAGCGCCCTTGGTCAGAGGTCGTCATTCCCACCCGACCGTCCGGCAATGGACCTACGGCGCGGGAAGCGGGCGAGCGGCATGGTGATCGCGGCCGCTACAGGCTATGGTGACGGAAAGTGGACGCCGCTAACCGAATACCACTTGAGGTTACGGAGATGAAGCCATTGCCGAGCCATACCTTCCTAGCAGCTATGGTCGCTCTTCTCGTCGCCCTCCCGTCACACGCCGCTTATCCAGCAGATCCTGACGCTGCCGTCGTTCGGCTCCTCGCGGAGCTGAAGAAGCAGGGGCTCGAGTTCTCTGCCCTCAAGGACAACCGGCGGTCCATCGAACTTGCCGTGCCCAACGCCACGAACAGGACGCACGTGGTGTATCTTTTTGCGCCTCGAGCCGCCGTTATCTTCGGACAGCGGTATATTACGTTGTATGGGTTCGCCGCCCCTTCCAAAGGAGTCGACACGCTGAAAGCCTTGAACCAGGCCAACGCTTCCACCGTGCTTGGAACGTGGTTCGTGGGCCAGAACGGGCTACTCACCTACAAGATGGTCGTGCCGGACAGCATCCAGCCCGCAGGCTTCAAGAACTTGGTACTTCTGGTGGCGGGAGCCAGCGACGCCAAGGAAAAGGAAATGAGCGCGAAGGACCAGTACTGAACGAGGGCGCCTCCCCTCTTCGAGCACTGAGGCGCCGATGGGGCAGCCGCTTTAAGGAAACCGTCCCGGTCAGTAGTCGTCCTTGCCGTGTTCCTTCTCGTAGCTGTCGGCGGCGACGGCGACGAAGAACATGCTGGCCTTCAGCTCGGCGGGGTCGAGGGTGTCGAGGAGGTGATCGACGCTGGCGACGATCATCTCTTCCTTGTCGGAGGTCCAGAGGCCGTAGCGGGCGAAGAGCATGCGCTCGTTGCGCATGAGCAGGTCGGTCGCCTGCTGCTTCGATATGCCGCTAAACATGCCTTTCTTTAGCCGCAAACAGGGCGAAAAGAGCGTCACGACCGGATTGCCTTCCGGGTCCTTGGCCGTGAAGCGCATGTAGACCGCCTGGCTGCGTCCTCCGTCGAGTCCGCAGACGGCCTCGACACGCATGGCCTCCTCGTTCACGTGCACCTTGAGGCCGGCCAGGGTCGCCACCTGCGACAGACGCTCGAGCTGCTCCAGCTGTTCGCGAACCGACATGTTCGTCACCGTCCCTTGAGGAAGTTGGACATCAAGAGGTCACAGGCCTCCGGCGAGACCTTGAGCTCCTTGGCCACGGCCTTGACCGCGACGAGCTCCCTTTCGTCGATCCGATTCTCGGCGTGGGCCACCAGGAAGAGCGCCTCGAGAATCCGATGCGTCTCCATGGACGAGAGCTTGCGGTGCCGCCGCCCGAGGCATTCACGAAATCGGCCGAGGCAGGCCTCGGCCTGAAGCTGGAGCGTGCCGAGCGCCCCCTGGACCTTCTCGAGCGAGGTGAGCTTCACGAGCTGCTCCACCTCGGCCGGCGAGAGCGTCCCGTCGGCGAGCGCCACGTACAGGCCACCCCAGAGGTGGAAATCGACAAGCAGAGGGTCCGCCGCGCCCGGGGTCTTGCGCGCCAGCGGGTCCATGAGCGCGAGCAGGGTCGAGACCTGGCCGTCGAGCCCGCGCCGCTGCTCCGAGGGAGGAGCTCCGGGCGCCTCTCCGAGCTCCCGGTAGCGGGGCGATTCCCAGAAGAGCTTGAGCGCGCGCATGCGGAGCGGCGGAAACGGGTGCGAGAAGTCCCAGTCCTCGAGGCCCCCACCGTCGATGAGCTCGGAGGAGAGGAAGTCCCACTGCTCGGCGAAGACGGCCGGGTCGATCTTCGCGCCGGGAAGCCGCAGCCCCGAGAGGGTCTTGTAGAGCGCCGAGGCCGCCGTGTCGAGCGACCCGCAGCAGACGAGGCCGCAGCGGTCGGCCGAGATCTCCGACGCGCGCTGCCAGGCGCGGATCTGCATCGACTGCCGTTGCTCGAGCTCGTTCGACTCCACAAGCCTCCCCGCCCCCACGTCGAGGTGGCCGAAGACCGCGTGGCCGAGCTCGTGGCCGATCACGAACTGGAGCTCGTCCTCCTCGAGGGTGTTCACGGCCGCGCTCGAGAGCACCACCAGCGTGTGCGTGCGCCCCTTGGTGACGAAGGCGTTGATGGCAGCCTCTTCGTGGACGTAGGCCTCGAGCGGATCGCCGAGCCCCGCCCGCTGGCGCACCTCCTCGAGGCATCGCGCGATGGCGGGCATCAGCCGCGGCTCGACGCGTACCGCGGTGGAGAGGAGCTGCGCGCGGATCCAGTTGCGTCCTGCGCCGCCGGCCTGCGCCGTGAGCTTGGCCGCGAGCTGCGGCTCGGCCTTCAGGCGCTCCAGCAGCTCGAGGTCGGGGAGAAAGCGACTTGCCAGAAGCTTCGATGACGACGGAAGCACGCGCTGCCCCTCCCTTCGTGACCCTCAGCCTGGTGCGTGAACGCCCGTCAGTATGCGGCCAGCGGGGGTTAGGGGTCAACGGCGCCCGCGGTTCACCTCGCCCTCAGTTCACCGGCCCCCATTCGAAGACGGAGCCATGGGTGCCGAGGACGATGGCCGTGCCGAAGTCCAGGCGCACGATGCGCTGCGGCTTGCCGAGGTGGGTCACGCCGTTGGTGCTGGCGGTGTCGAGGGCGTAGAGCGCGCCGGCGAGCTCGAGGAGCAGCAGGTGCACGCGCGAGACGGTGTAGTCGGCGTGGAAGAGCCCGCGGCCGTCGCAGCGCTCGTAGCGCCCGAAGAGGAGGCCCCGACGGAGGACGGAGGCGCCGAGGACGAGCTCGCCCCGCTGCCCCGGCGAGAGGAACCGCAGCCGCCCGGCGGGCTCCTCGCCGTCGGCGACCAGGTTCTCGAAGGCCTCGACGGGGGGCTCGATCGGCGTGATGAACGTGCTGTTGCGCGACGACGACAGGGGAACGCCACCCACGGGTGTGCGCACGTTGCGGCGCGGGGCCCCTCTGCCCACGGGAGCGACCGGGCGCGCCCCGGCCTCCTGCTCGCCGAAGTAGATCCGCTCAGGGAGGCAGCTCCAGGCCTCGGCCGCGTCGTCCGGCCACAGGCCGCCGAAGCTGTCGGAGGTGAGAAGGAAGAGGGCGTAGCGGCCGCAGGAGACGAACATCGGCCCCTCGGCCTCGAGCGCCTGCATCTTCCGGCCGTGTTCGTCGAGAAAGCCGATGCCGGTGCGCAGGTCCATCAGGCGAAAGCGGAGGTCGCCCCCCTCGGGCCGGGGCAGAAGGACGGCGAGGAGGTGCCGGAGCGAGAGCGAGGGATCGGCGCCAAGGAGGATGTCGGCCTGCGAGTGCCGGCCGAGGACCACGGAGGTCACCGTGTCGCGCTTGACCTTCAGGTAGGCGGTCGCCACGAGGCCGGTGCCATCCACGGCGGCGACGGCCAGACCCGGCACCCCTGCCTGCGCCGTCAGGTGCCGCAGCCCCTCGTAGGCGGACGCGAAGGCCTCGGGAAAGGGAGGTGGGCAGAGCCCGAGGGGCAGGATCTCGGTGCACGCGTCCTCGGGCTCCCCGCCCTTGGCGACCTGGGGTCCGTAGATGATGGTCCGGTTGTTCAATCGTTCCTCCCGCGCTGGTTCGTGCATCCCATGGACGCGCCGCTCGCCTCGAATCTGACAGGCCCCCCGGACCTCGCCCGCCCGCCCGCGGCCCGCGTGCCGTCCCCGACGGGCACACGCGTACCTTCCGCGGGGGAACGACCACCCCCGAGCTTCACCACACATAACTGGGTCTTAAGGATTCAGATAGCAGGCCGCGCGGGAAGTGCCAGGGGGGGTATGCGAAATGATCGAGGCCGCGCCCGCCGAGCGGGTCGGCCTCAGTCCTTGCAGCAGACGACGCCGGTCATGCGCTTGTCGTAGTTGCAGCCCACGCCGTCGTTCTCGCTCGAATCGATCCGGCCGTCGGCCAGGCACGAGGCGTAGCCGCTCGCGAACTTGTAGGGGCAGCCGCTGCCCATCCCGGCCATGTCGATGTTGCCGGCCGTGTCGACGCCCGCCGTGACCGCCTTGGAGCAGCCTTCGTAGCAGGCGCCGTTGTCCTGCGCGGCGTCGAAGGCGAAGCAGCCGGCGAAGGCCGAGGCGGCGGCGTAGGTGACCTTCTTCACGGCCGGCTCCTTCCCGCGGCAGACGTGCCAGCCCGCGGCGCAGATCGAGCCCGCCGTGGAGACGTCACCGGTCCACGTCCCGCTGCAGGCCGCGATGGCCGGGTAGATCACGGGATCGGTGAGGCCGTCGCGGGTCCCGTCGGCGCAGCCGATGGGCGAGACGCCCTGGTCTGGCTTCGGCGCGTCGGGCTTCAGCGTATCGGGCACGACCGCGTCGGGGATTTGCGCATCGGGACGCGCCGCGTCGGGAACGCCAGCGTCCGGCCGAGGCACCGCGGCGTCCGGCGAGCCGCCACAGGCCGTGGTCCCGCCCGTCAGACTCCAGCTCGAGACGACCGCGCGGTAGCAGGTCCCGGCCGAGCTCTGCTCGAGGTGGTAGCTCGAGAAGGTGAAGGGGGCCTCGCAGAGCCCGCTGACCTTCAACGTGCCGCTCGCCTCGACGGTGGTGCGGCCGGAGCTGCGCACGACGCCCGCGGTGATCGTGCCCTCGAGCGTGACCCTCCCGATCTTGCAGGCGGAGAAGCTCGCCTTCCCCGCGGCGAGGTCGATCGTCGCCGTACCCCCGGCCGGGCAGCTCTGGGCCGGCACGTCATCCTTGCCGGCGGCCTCGAAGAGCTTGCCGACGTCGATGCTCACCTCGTCGAGGATGGTCTTCGCCAGGTCCTGGTTGTCGATCGCCGAGCAGACCTTCTGCGTCGTGGAATCGTTGCAGGCCCCCGCCGCGAGCAGCACCACCCCCACCAGCCACCGTCTCGTTCGCATCGTTCGCCTCCCGAAGGTTGAAAGGTCGGCTAGGGTAACCGCGACCGACGCCGGCGACAATCGCCTGGGTCGGACACCGCCTGCGTCGAAGGTCCGCTCTCGAACCGCCGGAACGCCGCCGGCGAGCCCTCGAGTCCGACGCCCTGTGCTACGTTCCTGTGGACGAGCGACGCGCCAGCCAAGGAGCACCCCGTGGACGACTTCGACGATCTGGATGCCGAGCGAGAATCCCGCCGCGCTCACCTCGAGGCCCGCTTCCGCGAGCTCGAGGAGCAGGCCGAGCTCGACGAGCTGCGCCGCCGAGCCGGCATGCCGCCCGGCGAGCGCCCGGCCCGCTCGTCGCCTCCGCCGCAGGGCGCGTCGCAGGCCCCCTCCCCCGACGAGACCTCCGACCCCGGCGCCGACCCGCTCCACGAGCTGAAGTCGCGCGTGGCCGGCGCGAAGGCCAAGAAGGCGCACGACCCGAGCGCGCCCGCCCCGGAACCCCCGGCCTCCTCGGAACACCCCGGCTCCGCCCCGCGCATCGAGCGCTTCCTGCTCGTCGTCTGCCCCCACTGCGAGGCCAAGAACCGGACCCGCCTCTCGCGCCTGCGCACGCAGCTCCCCGTCTGCGGAGCCTGCAAACGGGACCTGGCCTTCGAATAGGCGAATCGGGGCTCGGACACCCAAGGGCCCGTTTGCCGCAACCCACCCACCGGCAGTAGACTCTTTCATAGATCTGGTTGCGCCGCCGACGGGGCGCGCACGGAGAAGTCGACAGCGCCGATGACGGTCACCGCCGAACAGACCCTGGCGCACCTCCGGGCCCGACACGCGGCCGCGGCCGAAGCCGCGCGCCTCAGAGCGGATCGCCTCACCTCCCTCTTGCCGCAGGCCGGCGCGCTCCTGCGGTCGCGCTACGGAGCCCGCGAGGTGATCCTCTTCGGCTCTCTGGCCAGCGGCGCGTCGAGTCCGACGAGTGACGTGGATCTCGCCGTCCGCGGTCTCGCCCCCGCGAGCTACTTCCCGGCGCTGGCCGACCTGATGGAGCTCTTCTCGGCTCCCGTGGACCTGGTCGAACTCGAGAGCGCCGGCGAAAGCCTCCGCGACCGCGTGGCCGAGGAAGGCGTGCCGCTATGAACGGGGCACTGCAACGCCTGCGCGCCGACGCGGCCGCACTCGACGTCTTCCTGCGAACCCTCCTCTCCCCCGCGAAATAGCCCATATCTACGCATCGTTCGCGAGCCGCGGCGCCGCCCGCCATTGCCCTTTCCTCTCTTTTTCGCGGTGCTATAGTCCGCCCGGCCGCAACGAAGGAGCCGAGGACCATGACGAACAATCAGCAGCTCATCGCGTGGGTCAAGGAGATGGCCTCTCTCTGCAAGCCGGAGAAGGTCCACTGGTGCGACGGCACGCAGGGGGAGTTCGACACCCTCTGCCGACAGATGGTCGAGGCCGGCACACTCATCAAGCTGAGCGAGGAGAAGCGGCCCGGCAGCTACTACTGCCGCTCCGACCCCGCGGACGTGGCGCGCGTCGAGGACCGCACCTTCATCTGCGCCAAGAACAAGGACGACGCCGGGCCCACGAACAACTGGCGCGACCCCGAGGAGATGAAGGGCCTGCTGCGCAAGCTCTTCGACGGGGCGATGCGCGGCCGCACGATGTACGTGGTTCCCTTCAGCATGGGCCCGCTCGGCTCGCACATCGCGCATATCGGCGTGCAGCTGACCGACTCGCCGTACGTGGCGGCCTCGATGCGCGTGATGACCCGCATGGGGCGCGCGGTGCTCGACACGCTCGGCGAGGGGCACTTCGTCCCCTGCCTGCACTCGGTCGGCGCGCCGCTCGACAGCGGCAAGCGCGACGTGCCGTGGCCCTGTAACGCGGAAAACAAGTATATCGTTCATTTCCCGGAAGAGCGGGCCATCTGGTCCTACGGCTCGGGCTACGGCGGAAACGCGCTCCTCGGCAAGAAGTGCTTCGCGCTGCGCATCGCCTCGGTGATGGCGCGCGAGGAGGGCTGGCTCGCCGAGCACATGTTGATCGTGGGGATCACCTCGCCCGCCGGCGTGAAGCGCTACGTCGCGGCCGCCTTCCCGAGCGCCTGCGGCAAGACGAACCTGGCCATGCTCTCGCCGACGCTCCCGGGCTGGAAGGTGGAGTGCGTGGGCGACGACATCGCCTGGATGAAGTTCGGCGCCGACGGTCGGCTCTACGCCGTGAACCCCGAGGCGGGCTTCTTCGGCGTGGCCCCCGGCACCTCGATGGACTCGAACAAGAACGCCATGCTGGCCATGACGCGAAACAGCATGTTCACCAACGTGGCGCTCACCGCCGACGGGGACGTCTGGTGGGAGGGGATGACCAGCCAGCCGCCGGCGAACCTGACGAGCTGGCTCGGCACGCCGTGGAGCCCCGACTCGGGCAAGCCCTCGGCGCACCCGAACGCGCGCTTCACGACCCCCGCGTCGCAGTGCCCGGTCATCGACCCGGCCTGGGAAGACCCAAAGGGGGTTCCCATCTCGGCCATCCTCTTCGGCGGCCGCCGCCCGACGGTGGTGCCGCTCGTGACGGAGGCCTTCAACTGGCAGCACGGCACCTTCCTGGGCGCGACGGTGGCCTCCGAGACGACGGCCGCGGCGGCCGGCGCGGTGGGCCAGCTCCGGCGTGACCCCTTCGCCATGCTCCCCTTCTGCGGCTACAATATGGGGGACTACTTCGCGCACTGGCTGAAGACCGGTCAGCGCACGGGGGTTCAGCTCCCGCGCATCTATTACGTCAACTGGTTCCGCAAGGACGACAAGGGGCGTTTCCTCTGGCCTGGCTACGGCGACAACATCCGCGTGCTGAAGTGGGTCTTCGAGCGACTCGAAGGGATGGAGCACGCCACGAAGACGCCGATCGGGATGGTCCCCTCCGAGGGCGCGATCGACGTGAGCGGCCTCGACCTGCAGCGGGACGCCATGACGGAGCTCCTGAACGTGGACCCGGCCGCCTGGCGCAAGGAGCTGCCGGGGATGCGGGAGTACTTCGGTCAGTTCGGCTCGCGCCTCCCCGCCGGTCTCTCCGACGAGGTGAACGCCCTCGAGGCACGCCTCGGCGGCTGACGCGCGCACCGCGTCCGCGCCGTTTCCACCCCGCTCTCGTCCTCTTCGCGCTCGCCCTCGCGGCCTTTCTCGCCTCCGGCTGCGCCCCGAAGGCCTCGACGGTGCTCCTGCACCTCGAGGGGGCGCCGGGCCTCGCGCCGCCGGAACTCCTCCGCCTGAACGTCTACGACGAGGACGGCCTCACCGTGGACGGGCAGACGGTCGAGCTGAAGAGCGCGGGCGAGTGGAAGAAGCTCCCGCAGTCGATGGTCCTCACCCCGGCCCGTCGCGAGGGGCGGCTGCGCCTCCTCGTGCGCGCCGCGGCGGGGGGAAAGACCGTGGGCGAAGGGGCGACGGAGGTGGCGCTGATCGCGGGGGCCGAGACCCCCTCGCTCCTCACGATCGTGCCCGGTGCGCTCGCCGACACCGACCGGGACGGCGTCCCCGACGTGATCGATCGATGCGTGGACCGCCCGAACCCGCGCCAGGGGGCGTGCACCGAGCGCGACGGAGGCAAGCCGACCGATGGAGGGCCTCCGGACGGCGCACCCCGCGACGGCGCCCGCCCGGATGCGCCGCGACTCGACGGCGCGCTGCCCCCGGACGGGCCGCGTCCGCCCGACCCGATCCGCATCATCACCTTTGAAGACGGGCAGCTCGTGCACCCGCTCACCGGCGTCGAGAGCACCTCCGGGACGGTGGACCTCGAGTCCACCAAGCCCCTCCGCGGGAAGTTCTCGGCCCTCGTCCCCGGCAACAAGGACAGCTACCTGCACCAGAGCCTCGCCCCGGCGAAGGACCTCTACGTCACCTTCACCATGCGGCTCGAGGAGCTGCCGCCGGGGACGACGCGCTTTCTGAACGTGAGCGCGAGCGGCTCCAGCCTCGGAAACCTCCAGCTCCGCAGCTCGGGCAAGATCGTGCTGCGGCTCTCCTCGGACACCGTCGGATACGAGGTGGGCCCGCTCGTGGTCGGGACGCTCTACCGGCTGGGCCTGCACCAGCGCGCCGGGAGCGGCAAGGACGGCGTGCTCGAGGCCTACCTGGCCGTCGGGGACGCCCCCTTCGGCGCCCCCTTCGCGGGGCTCAAGGACGGCAAGTGGACCTCCGCTGCGGACGGGGTCCGCCTCGGAGCCACCTCCGGGGACGAGATCGACGCCACGTTCGACGACCTCACGCTGGACCGCGCGGCGCTGCACTGAGCTGCGCAGGAGCCCGTGCCGCGGCCGGCGCCCCCTCGCGCGTCGCCGTGGTTCTCCTTGCCGACCCCCAAATTTGAGATTAGTCTTGAAGTATTAGGATCGTCAGTCCACAGGCGCGACCGGTAGCAGGAGGGAGGGGGGCCGGTTGTCCCCGCCCCGAAGCTCCCGTGCGCGCGGCGAGCCCGGACGTGGGATCCATGATTCCCGTGGCCTGGACGCCGCGCCCCGCGCCGGACCCCCTGGCACAGGTTCTGCTTCGACACGACCGCATGTGGTGGCCTGGCCGTGGATCCTTCCGATGCGCTCCGCGGCCCTCGACCGGCCCGTTCGCACGCTCCCGGGAAGGTGTCCCTGCCGGAGGAGCCAGGTGCTGAAGCTCTCCATCGCCGCGCAGCTCTGCTTCTTCGGAGGGCTCGGCGCCGCGTGCCTGTTCGACCTGCGGAACCGGCGCGTGCCGAACGCCCTGACCGTGGGCCTGGCCGCGGCCGGGCTGGTGGCGCGCGGGCTGGAGCTCGGGCTGGGGTCAATCGTCCCCGGCCTCGGCGGCGCCGCGGCGGGACTCGCCCTGCTCTTTCTCCCTTTTCACCGGGGCTGGGTCGGCGGCGGAGACGTGAAGCTCCTGGCCGCGATCGGCGCCTGGCTCGGCCCGCTGGCCCTCCTTCGCGCCTGGCTCGCCGCGGCGGTCCTCGGCGGCCTCCTCGCCGGTGTCTACTGGCTGCGCAGCCGCCCCGAGGAGCGGCGCACGATCGGGCTCAACGTCCGCCTCTCCCTGGCCCTGGGGAGCGTGGTGGCCGAGACCGACCGCCCCCGCCAGGCCTGCCCGCCCTACGCGCTGGCCCTCGCCGGAGGCGCGCTCGTGCAGGTCTTCTTTTTCGGAGGGGGCCATGCCCTCTAGAACGCCCCGGCAGACGCACCGCCGGGGCCTTCGCCGCGAGGACGGCTCCGTGGCGGTCGAGGTGGCGATCGGCATGCCGATATTGCTCATGGTGCTCATCGGGATCACCATGGTGGCCCATGGGCTCACCGTGCGCTTCGTGATCACCGGCGCCGCCTACGACGCCGCCCGGGCCTGCGGCCTGGCCAAGACGCCGACGGTGGACTGCGCGCAGGCCGTCGTGGACGCCAAGCTCGGGGGCACGAGCAACCGCTGGTGCAACGCGACGGCGGTGAGCGTGCGACAGAACGCCATCCCCGACGTGCCCCTCGTGCAGAGCCTGCAGGTCTTCGTGGTCTGCGAGCTGAAGGCCACGCTCGGCACGGAGATGCTCCGGCCGTACAACGCAGAGATCACCCAGGTGCGCGCGAGCGCAGAGCTGCCCTACTAGGAGACCGGCCATGGAGCTCGACCTTCAGAAATCCAGGCGCCGCCCGAGCGGGCTCGCGACCGTGGGCTTCATGGTGGGCGCGGTGCTCTTCGCCGCGCTGGCCGGCGTGCTCGTCTCGTCGATGCTCGGCAAGAAGTACGCGACCGAGCCCGTGGCGCCGGTGGTGGTGGCGCTCCGCGACCTTCCCTCCGGCCGGCCACTCACGGCGCAGGATCTGAGCCTCGCGAACTGGCCCATCTCCGCCATGCCGCGCGGGACCGCGTCGTCGGTGGCCGGGCTCCTCCGCACCGCGGGCGTGACGCTCGTGCCCCTCGCCAAGGGGCAGCCGGTCCTCGCCAGCCAGCTCGCCGAGAAAGGGAGCGGCCTCGGCGTGGCCTCGATGATCCCGCCCAGCATGCGCGCCATGGCCATCCGCACCGACGACCCCGTCGCCCTCGGCTCGCTCCTCTATCCGGGCGCCGTGGTGGACGTGATCGTCACCCTGCAACGCTCGTCGATGCGCGAGGAGAACTCGGTGACCACGCGCACGGTGCTGCAGCAGGTGAAGGTGCTCGCCGTGGGCGAGGACACCGACCCGGTCACCTCGGCCCAGCGGCTGCTCGCGCGCCGCACCGCGACGCAGGGCAACATGTCCATGCTCAGCTCGTCCGCGAACGACATGAAGGGGGTCGTCACGTTGCTGGTGAAGCCCGACGAGGCCGAACGTCTCGCGCTCGCCTCGCGGCAGGGGCGCGTGAACCTCGTGATGCGGAGCCCGGACGACCGCAACCGGGTCGACACGCAGGGGGCGACGCCGGGGGTCCTGATGGGGCAGAATCCCCAGGCCCAGGTGGATGGCCAGCCGGACGGCCCCGGCGCCATGGCCTCGGGCGCCGCGGCGCACCCCGAGCCGAAGTCGCGGCGGAGCAGCAAGCCCGTGCGGCGGGTGAGCCGGCGCATCATCACGCCCCCGCCCACGGCCAAGACTCCGGAGCAACCCAAGAGCTCGAGCGGAATGGTGATCTATCGTGGATCGGCTCCTCAGCAGTGAGCGCGTGCGCGCTCGCGTGGCAACCGTGAGTCGGAGCGCGCTCGTCCGGAGCGCGGTCGGGCTCCTGCTGCTCCTCGTCAGCGGCCCGGCGCAGGCCCTCAACATCGACGTGTCGCTGCGCGGGACGCGCGTGGTGCGCCTGCGCCAGCCCGCCACGCAGCTCAGCCTCGGGGACGTGGAGGTGGCCGAGGTGAAGCTCGTCGCCCCGACGCAGCTCCTCATCAGCGGGCGCAAGCTCGGACAGACCGTGCTCACCATCTGGCAGGGAAACCGGCCCACGAACCACGTGATCCGCGTGACCGTGCCCATCGACGGGGTCGAGGAGAAGCTCGCCGCCATCCTGCCCAACGAGCAGATCAAGCTCGAGGCGATGGGGCGCACCATCGTGCTCACGGGCCGCGTGAGCGACCCGGTGGTCTCCGAGCGCGCGCAGAAGCTCGTGGACGCGCACCTGCAGGGGATGGGGCAGCAGGCCCGCGTGCTGAACTTCCTCACCATCCGCGGGCGCCAGCAGGTGCAGCTCCGGGTGAAGATCGCCGAGGTCTCGAGGCAGGCGCTGCGCCAGATGGGGGTGAACCTCTGGGGGCGCCGCGGGGACTACTCGGGGGGGCTCACCTCGCCGGGTAACCGGCTCGCGACCGAGCTCGCCCCCGACCTCGGGCCGCGCGGGAATCAGCTCCAGGTGGGCGGCGCGAGCGTCCCCGGCACCCCCCAGGCCGCGGCGCAGGCCTCGGACACGCTGCCGCTCCTCATCGCCCCTTTCGCGGCCGACTCCTTCGGCCTCTTCTTCGCCGCGGGCGGGGCGCTCCCGCTCTCGGTCGCGGTCAGCCTGCTCCAGGGCTACGGCCTGGCCAAGATCCTCTCCGAGCCGACGCTCGTGACCTACTCCGGGCAACAGGCGCAGTTTCTCGCCGGCGGCGAGTTCCCGGTCCCGGTCCCGCAGGCGCTCGGCCAGACCTCCATCGAGTACAAGAAATTCGGTGTGCAGCTTTCTTTCTCACCGACCGTGCTGGGGGGCGAGCAGATCCACCTCAAGGTCTCCGTCTCGGTGAGCGAGCGCGACCAGGGCGGGGCCGTGCTGCTGAACGGCGTGAGCGTACCGTCGCTGACCACGCGCCACACGGAGACCACCGTGCGCATGAAGAACGGCCAGGCCTTCGCCATCGCCGGGCTGCTCCAGGACCGCATCGAGGCGCAGAACTCGAAGATCCCGCTCCTCGGCGACCTCCCCATCCTGGGCATGTTCTTCCGCAGCAAGAGCTTCGTGCGCCGCGAGGCGGAGCTCGTGATTCTCGTGCGCGCGCAGCTCGTGCAGCCGCTCAACCCCGGAGAGGTCCCGCCGCTCCCCGGCGACGACGAGATCTCCGACCCGGGGGCGCTGGCCTTCTTCCTGCTCGGCAGCATCGATCCGCGCATCAAGGTCGAAAAGAAGGAGACGGGCCCGGCGGGGCCCTATGGGTATTCGCAATGAACGCATCGAAACCACGTCGCGGCGGCAGCCGCCAGGACTCCGGTCGCATCTCGCTGGCGAAGACGAGCATCGTCTCGCCGGAGCAGGTCAAGCAGCTCCGCTCGAAGCGCGGCCTGCGGCCGGTGCCGACCTCCGAGAACCGCGGCATGCTGGTGGTCTTCTTCTCCGCCCACGGCGGGACGGGGAGCACGACCCTCGCGACCAACGTGGGGGCGATCCACGCGGCGGCCGGTCGTCCCACCTGCATGGTGGACTTCGACCTGCAGTTCGGGCACGTGCTGACGCACCTCGGGCTGCACGGGCACCGGCCGCTCTCGCACTTCGCCGGGCTCATGCAGGGCGAGGACGACGAGATGGCCACCGCCACCTTCCCGCGCCACCACTCGGGCCTCTGCGCCCTCTCGCAGGTGGGGCACATGGAGGAGCTCGGCCAGCTCGACGCGCAGATCATCGAGGGGCTCGTCAACAAGCTGACGAACAGCTTCGAGCTGACGATCATCGACGGCATCCGCGACTTCTCCGACCACGCGCTGGCCGTGCTCGACCGCGCCGACCGCATCGTGCTCGTCGCCACGCAGGACGTCCCCGCGATCCGCGGCGTGCAGATGCGGCTGAAGATCCTGCGCCAGCTCAACTACGACACCTCGAAGGTCATGCTGGTGCTCAACCGCTACAGCAAGGGGAATCAGGTCACCCTGAGCGCGATCGAGGAAGCCCTCGGCATCGCCCCGAGCATGACCATCGTGAACGACTTCAAGCGCGTGCACGGGGCGATCAACGGGGGTCAGCTCCTCGCCGAGGTGAGCCGGACGGCGCCCGTCACGCGGCAGGTCGAGCGGCTGGCCCAGCTCTTCCTCGTAGCCGACGCGCCGATCCCCGCGCCGCGCAGCGCCCGCGGCAAGGATCGCTCGCTCTGGTCCCGCATCGTCAGGAGGCATAAGTAATGAAGGTCGCAGGGCGGCTCTCGGGCCGCGGTGGGGCCGGCGGAGGCCCCACGGACCGCGAGAAGGGGGGGGCCGAGCGGGGGCTCGCGCCGGGGGTCGTCGCCGACCTCGACGCCGTCCTGGCCAGCCTGCACGACGAGGTGGTGGACCGCCTCGACGTGGCGAGCCTCCGGCACCTGGAGCCCGCGCAGCTGCGCGAGCGCGTGAGTCAGCTCGTCCGCCAGCTCCTGCAGTCGCGGCACACCGTGCTCTCGGAGCGCCAGCAGGATCAGATCACCACCTCGATCGTGGACGAGATCACGGGGCTCGGGCCGCTCGAGCCCTTGCTCGCGGACCCGTCGGTGAGCGACATCCTGGTCAACACCTTCGCCGCCGTCTTCGTCGAGCGCGGCGGAAACCTCGAACGCACCAACGTGCGCTTTCGCGACAACGAGCACCTGATCCACACCATCAACCGCATCGTGGGGCGCGTCGGGCGTCGTATCGACGAGGCCTCGCCGATGGTCGACGCGCGGCTCCCCGACGGCTCCCGCGTCAACGCGATCATTCCGCCGCTGGCGCTCGATGGGCCGCTGCTCTCCATCCGGCGCTTCGGCAAGCACCTCGTCTCGGTCAAGGAGCTCCACCAGCACGGGAGCCTGACCCGCAACATGGCGCTCTACCTGAAGAGCGCCGTGCGCGCGCGCTGCAACATCCTGATCAGCGGCGGGACGGGGGCCGGCAAGACCACGCTGCTGAACGCGCTCTCGGGCTTCATCCCCTCGCGCGAGCGCATCGTGACCATCGAGGACTCGGCGGAGCTCAAGCTGCAGCAGGAGCACGTCGCGCGGCTCGAGACGCGTCCGCCGAACATCGAGGGGAAGGGCGAGATTGGGATCCGCGAGCTCGTTCGCAACGCGCTGCGCATGCGTCCCGACCGCATCATCGTGGGCGAGGTGCGCGGCGCCGAGGTGCTGGACATGGTCCAGGCCATGAACACCGGCCACGAGGGCTCCCTCGCGACGATCCACGCCAACGCGCCGTCGGACGTCTCGACGCGCCTGCTCTCGATGTTCGGCTTCGCCGCCACCAACATCTCGGAGCCGATGGTGCTGCAGATGGTGGCGCGCGCGATCCACCTCGTGGTCCAGGTCAGCCGCATGACCGACGGACGGCGGCGCGTCACCTCGATCAGCGAGGTGGCCGGGATCAAGAACGGCGAGATGGCCCTCAACGAGGTCTTCAGCTACGAGCAATGGGGGGTGGACCCCAACGGGCGCGTGCAGGGGGACTTCGCCTGCTCGGGGCACTCGATCCTGGCGGCGCGTTTCCGTGCGGCGGGGGTCCCCTTCGACCTCGAGGAGGGAGGGCCCCCCCGATGACGCTGGCGCAGGCCATCGGACTTCTCGCCGCGCTCGCGCTCTTTTGCGCGCTGCAGGCCCTCTTCTGGATCTGGCGCGGCCAGCGCAGCCAGCGCAACTGGCTCATCCGCGAGCGGCTGCAGGGGGCCGCCGAGGAAGACGTCTCGCTGCTGCGCCAGGAGCGCGCGCACGTGAAGGGCCTCCTCGGCCGGCTCGACGCCATGCACCGCCTGCAACGGGCGCTGATCCAGGCTGGCATGACCATCTCCGTGGGGAGCTTCCTCGTCGCGGGCGGAGTCGCCGTGGTGACCGTGGGGCTGCTCGCGACGCTCATCTCCGGCAGCGGTCTTTCGGGGTTCGTCTTCTCGCTGCTCGTGGTGCTGCTCACCTGGCTCTACCTCGTGCGCGCCCGCACCCAGCGCCTCGAGCTGCTCGAGACGCAGCTCCCGCGCGCCCTCGAGCTCATGATCTACTCCCTGCGCGCCGGCCACAGCCTCGAGGAATCGATCCGCTTCTCGTCGCTCGAGCTTCCCGACCCGCTCGGCGCCGAGCTCCAGCGCGTGGCCGAGCAACAGCACCTCGGGCGTCCCGTCGAGCAGGCGCTGCTCCAGTTCGGCGCGCGGTACCCGCGAAGCGATGCGCTCCGCACGCTCGTCGAGGCGGTGCTGGTGCTCAAGCAGGCCGGCGGCAACGTGGTCTACGTGATGGAGCAGCTCATCCTGACGCTGCGTTCGCAGGCGGCGTACCAGGCGCGCTACCGCGCCCTCACCGCCGAGGGGCGCACCTCGGGCGCGATCCTCGGCCTGCTCCCCGTGATCATCGCGCTGACCGTGCTCCTGATTCAGCCCAACTATCTGGACGCGCTCGTAGCCGACAGCTCCGGGCGCTCGGTACTCATGGTGGCCGTGTCCCTGTGGCTCGTCGGGGTGCTCTGGCTCCGCCAGCTCGTACGTCCGGCGCTGTAGAGGAGAAGCCGTGCCGACCTTCGTCACCGTCGCTGCCTTCGCCGCCTGCGGGATCAGCGCCCTGCTCTTCCTCCTGCTCGGCGTGCGCCACTACCTGCGCCAGCCACGCGAGGAGAAGGAGGAGGCCCCGAGCGTCGCGCTGCGCGCCGTGGCCGGAGGCGGCAAGCCCGGCAGCACGGCGAAGCAGCTACAGGACCGGCTGGTGCGCGCTGGCATCTACACGCAGGAGTCGGTGGACCTCTTCTACACCGTGCGGATGACCGTCCTCGGCGTCGGCGTGGTCCTCGCCGCGATCGCCGGCTTCGTGGTCGGCAACGTCGGCGGCGCTGCGCTGCTCTGCTCGGCCGTCGTCGCCCTCGCGGTCCTGGCCCCCGGCTGGTGGCTCGACCAGCGCTCCGCCGCCCGGCAGCTTGCCCTCTCGCGAGCTCTGCCGAACTTTCTCGACCTGCTCGTGATCTGCCTCGACGCGGGGCTCTCGCTCGAGCAGTCGCTCCTGCGCATCGTCTCGCGCGCCACCGCCGAGGGGGACGTCCTGCGCAGCGAGCTGGCCATCACGCTCGGCGAGATGCAGGCGGGCGTGCCGACGGCCACCGCGTTTCGCAAGTTCGCCGCGCGGGTGGGGAGCGAGGACGCCAACAGCCTGGCCGTGGCCATCGCGGGTGCGACCCAGCTCGGCGCCAGCATCACCGAGGTCCTGCGCGGCTACGCGCTCAACCTGCGGCAGAGCCGCCTGACCCAGCTCGACGAAGGGGCCGGCAAGGCCAGCGCGCGGATCAGTCTGCCGCTCGCGGTGTGCCTCTTGCCGGCGATCCTGATCTTGCTCGTGGGGCCCGCGGGGCTCCTTCTTTACCGCTCGTTCTAGAAGGAAGCGTCATGATCGTTCTCTCGCCACGCACGCTCCGTCTCTTCTCCGCCCGCGGCGTGGCGCTCGCGGCCTTGCTCGGCGGCTGCGCCTCGAGCACGACCCAGGGCCCGCGCGAGGCGACGGCCCAAGAGGTGCGCGACATGCGGCAGACCATGGCCGAGTCGCTCGTGGCCCAGCGCTACTACGACCAGGCGCTGCCCTACCTGAAGGAGCTCGTGACGCGCACCCCCCGGCAACCGCGCGTCCACCTGCTCCTCGGCATCGTGCTGCGCGAGAAGGGGATGCTGGCCCCGGCGGAGGTCGAGCTCCGGCAGGCGCTGGCCCTCGCCCCGCAGAGCGCCGCGGTGCACGCCGCGCTCGGCAACCTCTACAGCCGTCAGCGGCGGCTCCTCCAGGCCGAACGGTCGCATCGGCAGGCGGTCAAGCTCGCCCCCGGTGAGGCGCAGTACCACAACGACCTCGGCTTCTGTCTCATTCTAGAACGAAGGTTCGCCGACGCCCGGGCGGTCCTGCTCGAGGCCATTCGCCTGGACCCGGGGCTGCGGCGGGCCTACAACAACCTCGGCCTCGCGCACGGACTCGAGGGGGACCTCGAGGCGGCCCTCAAGGCCTTCAGTCAGGCGGGGAGCCGGGCCATGGCGCTCACGAACCTCGGCTTCATCGAAGAGATGCGGGGCCGGCCGATGTCGGCCCGTCGGTACTACGAGCGCGCGCTCCAGACCCAGGCGGGCTACGGCCCGGCGCTGAAGAACCTGCGGGCCCTCGAACGGAGCGCGGCGGCACCCCCGGCCGAGCAGCCCGAGCGGCCACGCGAAGAGGAGATGGAACTATGAGACGTGGACTTCTCTGGCTCGGCGCGGCGGGGCTTCTCGCGGCCTCGGGCTGCGGCACGACCCATCTCGCCCCCGACACGGGGGAGGCGTTCAAGGCCGTCTTCGCCAAGCAGAGCAAGCACCGCGAGAAGGACGACGCGGAGGGCGGCATGGAGGCGGAGCTAGGGCAGGTCGCGGCCACGAACCTGTTGCGGCCGGCTCGCGGCGCAGGCGCCGGCCTGACGGGCGGCGGCGGGGGCGGGATGCAGGGCTTCCTCCCCACGCCGACCCTGCCTCAACCGGGCGCCCCAGCCACCTCGGCGCCCCCCTCCACGGCCACCACGCCCGACCTCGGGCTGCCGATCATGAGGTAGCGGCGAACGCATGCAGCAGCCCACGCCCCACGCCGCGCGACGCTCTCGACGACGACCCGACCTCGCCGTCGACGGGGAGCGCGGGGCCGCTCTGGCGGTGATCGCGGTGTGGATCTCCGTCAGCGTGGGCTTCACCGTCGCCATATCGGTGCTCGGACGCGTGATGGCCGAGCGGCGCGCGCTCCAGTCGGTGGCCGACGGCATGGCGCTGACGGGAGCGCACCTCTTGCAGAACGTGCCCGGCCCCTTGAATGCCGAGGCCATGATGGCGATCGCGCAGCGGAACCTGAGCTTCCCGGTCACTCCGCTCTACAACGTCTCGCGCGACACGACGAACCACACCGTCTCGATCCAGGTAGATCTCGTGGGCCAGATCCAGGCCGGCGGGGCGTGGCTCCCCGAGCCGCTCGTGCGAAGCTGGTTCCCGGCGGGGATTCCGCGCATCACCGCCAACGCGCGGGCTCAGTTCAACGAGGTGGAGGTCTTCGAGGACTGGCCCGCGGTGGTGCTGGTGATCGACTCGTCCTCGTCGATGGCCATGCAGGTCGCGGGCGACGACACCCGCTCGACCTTCGAGGTCCTGAAGCAGCTCGTGGTGGCCTACGTCGGCGCCACGCTCCCCGTGCGCAACGGACTCGTGATCTTCAACGAGGGGGTGCGGCGGACGGTCGAGGTCTCGGCGGAGCACGCGAACAACGTGGCCGCCGTGCAAGAGGCCATGGACAGCGTTTCGCCGGGCGGGAGCACGAACACGAAGGAGGCGCTCAACCGGGCACGCGAGCTGCTCTCGGGGGTGCAGGGGGGCCGAAACATCATTCTCATGACCGACGGCGATCCGACCGACGGAGGCGGCATCCTCGGCAGCTTCATCTGCTGGCCCTGGGACTGGGACTGCCACTACCGCGCGGCACGCGAATCGGGAAGGAACGTGCGCCAGATGCCCCCCAACGGCGCGGCGCTCTTTGCCGTGGAGACCGCTCGCGAGGGGGCCCCGGCCGACGCCTCGCGCCTGCTCCAGCAGATCGGCGGGTGGGCCATGAGCGAGGGAAGCGACCCCAGCATGTACTTTCGGCTGACCAACTACGCCGACATCGCCGGGTTCATTCGCGCGCTGACCCGCGCCATCTGCGCCTTCGGTCCGCTAACTGCGGGTCCGAACCCGGCCGACCTCGAAGGCCCGAACCCCAAGGTCACCGTGGCCATCAAGGACTCGACGGGAGCCGAGATCCTGCTGCCAAAGATCGAAGACCGCAACACCGTGCCCGACACGACGCCGGGCTACCAATACGTCATCACCGCCGAGGGAGCGCGCGTCTTGCTCACGCTGAAGTCCTGCGGCGAACTCGGGGCGGATCCGGCGCGGCGCCTGATGGTGCGCTGGAACTCGCCTCACATCGTAGCCCCCCAACTCGTCACAGCACCCTGACCGGGGAAGAGGAGGAGACCGAATGCTTCGCAGCTTGAAGCGCCTGTGGAAGAACGAAGACGCGGCCTCGGCGACCGAATACGGCGTCGTGGTGGCCATCGTGGCCCTCGGCCTGATCATCACGCTCATCGCCTTCCGCGACAAGCTGGCGGCGATGTTCACCCGGGCAGGTAACGCGGTGGACGGAGTCGGGCCAGAGGGAGGGGGCGGCGGCGGCAGCTAGCGCTACTTGCTCGCGAACTGGTCTTCCTTGTCGCGAAAGAGCACGTTGAAGGTGGTGAGCGTGCCGTAGCACTTCGAGATGTACTGCTGCAGCTCGACCTTCTCCTGGTCGGTGAGCTTGTCGTGGGCGTTCAGCTTCGCCTCGAGCACGCGCAGGCGGTCTCGGAGCATCACCACCTTGTGGAAGAAGGACTCGAGCGGCACCTCCTTCGCCTGTAGCGACGGGTCGGCTGGCTTCATCACGAGCGAGCCCCCCTCCCATCGGCCGCCCATCGGCGGGTAACCAAAGAGCGTCTCCTCTTCGAGGAGCTCGCGCAGCACTTGCTTCAGGCCGTTACGGTCCACGCTGATCTCTCCGTCGGTGTCTCCGGTAGTGGGGCGCGCGAGGGTCGCGCGCGCGGGGCCAGCCGATTTCTGCACGGCCCGCGGTTGCCGCGCCGAACGCGCCTTCTGGTCCGGGACGCGCACCTGCTGCGCCCGGCTGCTCCGCACCTGGAAGACGTGGCAGTAGGGGAGCGATTCGGGGATGAGGCCGAGCTCGGGGCGGAAGCGGCAGCGGCCGAGGATCTGGCCGTCTGCGTCGCGTCCTTCCCCGGAGAAGGAGATGCAGTCGGCGCACACGGCTTCGGGTAGGTCGCTCATCGGGCCGGAGCATAGCGGCACCCTCGGGGGCAGGGCAAGGAGCGCGGCGGACAGGAGCGCGGCGGGGCTTGTCGGGCGACGCTCACCGCGGCTGGGGCTCGCCGAGCTGCGCGCGGAAGAAGTCCACCACCGCGCTGTAGAGGCGCACGGTGAAGAGCGCGTCGGGCACGAGGTGGGTGAAGTTGAGCAGCGGCAGAAAGGCGTGCGGGCGCGCCGCGCGAAAGAGCGCGTCCGAGAGGCGCAGGCTGTGGCTAAAGGTCACGTTGTCGTCGCTCGTGCCGTGGACGAGCAGGAGCGGCCGGGAGAGCCTCGGCGCATGCGTGAGAAGCGACGCCTCGCGATAGACGGCGGGGGCCTCGGCGGGGAGGCCGAGGTAGCGCTCGGTGTAGTGCGTGTCGTAGTCGAGCCAGTCCGCGACGGCCGCCACGGCCACGCCGGCGCGATAGACCTCCGGCCGCTTCAGCACCGCAAGCGCCGCGAGGTAGCCGCCGAAGGACCAGCCGAAGACGCCGACCCGAGCGAGGTCGAGCTCGGGGTAGCGCGCCCCGAGGGCCCGTAGCCCCGCCGCCTGGTCCTCGAGCGGGAGCGTGCCGAAGGCCCCCTTGAGCGCCCGCTCGAAGGCGCGTCCGCGTGCCGGAGTCCCGCGCCCGTCCAGACAGACCACCACGAAGCCCTGGTCCGCAACCCATTGATAGAGCAGGTAGCGCGACGGCGAGGCGGTGACGGTCTGGTGGTGCGGGCCGCCGTAGACGTAGGCCACGACCGGATACCGGAGCGCGGGGTCGAAGGCGCGGGGTCGGACGAGCGCAGTGTGGAAGCGATGCGGACCCACGGTCACCGAGGTCAGCTCGAGCCGCGGGGCGAAGGGAGGTCGCTCTGCCACGGAGCGAAGCCGGCCCCGCTCGCCCCCCTCGGGGGAAAGGACGGTGATTCGCCGGGGAAGCTCCGGCCCCTCGCCCGTCACGACGAGCGTGCCGCTCTCCTCGCTCACCGTGGCGCCGTGCTCTCCCGGCTCGCGGGTGAGCCGCCGTACCTCCCGCGTCTCGCCGTCGAGCGGAACCGCGTAGAGGTGCTGCTCGGTGGGCGTGGGGCTGGCCTGGACGAACGCCACGCGCCGGCGCCGGTCGAGACCGAGGAGCTGGCGATAGCCGAGCTCGGCGGGCACGAGGGTGCGCAGCCGGGCCCCTTTGCCATCGCGGAGCTCGAGCGTCCAGGCCCCGTCCCGTTCGGTCGACCAGAGGAAGGCGCGTCCCCCGTCGATCCAGCGGGGGACCGAGGGGTCGAGGTTGAGCCAGGCCGGGTCGCGCTCCTCGAGGAGGAGCTCCGTCGCGCCGGTCGTCGCATCGACCGTGAGCACGCGGAGCTCGGTCTGGCGCCGGCTCTGCACGACCAGCGTCAGGGGGGCGCCCTTCTCCCAGCGCGCGGCGGCGAGGTAGGGGAAGCGCGCGCGGTCCCAGCTCACCCAGCGGAGGGTCCCGCCGTGCGTGGGCAGGATGCCGAGCCGGACCTCCGCGTTCTTTCGTCCGGCCCGCGGATAGGCCGCGCGATGCGGCTCCTGCGTCGGCGCTCCGAGGTCCCCGAGGTGCACGGCCTCCATCCCGTCGGTGCGCGTCTCTTGCACCGCGAGGGCCTTGCCGTCGGGGGACCACCAGAAGCCGCGCATCCGGCCCATCTCTTCCTGGGCCACGAACTCGGCCAGGCCGTAGGTCACCGACGGCTTCTCCCGCGTGGTGAGGCGCAGCTCGAGCCGTCGCGCCACGTCGTAGACGTAGACGTCTCCGCCGCGGACGTAGGCCACGCGCTCTCCGTCGGGCGAGAAGCGCGGGTCGAGCCGGACGCCCCGCGGACCGGCGAGCTCTTCGACGCGACCGGTAGCCCGCTCGACCAGAAAGAGCCGGTTCGAGAGCGGCACGAGGAGGCGCTTGCCGTCGGACGAGAGCTGGAAGCCGACGATCCCGCGCGTCACGAGGCGCATGCGCTCACGTCGAGACCGCTCCTCGGCGCTGAGCGCCTCGTCGGCGCCGCGAAGCAGCTGTTCGGCGGTCAGGAGCACCCGCTCGCGCCCGATCGAGAGGTCGTGCTCGTAGAGGCTCTGCACGAGACTCCGCGCCGGCGCGCGCAGAAAGAGCACGGCCCTTCCGTCGGGGGTCACGGCGAAGCTCGTCGGGTGCCCCTGGCGGAAGCGAAAGGTCGCCGCGTACTGGGCGAGAAAGCCGACGTCGCGAGGGGTGACGGGTGACGGACTCGACGCGCGCACCGAGGCCGCGTGCTGCACGCCGGGAGGTCGGCAGGCGAAGAGCGCCGGAGCGCAGGCGAGGCAGAGCGCGACCACGGTCCGGAACAGGTGGAGCGCGCGACGGGCTTGCGATGGCAGAGCTACGCGATTCATGGGGGCTGCGGCTCTCCCTCGAGGTGCTGGCGTATCGTGTATCATGGGTGGGTCCGTTCAAGGAGGATCGGGTGAGCGACGGCGGGCGTAGCAGGCAGCACCTCGGGTTCGCCGCGGCGGTGGCCCTCCTCGCCCTCGGAGGGTGCAAGACCCAGCCGACCACCGCGAAGCCCCAGGTCGCCGCATCCATCTTTCCGATCTACGACCTCGCGCGACAGGTGGCCGGGGACCGGCTGGAGGTGGCCCTGATCCTGCCGGCGGGGCGCTCGGAGCACAGCTACGACCCGTCGCCGAAGGAGATGGCCCGGCTCGCGCGCTCGAAGCTCGTCGTGGCGGTGGGCCTCGAGCTGGACCGCTGGCTGGAGCGCCTGGTGGGGAGCGCGGCCGACCACGCGGTCCCCGTGCTGGAGCTCGGGCCCCGGGCCGAACCGCGGCGGTTCACGCACGCGGAGGTCAGCGCCGAGGAGCCGGCCGGGAAGGCGGGCACCGAGGAGGAGGGCCACGAGCACGGCGAGAAGCACGCGCACGGCGAGAAGCACGCGCACGGCGAGAAGCACGCGCACGGCGAGAAGCACGCGCACCATCACGGGGCGGTCGACCCGCACTTCTGGCTGGACCCCGTGCGGGCCAGGCAGGTGCTGCCCGCTCTGGCCGAGGCCTTCGCGAAGCTCGATCCCCAGGGCGCCGCGGGCTTTCGCGAACGCGCGCGGTCCGTCGGCGCTCGGCTGGAGGCGCTGCACCAGCGCATTCTTGTAAAGGCCAAGAGCTGGAAGCACCGCACCATCGTCACCTTCCACGGCTCGATGGGCTACTACGCGGCCCGCTACGGCCTGACCATCGCCGCGGTGATCGAGCCTCTGCCCGGCCGCGAGCCGACCCCGCGCTATCTCGCGGCGGTCCTCGGAGCCATCTCGCGCAGCAAGGCCGCCGCGCTCTTCTCGGAGCCGCAGCTCGACCGCCGCCCGGCCGAGGTCATCGCCAAACAGGCGCGCGTGCCGCTCTTCGAGCTCGACCCCGTCGGCGGCTCGGGCGCACGCGACAGCTACGAGAAGCTCCTCGACCACGACACCGACGTGCTGTCGCGAGCCCTCCAGTGAGCCACGCGAGCGCCTCGTGCCGCTGCTTCACCCTCCCCGAGGCCAGCCAGCCCAAGGTCTTCGAAGCGCGCGCCGTGACGGTGGAGCTCGGAGGGCGCCGCATCCTGGACGACATCTCGTTCTGGATCCCGAAGGGGGAATTCGTCTGCCTCTGCGGCCCGAACGGCGCGGGCAAGAGCACGCTCCTCAAGACCATCCTGGGGCTCATCCAGCCCCTCCGCGGATCGATCCACGTCCTCGGCGAGCCGCCGCACCGAGGCAGTCGCCAGGTGGGCTACGTCCCCCAGCGCAAGAGCTTCGACCGCGACTTTCCGGCGACCGCGCTCGACCTGATCGTGGCCAACCTGCGCGGCACCTGGCCCTGGCGCGTGCGACCGGCGGAGCGCGAGCGTGCCGTGCAGGTGCTCCGTCGCGTCGGCGGCGAGAAGCTGCTGGAGCGCCGGCTCTGCGACCTCTCGGGGGGCGAGGCCCAGCGCGTCTTCCTGGCCCGCGCGCTCGTGACCGACCCCGCGCTGATGATCCTCGACGAGCCCACCGCCGGGGTGGACGTGCGCGGACGCGCCGAGTTCCTCGAGCTGCTCGCCGAGATCTCCGCCTCCGACGAGCTCGCCGCCATCCTGGTCACGCACAACCTGGCCGCCGTCTCCCGCTGCGCCGAACGCGTGGTCTATCTCGAGGGCAAGCTCCTGGCCTGGGGCCTGCCGCACGAGCTCCTCGGCGACCAGAGCTACGCGGGGCTGACCCATCCGAGCTCGCCCGGGACGAGCCAGCCGGGCGTGCAGCCCGCGCGCGAGCCGAGCGCCCCGAACGCCCTCGCCTACCCCGACGAGGACTGAGCGCCCGTGACCTGGCTCCTCGAACCGCTGTCGCAGGGCTTCATGGTGCGCGCGCTCGTGGCGGGCATGCTCGTGGGCGGGCTCTGCGCCACCATCGGCGTCTTCGTCGTGCAGCGCGGAATGGCCTTCATCGGGGACGGCCTGGCCCACGCGGCCTTCGGCGGCATCGCTCTCGGCCTCGTCCTGCAGCTCGCCCCCGAACGCGCGACCTGGATCGCCCTGCCCTTCACGGTGCTCATCGCCCTCGGCATCGGCTACGTGCTCCGCCGCGGCAAGCTCCGCGGCGACGTGGCCACGGGCGTCTTCTTCTCCGTCTCGTTCGCGCTCGGCGTGCTCCTCCTCGGGCTTCGCCCCACCGACGCGCCGCCGGTGAACGTGGAGAGCGTGCTCTTCGGCAGCATCCTGGCCATCTCGCGCCAGGACCTGTGGGTCATCGGCGGGGTCGCCGCCGCCACCGCCCTCGCACTCCTCGCGCTCTGGAGCCGCCTGGCCTATGCCACCTTCGACCCCGAGCTCGCCTCGCTCTCGGGGGTCCCGGTGGCCGCGCTCGACTACACGCTCCTCGCGCTCACCGCCGTCGTGACCGTCGTGTCGGTCAAGACCGTGGGGATCGCCCTCGTCAGCTCGTTCGTGGTGATCCCGGCGGCGACCGCACGCATGCTGGGGCGCAGCATCGGCCGCGTAGCGCTGCTCGCCGTGCTCGTCGGCGTCCTCGGCGCGGCGGCGGGCCTCGTCCTCTCGTACCACCTGAACGTGGCCAGCGGCGCGACGATCATCCTCACGCTCGGCGCCGTCTTCGGCCTGGTGCTGGCGACGCGCCGGGGGGGGTGAACTGCGGCCCGGAGCCCTCGAGCAGCCACTCCCCCTGCGCCCTGCTACGGCAGATGCATGCGCTTACCCGCCGTGTGGCAGGAGTTGCAGGAGCCGTCGTTGGCGGCCTGCTTCATGGTCGAGATCTCCGGGCACTTGCTCGCGAGGATGGTGATCGGGAAGGTCACGGCCGTCAGCGTGTGAAAGCTCCCGTCCGCGGCCGTCACGAGGTCTAGCTGCTTCTTGGCCGCGTCCACGATCCGGATCGTCGCTCCGCCCACGGGTTTCGTTCCGTTCGCGTCATTGTAGAGGTTGCCCGCGATGGTCCAGCGGCGACTCGCCGGCTGACTCTTGTGGCAGCTCAGGCAGTCCTGGCCGGCCTTGTGCGAGCTCTTCGTCGCGGTCTTGCCCGGCAGGCACGCCCCGGCATCGGCGTTGGTCCCGCCGCCGTCGGCCTTGGTCCCGCCGCCGTCGGCCTTAGTCCCGCCGCCGTCGGCCCTTGGCCCGCCACTGTCGGAAGTCGGCGCCTGACCGTCGGAGGTCGGCGCCTTGCCATCGGCCGCGGGGCCCGCGCCGTCGGCCATCGCCGACTGGTCCCCACCGGCCGCGCCATCGGTGGCCGCGCCCCCGTCGCCGGTGGTGCTGCTCGACCCGCCACACGCGGCCAGAAAGAGCACGGCAACTCCAGCCGTGATGCCTCGCACGAACGTCATGTCTATGGTCCCTCCGTAGTGATACTTCACCATCGCACTCCGCCCGGCGACGGAACAACCCGGGGGTGGAGGCCCCAGGAGTGCCGACCCCAGGCGCCAGGGTGTCACTTGGTGGTGCACTGTCCCGAAACGCAGACCGCCGCGTCTCCCACGGTCTGACTCAGGCACCGTGGACACCCCAGGGCGCGGCACGCACCTCGCGCGGCCTGGCGTTTCAAGATCGCCGCGTAGGCCGCGCGATTCACGGCCCCTCGGCGGTGCACTCCGCAGGGCGGGCAACGGCACGCGTCGAGCGGCTCGAGCACGCAGTCCACGTCCACGCGACACGCGGTCTCCGGACCGCGTCGACCCGCCGGGCGCGCCCCCCGGCCGCACTGGCCACACGCGCGGTAGCCGGCCTTCACGGCCTCGGCCTCGTCGCGAAAGAGCACCGTGCAGTGCTTGCAGGCGTAGGCCGAGCACCCCGGGCGATGAAAGACCTTCGCCCGCGTGTTCCCGTGCAGGGGGCCCACCGCGCTCGGCACCGGGGTGCGCGTCGGGTCCGCACCCGACCGACCCGGCCTCGTCGCGGGAGTCGCCTCGGGCGCCGGACCCTGTCCCCGCTTCGCCCGCCGGAAGTTCCAGGGAGGCGTGGGACTCGCGTCCGCCCACAGCCCGCGCCGGGCGGCCTTCGCTTCCGCCTCCAGCCGCGCCAGCGCCGGGCTCTTGTTGTAATGGGTGTAGTGCCAGGCCAGCCCGGCCCTGAGGAGCGCCTCGTTCACGCTCTTGCCCTCTACGAAGACCCAGCCCACCGTACGCCCGTACTTGTCGGTCGTCGCGACGCGCACGGTGACGCTCTTGGCGAAGACCAGCCCCGAGGTGAAGAGCTTCGCCTGCGTGCCGAAGGGCTGGTCCTTCTCGGGGGCGTCCACCGCCTCGAATCGAATCTTCACCGGCCGTTGATCCCGGAGCACGGTGATCGTGTCCCCGTCGGCCACGCCCACCACCTTGCCCTGGAATTCCTCGGCGCGTGCGCTGGTGGCGCAGCCTACGCCGAGGAGCGCGGCGACGAACCCGAGGTACCTTGGATGGGGAGACATGACCTCGAGAGTACCACGGCGAGGGCTCCCCTCAGAGAGATGCTACCGGGGCGACGGCGTCTTCGCCGCCCCCGCATCGCGGCGCACATCGCGACTTCCGGCATCGCGCGCCCCCGCCTCGGGTGCGGCCACGCCCCCATCGCGACCCCCGTCCATCCCCGCGCCAGCGTCCGTGCGCCGCGGCTCGCTGCACCCGCCCTCCGCCTCCGGTCGCCGCGCCGTGACCACCGGCTCGTCGGGCTGCACGAGGTTCGTGACGCCGCCCATCAGGTTCGTGATGAAGGGACGCAGGTGCTCGAGCTTCTTGTCGCGGTCGACGGCCACCGCCTTGCGGAGCCAGCGCTTATAGGTCTCGTCGTAGACGGTGTTCACGTAGACGGGCAGGTACCGCACGCCGTTCAGGAAGGCGCGCCCCGCCACCGGCTTGGTGACCCCGAGGTAGAGGATCACCGTCGAGCGCTTGGCCGTCCCCACCTGTCCCGAGAAGAAGTTCCCGAGGCTGTAGATCACGAAGGTCTCGCGTCCGTCGGCGGTCACGTGGCGCTCCATGGGCTGGAGCACGTGCGGATGTCCGCCGATCACCGCGTCGGCGCCGGCCTCGAGCGCCTCGAGAGCCAGGGTGCGCTGCGCCTTGGTGGGCGCCGTCATGTACTCGATCCCCCAGTGCGGGGCGACGATCACGAGGTCCACGTCGGGGCGTGCGCGCCAGGCGGCGACGTCGGCGAGGATCGTCTCGCGGTCGAGGAGCGAGACCTGCCGGTAGGGATCCTCGAGCCCGTTCGTGTCGTAGGTGTACGCGAGAACCGCGATCCGGATGCCGTGGCTCTCGAGCAGCACGCCGCGATGCGCGCTGTCCAGGGTTTCGCCCTTCACCACCGTCCCCACGTGCGCCAGCCCGACCGCGTCCAGCGCGGCGATCGTCGCGTCCGCCCCCGCCGAGCGCCGGTCGAGCGCGTGGTTGTTCGCCGTGGTCACGACGTCGATCCCCAGGGACTTCACCGTGCGCGCGAACGAGGGGTGGGCGTTGAACATCGGCCAGCCCGAGTAGACGGAGCCGTCGTAGAGGTCTTTCTCCTTCAGCACCTGCTCCTTGCCAGCCGAGTTCAGGTTGCGCGCGAGCGGCACCTCGAGGTTGGCCAGCGTCAGATCCGCCTCGGCCAGGTCACCCTCGATCTCGCCGAAGAAGACGCGGTACGCCGCGGCGCCTCGCGCCTCCGCATCCGGCTCTTCCGGGTCGGCCAGCGCCTCCGCCATGGTCTGGATCGAATCGTGGAGCAGGAGGTCGCCGACCGCGGCCAGCGTGATGCGTCGCCCCGGCTCGCAGGCCCGGTCGAAGAAGATCGGCCCCACCGTCAGCCCGTCGGCCTTCCCACGCGCGAGCGCGTCGATGACCTCGCCCCCCTGCTCGTCATCGCGACTCGGGCCGCTCCGACCGAGGCCGTCCTCTACCGCGCGACAGCCAGCCCCTACGAGCGCGAGGCCCAGCACCAGCCCGCGCAGACTCCATCGTCGCCGCACCGCTCGTCGCATCCGCCTGGCAGGCCTCCCGTACGGCGAGCCCTACTCAAGCTTCGTGCCACGGCGCCGCACCCCCTAAGTCCTCGGCGACCCTCGACTGTGGTGTGCGACGCGCGCGGCTGGGTGCCGCAAATGCGATGGTCGGGGCCCCGCCCCTCTCGATCCCGGACACCCCGTCGCTCTCTCGGGCCCGGCGGCGCGCCGTGCGATCAGGGGAGCGGCTCGGCGGCGGGTAGCTCCTCCCCTCCGAGGGACCGGACCCGCGTGAGGAGCTCCTCCTCGGTCAGCTCGTCGACCCAGACGTTCTCGTCCTGTTCGTTGAAGCCGTGGGTGATGCCGAGCAGCAGATGGACCGCGCGCTCCCACTGCTTGTCGCTCGACGAGAAGCGCTGGACCTCGAGCCCCCCCGCTGGTGTCGGAAAGATGACCACCGGCACGCCGTCCACGAGAAGAAAACGCGCCCGCCGTCGATCCGCTGCCTCCTCGGCGGCGGAGCTGGCCGGAGCGCCGTTTCCCTGCCCCGGCAGCCCGCTTGGCAGCGCGAAGGAGGGCGGCCTCGGACGCCCGGGTGCAGGCTCTCGTCGCTCCGAGGCTGCGTCGTGGTTTGCTGGTCTGGCGATCGCCTTCTTGGGAGCCTGCTTCACCGTCGTCGACCTCCACCGCTCTCGCTCTACGGTATCACAGGTCCGACCCGGGCCGGGGGCAACGCTCGGCCCCTAGCGCTCGCTGAGCGCGTCGCGGATCGCGTCCGGGAACTGGTCCAGGTCGAAGGCCAGCCCGTAGAGGAAGCGGAAGTCGCGCGGAACGCGGTCGCCCTTGCCGTCCGCCGTGAGCCTGAGCTTGCCGCGGTAGCTCGTGCCGTCGAAGAGGAGCGCCTCGACGGCGCCTTGGTCGAGCGAGCGCAGAGGCACCACGACCGCGCGCCCGCCGGCATGATCCTCGTGGATCAGCAAGGGGCCCTTGCCGGAGACGAGCGTGCGTAGCTGCTCCCGGTCGTTCTCCACCTGGTAGCGGTCCCCGATGCTGAGCGTGTCGTCGTAGTCACCGAGGGAGATGGGCTCCCCGGCCTTCCGCACCGACGCCACGACGGAGCGGAAGTAGCCGAGCACATCCTTGCTCCGCAGGAAGCGGACCGCCAGGTCCCGGTGCTGCTTGCGCCAGCGCGCGTAGTGCGACCGAATCGCCTTCGCGTCGCGACCGGCGTTGAGCGCCAGGTCCGTGACGCGAGCCAGCTCGGCCACGAGACCCCAGTCGGTGCCGCGTTGGAAACGATCGTTGACCTCCTTGGCGCTCGGACCGGGCTGCTTCTTCGTGCCGCCCAGCCGCGCCTGCGCCTCCGGCAGGTCGTCGGCGTAGATCTCCTTGAACACGCGGAGGCGCCCCGCCAGCCGGGGGTCCGCCTTGGCCTGGGCCTTGAGCTCCTTCCAGGCCTCCGCGTTGCGGGCGAAGATGCTCAGGCGCTCGTACTGCACGCCGTCGTAGCGGCCCCCGATGAGGAGCTCGTTCGCGTCTCCGACGACCTCGAAGCCGTTCCCCCGCCCCTTGCTGATCCGCACTCCCGTGCGCCGCCCGTCGGCGTCCTGGACTTTCTCGAGGCGCGTCCCGTCGGCGAGCACCCGCGGCCCGTCGGCGACGAGGGCCACGAGCTGCGGCAAGCGCTCGAGGAGCTTCCACCGCTCGATCGCCCCGTGGTGCGCCCGCTTGCGCACCATGGGCAGCGAGCGCTCGAAGAAGAGGTAGTGCTCCGTCGATCCCTCGGGGAAGGCGGTCTCGAGCGCGGCGTCGTAGTACCGGCTGGACCGCGCCCTGTCGCGAGCCTTGCGCCATACGTAGCGCGCACCCGCGGGCAGCGACTTCGCCGCGACGCGGGTGACCCACTTCTTGCCGCCCGCCGCCTGCGCGAGGCGCTCGGTCGTATCGGCCCGGTACGCCTCGAGGAGCTCACCGCGGCCGACCTCGCCCCCCTCGGGGCGAAGTCGCCGGTAGGTCGCCTGCACGTCGGCGGGCAGCGTGGCGAGCTCCTCGGCGGTCACGGTCTCTTTGCCCGACGGGAGGTGCAGCTCGGCCCGGACGTAGGCCTGCGCCAGGCCCACCGGCACTCGCACGGGGCGGCGGCGGGTGGTCATCGGGGTCAGCCCCCACAGCGGGCCGCCAGCGGGACGCAGGGTGACGGGCGCGCCGTTTCTTCCCGGCGCGAGCGGCACCTCGACCACGCCTTCTCGGCGGGACGCGCGCGGCCTCGGCTCGGCGGCCTGCGCCGCGGCCCCGGCCAGCGTGGCCATCACGGCGGCAACGATCCCTGCCCAACTCAGCTGTCCCCGACGTGACCACATGGCGGCCTCCTGCGGCTGGCCAACTGCACCGCTTGTGCCACGGCAAACGTTCATCATCACTGCTAGTTGTGTAATTCGTGGGCCATCGAGATCCGCATACCGGGCTGGCTTGCGGGGTCGCCATCGCCCACAAGACACCCCTCCCGTCGCCCGCCTTGCACCCACCGGGAGCGGCCAGTACCATGCCGCCCCAGGAGAAGAGACATGCCGCCCAAGCTGAAGATCGAAGTCATCCACGCCGCATCGCACCCGGACAAGCTGAACGAGGAGTGGATCGAGCTGCACAACGAGGGGGACGCCCCGTTCAACGGCGAGGGCTGCTCCATTACCGTAGCGCGCGGCAACGGCCGCCCCCGCGTGGTCACGACGATGAAGGCGGGCCTCATCATCAAGCCGCAGGAGCGGGTGCGCATCGTCACCGGCAGCTCGGGCAAGAAGACCCACGGCGAGGCCCCGGGGGGCGACGTGCGAAACTTCCACCTGTTCCTGAAGGCGCCCTACGTGGAGAGCAGCGACGTGACCGTGCGCGTCGTGAACCGGCAGCTCGAGATCTGCAAGGCCAGCTCGGCGACTGAAGCCGCTTCAGCCGGTTGAAGGTCGTTCGAGGGGGAGGCTCGGCGGAGACGCCGTAGCCGTGAGAGAGGGGCCCCGGACCGAGGCCCCTCGAACCAGCGTCTCTAGCAGCCGCTGCCTTGCGAGAAGCTGTACCCGCCGACGGTGCCGCACATCGAGTAGGCGCCCGCGCCGCTGTACTTGATCGTCAGGTCGTAGGTCGCCGTGCCGCTGACCGCGCCGGTGACCGAGACGTCGCCCACGTACTTCACGGTCCCGTTCGGGGGCGCGAGGCTCGCGAGGTCATAGGAGAGCTTCAGCGTCCCGTCGAGGGTGATCTGCTGCGCCTGGTCCTTCCAGCCCTTGAAGGTGAAGTCGATGTCCCACTTCCAGGAGTTCGTGGTCCGGCTCCCGCTGCCCTTCACGTCGACCGAGCCGCCGGCCGGGCTGTTCACCGTACCGTTGATGGTGAAGCTGCTCTGCGTACCGGAGACCAGACCGCCCGAGGGGGTGTCGGACTTGAGCGTCATGACCTGCGACATGACCTGGCCCTGCACGGTGCCGGCCGCGGTCATGGCCGCGCCCATGGCCTTGCTCGCGCCGGCTTGATCGAGCGAACCGCCGCTGCCGCCGCACGCGGCGAGGAAAAGACCGAGCGAGAGAAATCCAACACGCTTCATGTTCATCACGTCTCTTACTCCTAGGCTTAGGGTTGAACCCTCTTTTGGTACACGCGGCGGGAGGGGTCGGGCAAGGTTTTTGTCGCCTCGGCGCGGCAGATCCCGACGCGCGAGTTGATCGCGCGCACACTCTCCCACCCGCGCCACGCGCGCCGACGGAGAGCGCGCCTCGCTCACCGGCTAACTGTCCTCGTCGGGGTGTGGCGGCGTCGCGCCTGCGAAGTGGAGCAGCACCGCCTCTGCCGCACGCGCCGTGATCCCCGGCACCGCCAGGAGCTCCTCGCGGCTCGCCGCGCGCACGCGCTTCACGCTGCCGAGGGTGCGCAGGAGCTGTCGCCGCCGCTCGGGACCTATCCCCGGGATGTCGTCGAGCTCCGAATGCAGCGCGCGACGTCTCCGCCGGTGCTTGTGATAGGTGATCGCAAAGCGGTGGGCCTCGTCGCGGATACGCGAGAGCAGAAAGAGCTCCGCCGTGTTGGCCCGCAGCCGGATCGGGTCCTTGACCCCGGCGAGGAAGACCCGGTCCGGACGGTCGGGCTCCCCGCGCGGACCGGCCGAGGAGCCCGCCCCCTCGGACGCCTCGGGGCTCTCCTCCGTCGCCCGCTCCTTGGCCAGCGCCACGAGGTCGGGGAGCGTGACCTCCGGCGGGAAGGAGGCGTCGCGAAAGGCGGCCTGCGCGACGGAGAGCTGCCCCTTGCCTCCGTCCACGACAACGAGCTCCGGCAGCGCCCAGCCGGCGTCACCCTGCCGCGCGCGTCGCAGCCGACGCGCGAGCACCTCGTAGAGCGCGGCGAAGTCGTCCTTCGCCCCACGCACGGCGAAGTGACGGTAGCTCTTCGGCTCGGGGACGCCGTCCTGCAGCACCACGAGCGACGCCACCACCTCCTGCCCCTGGAGCTGCGAGACGTCGTAACACTCCACCCGCCGCGGAAGGCGCGCGAGCTGGAGCCGCTGCTGGAGCTTCGCGAGCGCGGCCTCGAGGTCCGCGTTCCGCTCCCGCCGGCTGTGGAAGTTGCTCGCGGCGTTGCGCTGCGCGAGCTCCAGGAGCCGCCGCTTGTCGCCGCGCTGCGGGACGAGGATCTCCACCTTCGCCCCGCGGAGCTCCTCGAGCCACTGCGCCTTCGCCGGCGCGTCCTCGAGCGCGACCGGCACCAGCACCTGCTCGGGCACCGCCTCTCCGCGATCGTAGTAGAGGTTCACGAACGAGCTCAGCAGCTCCTCGTCGGGGAACTCCTGCCCCGAGAAGGAGAAGGGCTGCCGCCCGACGAGCCGGCCGCGCCGCAGGTTCAGCACGACGAAGTCCACCGCCGTCCCCTCGCGGTGGAAGCCGAACACGTCCTGGTCGCGGAGCTCGGTCCCCACCGCCTGCTGGCCGACCAGGCTGCGACGGATCGCCTCGAGCTGGTCGCGCAGGCGCGCCGCGACCTCGAAGTGCAGCTCGGCGGCGGCCGCGCGCATCCGCGCCTCGAGCGCGGCGAGGAGCTCGTCTCCGCGCCCCTTGAGGAAGAGGCTCACGTCCTCCACCTGCTCGGCGTACTCGGTCGGGTCGACCTCGAGGACGCACGGCGCGGGGCAGCGGCCGATCTGGTACTGCAGGCAGGGTCGCGTGCGGCTCTCCATCACGCGGTCCGTGCAGGTGCGCAGGCGGAAGTACCGATTCACCACGCGCAACGTCTCGCGGCACGCCGAGGCCGAGTGGAAGGGCCCGAAGTAGCGCGCCCCGTCGGAGGCCATGCGCCGCGTGACCTCGAGCCGCGGGAAGCGGGCCCGCGGGTCGATCCGCAGCACCAGGTAGCTCTTGTCGTCGCGCAACATGACGTTGAAGCGCGGCCGGTGCCGCTTGATCAGGTTGTTCTCGAGGAGCAGGGCCTCCTTCTCGTTGCGCGTGACGATCGTCTCGACGTCTCCGAGGAGTCGATCGAGGAGCGCCACGAAGGCCCGGCTGTCCCCCGACCGCGTGAAGTAGGAGCGCACGCGACTGTGCAGGTTCTTGGCCTTCCCCACGTAGAGGATGACCCCCTGGCGGTCCTTGAGCAGGTAGACCCCCGGCTCCCGAGGCAGCCGCTCGAGGATCGCGCGGCGCTCGTCATCGAGGGTTTCCAGCGCCGAGGGGAGGTCGCGGGGACGCGCCATCGAGGGGAGTGTAGCGCACGCCGTACGTGCTAGGATGCGGCCATGTGGCGCTCCTGGCCGGTCTTCGTGGTCGCGATGGCGCTCGGCGGCTTCTCCTCGGCCCGCGCGCAGGAAGCGCCGGAGCCCGACATCCCGCCCCCTCCCGATGCACCCGGCGCCCGGGCCAAGCCCGCGCCCCCTTCGGCCGCACCTCGTGTCGCACCTCGCGTCGCGCCCCCCGTGGCGTCGACCAAATCCGCCGCACCTCCGCGCGTATCTCCCGCGCCTTCGACGGCCCCCGCGCCGGGCGACGCCTCCCCATCGGTACGCTGGCTCGCGGGCGCGAATCGCCGGCCCAACTACGTCTACCTGCAAGGGGGCGGCACCGGCCTCTTCTACGGCGTGGGCTACGAGCGCACGATCCTCGGCCACCTGGGTCTGGGCGCGAGCTTCTCGGCCCTGCCGAGCGTTTCCCTGGGACAGCCGGGGGCGGCGATCCTCTTCATCGCCCCGCACGTCACGGGACAGGTGGGGGTCGAAGCCTTCGGGATCCTCCACTCCGCGGTGCTGCAGGCCGGCCCCGAGATCGTCGTCTTCGCCGCCAGCGAGACCTTCGCCAAGACCTTTGGCCTTCTCGGCACGGACAAGACCACCGTCGGCTTTCACTGGTCCGTGGGCTACGAGCTCCGCTGGGCCGTGACGGTGCGCGCGCTCTTCACCTCGTTCTACATCAGCGGGAGCTACCAGCCCTGGTTCACCCTCTCTCTCGGCTGGGCCTTCTGACCCGCCTCGTGCGGCACGCGTGATCGGGACCCTCGAAAAGACCGCGCTGCTCCGCGGCGTCCTCTTCTTCGCTTCGCTCGAGGAGGAGCAGCTTCGCGCGGTCGCGCAGCTCGCCGAGCCGCTGCACGTCGAGGCCGAAACGACGGTCTTCGCGCAGGGGGACCCCGGAGAGCACCTGTTCGTCGTCGTGGCGGGGCGGCTGCGCGTGCTCGTGGACGGCCGATCCACGGCGGAGCTCGGCGAGAAGGAGATCTTCGGCGAGCTCGCGCTGCTCGACCACCAACCGCGCACGGCGACGGTCGTGGCCCTGACCTCGGTGGACCTGCTCCGCCTGAGCCACGACGCCTTCGAGGAGCTCCTCGACGAGCACCCCAATCTGGCCGCGGCGCTCATCCCCGCGGTGCTACGCTACGTGCGCCGGAGCTGACGCGCGGTTCCGGCTCTGCCTTCAGCGTGGCGTCGTCGGGGTTGACGGCGTCGCCGGGGCGAGGAAGACCTCCGCCCCGCGCAGCGCTCCGGGGAGCAGGCGCCCCGTGAGCGGATCCCCGAAGCCGCGCAGCCGCTTCTCGACCACCCACACCGCGACCGGCGCGTCGCGATCCACGGCCGCCACGGGGATCATCGGCAGGTCCTCGAGCAGCCGGCGCTCGAGCCGCCGGTAGAGTCTCACGCGCTCGTCGGCGTTCAGCTCCCAGGCCACGCGCTCGACGAGCGCGGAGACGGCCGGGTTCTCGTAGCCGAACTGCCGGAAGGCCGCGCCGAACATCCCGAGCAGGAAGAAGGGGTCCCACCCGACCAGGCTGCCGCTCAGATGACCGAACAGGGCGTCGAAGGTGGGCCGCTTCAACGAGTCCTCCACCATCTGCGTGGACAGCTCGACCAGCCGCACCTTGAAGCCGACGGCGCCCAGCTCGCGCTTCAGCTCGAGCGCGAGCTCGTCCAAGCGCTCGACCCCGATCGCGAGCTCCGGCAGGCCGCGCCCCCCGGGGTGCCCCGCTGCCGCTAGGAGCGCCGCCGCACGCTCGTGGGAAGAGGCGAGCTCGGGGAGCTCCGGGTCGTAGCCGAGGAGGTGGGGCTGGAGGATCCGGCCGCTCGGCGAGGCGCGTACGGGGCAGAGCTTCGCCAGGCGGTCGCGGGCGAGGGCGTAGGAGACCGCGCGACGCACCGCGGGCCGGTCGAGCGCACCGCCCTTGCGGTGATAGACGACGAGCCCGTAGAGCCCCGCCACCCGCTGGTGTCCCTCGGCCACCACACTCGCCCCGACGTGCGAGAAGCGCGCCTTGAGGGCCGGGCTGGTCTTCGGCTGGTCGAGCAGCGTGGCCGCGTGCCCCCGCTCGAGCGGCAGGAGCTGCAGCTCTCCCCGGGCGAGCTGCGCGAAGGCCTCGAGGGGGTCGGGACGGTAGACGTACTCCACCCCGTCGAGGTAGGGGAGCCTCTCGCCGTGCGCGTCCCGCCGCCAGTACTCGGCGAAGCGGTCGAGGCGCACCGTCCCCCCTTTCTGGCGCACGAAGCGAAAGGGCCCCGTCCCCACGGGGTGCTTCAGGTTGCGCAGGTCCTCGCACCCTTCGAGCTCCCGGGGCACAAGCCGCACGCCGGTCAGGAGCTCGGCGGCGTAGGGCAACGCTCGCTCGAGTGCGATGACGACGCTCCGCGGCCCCGCTTCGCGCAGCCCCGCGAGGTGCGCGCTCCGGCGGTCGCGAAAGGCCGCCGCCCCGAGCGCGGGCAGGTCCGCCATGCGGTGGCGCATGGCGACCTCGATCGAGTAGCGCAGGTCGGCGGCGGTCGCCTCGCGGCCACGCCCGCCGGCGAAGCAGGGGTGGTCGTGAAAGCGCAGCCCGGCGCGAAGCGTCAGCGCGAGGGCGCGTCCGCCCTCCGACTCCTCGAGCCGCTCGAGCGGACCCGGCGCCTCTCCCTCTCGCTGGGCCGTCAGCCGCTCGGAGAGGAGCGCCATCACCTCGCGGCTCGGCTTGCCGACGATCGCGAAGAGGTCGAAGGTGCCGAGCTGCTCGGCGTAGGCCACGCGAAGGACGCCTCCGCGCGCCGGGCGTAACAGGTTCGCCTCCCGCGACGCGCTCCTCTCGGTGATCGGGCGCGCGGGTCCCCGCCTGCCGCGGAGCCAGAGAAACCCTCCCGCCGCCAGCGCGAGGGCCACGAGCAGCGCCGCTCCCGCCCAGAACACGGAGCGCCGACCTCCCCGAGGCGCGTGGGCGTCGCCGGCCACCGTCGGCTCCTTCGGCCCGCCGGTAACCGTCGGGCCGACCTGATAGAGGTGCAGCGCGTAGGGAAGGTTCTTGAGCTCCCGCGGGCCCAGGCTCGTCACGGGCCGCGTCAGCTTGCCTCGGACCTGGCTGTAGACCTCCTGGGTCAGGCAGATACCTCCGGGCTCGGCGAGCGGCTCGACGCGGGCCGCGATGTTCACGCCGTCGCCGTAGACGTGACCCTCGTCGACGAGGATGTCCCCGAGGTGGATGCCGATGCGCAGCAGGAGCTCGTCCCCGGGAGCCCGCTCCGCGTTGCGCGCCGCGAGCTCGTCCTGCAGCTCGACCGCGCACGCGACGGCGTCCACGGCCGAATCGAAGAGCACCATGAAGGCGTCCCCCGCCGTGTCGTGCTCTCGCCCACCGTGCCGGGCCAGCGCCCGACGCACGATCTCGCGGTGCTCCTTCACCGACGCCACCGTCGCCGCCTCGTCGCGCGCCATCATGCGCGAGAAGCCCGCGATGTCGGTGAACACGATCGCCTTGAGCTCGCGATGACCGGCCATGACCGGCGGACCTTAGCCCGACCGGCCGGCACGGGGTAGTGGCCTCGGGCGGGCGGAGGTGGTACGCCTGCCCGCGATGCGGCGTCGCCTCTCCGAGCTCCTCGGCGTGCTCCCCGAGGAGGGAACCCTGGCCGCCGTCGCCACCACCTTCGCCGCGCTCACGCTGCTCCTCGGGGTGGTCCTCCGAAGCACGCACACGGCGCTGCTCCTCGGCGCCGTGCGGCCCACCGCTCTCGGCTCGTTCTACGTCGCGACGGGCCTCGCGCTGATGCTCGTCTCGCTGCTCTACGCGCGCAGCTCCCCGGCGCACCGCGGCCGCATCGACGCGCTGCTGCTCCTCGGCGCGGCGGGGGCACTGCTCCTCGGACGCGTGGGCCTGCTGCTCGTGCCGCACGCCGCCATGGCCTTCGCGGTCAGCGGACTGGCCTTGCTCGTAGCCCAGTTCAGCATGCTGCTCTGTTTCTCTGCCGTCCTCGAGCCGCTCGACAGCCGGCAGGTGCGCCGGCTCCTCCCCCTCGTGGGCGCCGCATCCACCGTCGGCAGCCTCGCGGGTGGCGGGCTCGTCAGCGTGCTCCTCCTCTGGCTCCCGAATGACGACCTGCTCTGGGTGGCCGCCGCCCTGCTCGCCCTGGCCGCCCTCTTCCCGCCCCTGCTCGCGCGTCACGGCAGCGCGGTCGCTCATGAGGGGAAGCCGGTCGAGGCCACGCCCTGGCGCACCGGGATGATCGATGGGCTCTCCACGCTCGTGCACCATCGGCACCTCGGGCGCATCGCCCTCCTCACGGTGCTCGTGACCGGCGTGGCGCTGCTCGTCGACTTCTCCTTCAAGGTCAGCCTCCAGGCGCGCTACGACAAGCAGGCCCTGGCCCACTTCGTCGGGCGGTACTACCTGCTCTCGAACGCGGCCCTGCTCCCCGTCCAGCTCTTCATCGTGCGCTGGCTGACCCAGCGCCTGCGTCACGGGCCTCTCCACCTGCTCACCCCGCTCGCGCTCGCCGCGGCCGCGACGCTGGCCGCCGTTCTCGGTCTGCTCGGCCAGCCGTCGCTCTGGGCCTTCGTCGCCCTGCGCGGGCTGGCCGACCTGCTCGTTCCCACGATCCTGAGCCAGGCGCGGGACGCCTCCTACGCGGTCGTGCCCCCTGCCTCCCGACGCCGCGCCAACGTGCTCGTGAAGGGCGTGCTCCGACCTGGCGCCACCCTCGGCGCGGCGCTCTGCATCGCCGGACTCGCGCACCTGCCGCTCTGGGCCACCTCCGCGGCGATCCTGCTCCTGTGTCTCCTCTGGCTCCCCGTCGCGCGCTCCCTGGGCCGCTCCTATCTCGACGAGCTGAAGGGAGCGCTCAAGCGGCGTCAGCTCGACCCCGAACCGGCCGACGACCCCGTGCTCGACCGCGATGGCCGGCGCTTCTTCGTCGAGCAGCTCCGCCAGGAGGAGCCGACGGCGGCCTCCTTCGCGCTGGAGGTGCTCGCGCGGGGAGCCCCCGAGCTCGCGCACGCCGAGGCGGAGAGGCTCCTCACACGTCCCGAGGCGGAGTTCGTGCGCATCGGCGCGAGACACCTCGCCACCCACTCTCCTCACGACGCCGAACGGCTGGCTCCGCTGCTCTCCCATCCCGACGCGGGGGTTCGCGCCGAAGCCGCCGCCGGTGTGACCGACGGGGCCTCCGCCCGCCTCGCCGCCGACGGAGCGCGGGTCCTGGCAACGCTCGCCCGAGAGCGCGATCCGGTTGCTCGACGTGCGGCGAGCGTAGCCCTCGCTCGCCTCTCGAGCGCCTCGAGCGCGGCGTTGCTCGTCGAGCTGTGCGGCGACCCGGACCCCCTCGTGTTGCGCGAGGCCCTCCTCGCGGCCGGCGCGCGGCGGCTCGAGGAGGCGATCCCCGCCCTGCACGCCGCCCTCGACCACCCCCACCTGGCCTCCGAGGCTGCTACGGCGCTCCTCGCCTTCGACGACCGTTTCGCGGCCGAGCTCGCCCGACGCGCCGCCGGCCCCCTCGCCACCGCCCTTTCCGTCGTCGGAGCGCTCGGACGCGCGCCCGGTGCGGTGCCGGCCTCGGCGCTCGCCCACGCCCTCGCCACGACCGACTCCCCCACGCTCCTCGACCGCCTGCTCCGCGCGCTGCACGAACGCGCCCGCCGCGGGGAGGCGCCACCTCGTGACGTCGTGACGTCGCGCCTCGGGCGCGAATGCGACCGCGCGCTGCTCCTCACCCAGGCCCAGACCTCTTGCGCCGACGACGAACGAGGCCGCGTGCTCCGCTTCGAGCTCGACCACCAGCTCGAGGGCTGTCGGAGACGGATCCTGCTCCTGCTCGCCCTCCGCGGCGAACGGCAGACGCTGCTCCGCGTGGAGCGCAGCTATCGCAGCGGCGAGCCCCACCTTCGCGCGGCCGCCCTCGAGACTCTGGAGGCGCTTCTGCCTCCCGCCGACCGCGAGGTGTTCCTGTCGCTCCTCGAGGAGAACGACCCCGCCCGTCGACTCGACCGCGCGCTCGACGCGCTCGACCGGCGGCCCCTGCCGCAAGACGCCCTGGACGACGCGCTCGACGCGACGGCGGGCCCCTGGCTCTCCTCTCTCCTCGCCTCGGCTCGAGAGAGCCACGCCCCGGCCGGCGACCACGCGAGCGACGTGCCGTGGTCTCGCCTCGATCAGCTGGCCGGTGTCCCGCTCCTCTCGCAGCTCTCGGGCCCGGCCCTCGCTGCCGTGGCGCAGATCGCCGAGGACGCGCGCTTCCCCGAGGGCGCGGTGGTCTGCCGCGAGGGCGAGGCGGGGGACTGCCTCTTTCTGCTCCTGCGTGGGCGCGCGGCGGTTCACGTCCGCTCCTCGTTCGTCTGCGAGCTCGGTCCTGGCGAGCTCTTCGGCGAGATCGCGCTGCTCGACGGCTCACCCCGCACGGCCACGGTGATCGCCCGCGAGGAGCTGGGAGCCCTCCGCATCCGGCGCCAGGCCTTTCAGGAGCTGCTCGTCGCGGAGCCGCTCGTGGCCCGCGGGGTCCTGTCCGGTCTCGTGAGGTACCTGCGCCAGCGCGCGAGCCGCCCTGCCCCACCACACCGCGGGGCCCTCATCAACTTGCCGCCACGCCCCCAAGAGCCGCGTTGAACTCCCGGACCGCTCGTCCAACGTCCGGGGCGAGCAGAATGCCGCGACTCACGGCCACGCCGTGGGCCCCGAGCGACCGCAGCTCCGCCGTCTGCTCGGGGCTCACGCCGCCGATCGCGTAGACCGGCACCGGGCAGCGCCGGCAGAGCTCGCGCACGAGCCAGGGCCCAGCGCCAGGGTGGCCGGGCTTGCTCCTCGACGGAAAGATCGTGCCGAGCTCCAGGTAGTGCGTCCCCGCGGCCAGGGCCTGCGCCGCCTCCTCGAGGGTGTGCACCGACCGCCCGACCAGACCGATCCCCGAGGCGTCCGCGCCGAGGAGGCGCATCGGCAGGTGGACCCCTACGCCGAGCTTGCGCGCGAGGGTCGGCCGGCCGTTGAGCGTGACGAGGAGCTCGGGGGCCTTCGCGCACAGCTCGCCGACCAGCGCCGCGACGTGGTGCTCCGCCAGCTCCGGCTCGCGGAACTGCACGAACCGGAGCCCCGCTGCCGCCGCCTCGAGCACCGTGTCCATCAGGTCCACCTCGGGGCAGAGGCGCTGATCGGCCACGAGCAGAAGCCGAGGGAGCAGGGTCTCGAGCGACGACATGGACCGGAGGACCTCCGACGACGCGCCTGCCTCTGACTATGCAGCCGTTGGCAGCGCCGTCAATGGCTCGTCCCTCGTCACGGTCTCGCGCCGCGCGCTAGTACCCGGCGCGCGTCCTTGCCCACGCAAGGCTGCGCGGCCAGGTACGAGACGAGCACCTGCACCGCCGGGTGCTCCGCGTGCGCCTCGAGCGTCGCCACCGCCGCCCTGCGCTCGGGACAGCGGCGCGCTGTCGAGAGGGCCCACAGTCGCCGGCTCACCTCGTCGCGCGGTCGGCCTCGACGCTCCGCCTCCTGCCGGAGCGCTGCCCGCAGGCGATCGTCGCGAATCGCCGCCGCGGCCACGAGGAGCGCCTGACCCACCTGCTTCGCCTCGTGGCGCTTGAAGATCGCGCGCGCGCGGACCTGCGTCGCCGGCCGCAGGGCGAAGGCCACCGCCACCAGGTGGTCGAGCTCCAGACGCCGCTCGGGAGCCAGACGCAGGCCGCGCTCCACCAGGCGCAGCCCGTCGGCCGCCCACTGCGCGCGCAGGAAGAGCTCCCCCACGAACAGATGCGCCGCGGCGTCCTGGGGATGGGCCTGCAGGTAGCTGAGAAACGCCTTTCCCGCGCGCCGTCGCCCCGCCGCCCCCTGGCTCCAGAGCCGGCGTCCCACCACCAGCTCCGAGGCCAGCTCGGGGGCGCGGGGCGTTCGCCTCGGCGGCGTCGTGGTCGTCGAGCGAGCCCGCTCCCCTCCTCGCGCCGGGTCGGTCGTTCCTCCCCTGTCGGAAAGACCTCCGTCGGGCGCTCCGCGGTCCGGTTCGCCGACCTTCGCATCGGGCGCCGCCACCGCAACCGTGCCCACCCCGCCCGGTCGCGCCACCTGCACCGGTCGCCGCAGGTGCAGGTAGAGCGCACCGCCGAGCACGACCCCCACCGCGACCAGGCCGAGCGGAAACCACGCCGCACGCACGCCGCCCCTGTGCGGGGACGGCACCCCCGACGGCTCCGCCCGCGCTCCAGACGACGACGACGGCACCCGCTGCTCCGTCGGCCGAACCGAGGAGGGCGTTCCCGGCGGAGCTCCTCCCGCGCGCGGGGGCCGTTCCTCGGCGAGCTCGTCGGGGAGGGGCAGGATCGCCTGGAGCGCCTCGCGAAAGGCCTCCGCCGAGGGATACCGATCCTGCGGGCGCTTGCTCAGGGCTCGCAGCAGGATCACCTCGAGCGCGGGCGGCAGCGTCGGCCGTAGCTCGCGCGGCGGCGGAGGATGCTCGCTCCGATGCTGGTCCAGGTAGTCGAGCGCCGTCGGCCCGAGGAAGGGCCGCCGCCCGCAGCAGAGCTCGTAGAGCATCACCCCGACGGAGTAGAGGTCCGCCGTGGCCTCCACCGGCGCCGCGCCGCTCAGCAGGACCTGCTCGGGCGCCATGTAGGCCGGCGTGCCGATCACGATCCCCTTGCTCGTGAGCGCGGTGGTTCCGCCCCCCGAGGCCCATCCGGCGCGAAACGCGGCCAGCCCGAAGTCGAGGATCTTGGGCATCAGACCCGCGCGCACCGCGGGGCTCGGCACGAGCATCACGTTCTCCGGCTTCAGGTCGCGATGGACGATCCCCTGCGCGTGCGCGTGCTTCAGTCCGGTCAGCACGTGGCTCATCACGTCGATCGCCTGGGCCAGCGGCATGCCGGCCTTCCGCGTATAGCTCGCGAGCGCGCGCCCCTCGACGAGCTCCATCACGATGTAGGGCCCCTCTGCGGTGTGCCCGAAGTCCGTGACCGAGACGCAGCAGGGATGGTGCAGCCGCGAGAGCGCCCGCGCCTCGCGCTCGAAGCGGGCCACGAACTGCGGCTGAGCGATCAGGTTGCGGTGGAGCACCTTGATCGCGAAGGGCTTGCCCATCTTGACGTGATGGGCGCGGTAGACCTCGCCGAGCCCGCCGGAGCCGATCCGCTCCTCGAGCGCGTAGCGGTCGTCGAGGACGACTCCGGCGAGGTTACCGCGCTCCTCCGGCGTCGCCAGGCTGACCCCGTCGTGGGGGCAGTGCGTGACCTCCTCGGGTAGGTTCTCGCCGCATTCGGCGCAGACGCGCATGCTGTAACGACGCCCGAGCTACCCTACGACGCCTGTCTCAGGATCGACGCCACAAAGGCCCGGATGCGCCCCACTTCGAACGGCTTCTCGAGGCATCGCGCCCTCACGCTCCGCAGGAACTCGTGCGCGCTGGGGGCGAAGGCGCCCCCGGTCATGAAGGCCATGCGCGCCGCGAGCGCGGGCCTACGAGCGAGGACCGCGGCGTAGAGCTCGGCCCCGCTCATCTCGGGCATCATCACGTCGCACAGGATGAGGTCGTACTCCTCCGTCTCGAGCTTCTCGAGCGCGTCCGTCGCGCGCGTGGTGCACCAGACCTCGTGGTCGTCACCGAGCACGCGCTGCACCGTCAGCCCCACCGCCTCCTCGTCGTCTACGACCAGGATCCGCGCGCGCCTCGGCTGGTCCACCGACGGGTCGCTCGCGCGCCGCGGGTCCTCGGGGCGCCGCTCGCTGGCCATCGTCGGACGCTCGTCCGCCGCGCTCGGCAGCTCGATCCGGTAGGCCGGTCCCTGGTCCGGACGGCTCTCGGCGACCACCGCGCCCCCGAGGGCCTCGACGATGGCGCGGCAGACGCCGAGCCCCATCGTGGCCGTATCGCCCCCGTCCGGCACGTCGAAGAGGCGTGCCCGCTGCTCCGGGGCGAGCGGCGGACCGCTGCTCTGCACCTCGATCACCACGTTCCCTCGGCTGTCGGTCCGCGTGCTCACCCGCAGCGCGGTGCGCGTCGCCTGGCCTTCGGGGATGCTCTGCGCGGCGTTCAAGAGCAGGTTGAGGAAGGCCTGCCCGAGCTGCGCCTCGCTCCCCGCGACACGCGGCACCGGTCCGTAGTTCAGCACGATCTGCGCGCGGTGGCGGACCTCGTTGCTGACCATGTTGACCGCCATCTCGAGGATCGGCACGACGTCCAGCAACATCTGTTCGCGGTCGTCCCCCCAGGCAAACGACTTGAGGTCGCGCACGATCTGCCGCACGCGCCGCGCCCCTTCCAGCGCCTCGCGAAGCCCCTGCTTGAGCTCGGCCCCCGCCGGCCCCAGCCCCTCGGCACCCAGTCGATCGATGGTCTTCGCCAGGTACCCCAGGTTTCCGATCACGCACGAGAGCGGGTCGCTGATCTGGTGCGTCACCGCGCGCGCCAGCGAGCCCATGGCCGTCAGGCGGTTGGCCTGGAGCTGCCGGTCGTGCACCTGCCGGCGGTCGCTCACGTCGAGCATGGACCCGATCATGCGCTGCGGCTCGTCGCGCTCGTCGCGCAGCAAGTAGGCCCGGTCGATCACGGTCGCGTAGCGTCCATCTTTCACGCGAAATCGATACTCGGCGGACCAGGACTGGCCGCCGCCCTGAACGACCGCCTGGCGACTCGCCACGATCCGCTCGCGGTCGTCGGGATGAACGCGCTCGCTCCACCACTGCGGCGTCCGGCCCACGTCGCCCGGGCCGTAGCCGAAGACGGTGCGCAGCCCGTCGTTCCAGGTCATGAGGTCGGCGAGCAGGTCCCAATCCCAGATCGCATCGTTCGTCACGCGCGCCAGCAGCTCGTAACGCTGCTCGATCGCTCGCAGGGCCGATTCGGCGCGCTTCTGCTCGGTCACGTTCCGGCTCACGCCGAGCTCGCCGATGAGATGGCCCTGGTCGTCGAAGATCGGCCGCGAGCGCGTCTCGGTCCAGTAGGGTTGGCCGTCCGCGGTGATCCAGCGGGCCACGAGCGGCTTATCGCGGTGGCTCGAGCTCCGCATCAGCTCGGCTACCCGTGGCAGGTCGTCGGGGTGCGCGAGCTTCAGCGGCATCATCGGGTCGCCGTAGAACTGCTCGAGCGGGTATCCGCTCTGCTCGGTCGCGGCACGATTGACGTACTCGAACCCGGGCGTGGGAGCGATGCGGTAGCGGTAGATCACGTCCGGGGCGTCGTCGAGGATCTGGCGGAAGCGTCGGGCCTCGATCCGGGCGAGCTCCTCGGCCTGATGGCGCTCGGTGATGTCCACCCACAGGCCCACCAGCTCGAGACCCGCGCCCGTCGCGGCCTCCGCGGAGCGCGCGGCGTCTCGCACCACGCGGTAGACGCCGTCGCCGCCGCGCAGCCGGTATTCGGCGGGTCCGCTCGGCTCTCTCGCGACGCGTCGGCGCCAGGCCAGGGCGCGCTCGCGATCCTCCGGGTGCACGCGGTCGATCCACGCCGTTCGCGACCCCGTGAGCTCGTCGGGAGCGCAGCCGAGGAGCGATCGCACCCCCCGACTCACATACGTCAGGGCGAAGCCGTCGTCGGGGCGACACCGGTAGATGACCCAAGGGCCCGCGTCGATCTGCTCTGCCGTGGGCGGAGTTGCCGTCCCCATCCGTCACCCACATCCAAGGGAGTCTCGACTCCCGCACGGAGAAGATTAGACGCCCGTGGACCGGATCAGGTCAAGGGCGCGCGCCGCGAGGAGCGGCGTGTTACGCTCCGGCCTCCACCGCGAGGGTCGTTGATGTCACGCACCAGGGCGCCTACCACTGCTCCCGTGGACCAGCTGCATCGCCGCGTGCCGCCCGGGTCCCCTCCGGGCACGCTCGCCCCCGACCCCGAGGCCTCGCGTCCCGAGATCCGCGTCTTCGCCTACGGCCCGGAGCGTCTGCTCGAACAGGTGCTCACCGACCCGGCCGAGCTCGGCGCAATTCTCGCCGCCTGGCCCATGGTCTGGGTCGACGTGGACGGTCTCGGGGACGCCCACGTGATCAGCGAGATCGGCAAGGTCTTCGGGCTGCACCCGCTGGCCATCGAAGACGTGATCAGCGGCCACCAGCGCGCCAAGGTGGAGCCCTACGGCGAGCACTTCTTCGTCGTGGCCCGCATGGCGATGTACGAGGAAGCGCTCTACACCGAGCAGGTGAGCCTCTTTCTCGGCCAGAACTTCGTCGTGACCTTTCAGGAGATCCCAGGAGACTGCCTGGAACCGGTGCGCATCCGGCTCCGCAAGGGGAGCGGGCAGATCCGGTCGAGCGGCTCCAGCTACCTGGCCTACGCCCTGCTCGACGCGATCGTGGACGGCTACTTTCCGGTGCTCGAACGCTACAGCGAACGCCTCGAGAACCTCGAGGACGAGGTGGTCAGCCAGCCCTCGGCCCACGTGGTGCCGCGCATCCACCAGGCGAAACGAGATCTGCTGCACCTGCGGCGGTCGATCTGGCCGCTGCGCGAGTCGCTCAACTCGCTGGTCCGCGACCCCACGGAGCTGATCTCCGAGCACACGCGCGTCCACCTGCGCGACTGCTACGACCACACCGTGCAGATCATCGACCTCGTCGAGACCTATCGCGAGATCGGCTCCGGCCTCCTCGACGTCTACCTGTCCAGCATCAGCAACCGCACGAACGACGTGATGAAGGTGCTCACCATCATCTCGACGATCTTCATCCCGTTGACCTTCATCGCCGGGGTGTACGGAATGAACTTCGACCGGTCCAGGTCGCCGTTCAGCATGCCCGAGCTGGGCTGGTACTGGGGCTATCCCGCCTGTCTCGGCCTGATGGCGATCATCGCGGCGGGGCTGGTGGCGTTCTTCTGGCGGAAGGGCTGGATCGGCGGCGGCGGACGGCCAGAGGAGGCCGACCGCGAGACGGAGGCGACCAACAGGTCACCGGCAGAGGAAGCGCGGCGCCGAAACGTCTGAGGGACGGGACCTCTCGCCCGGTAACTGAGAGCGGGCGAGCGGAGGACTAGTCGTCCTCTTCCTCCTCCTCCTCTTCCTCGTCGTCGTCGTCATCGTCCTCGTCGTCGTCCAAGTCGTCCTCGTCGTCGAAGTCGTCGTCTTCCTCGTCGTCGTCGAAGTCCTCGTCGTCGTCTTCCTCGTCGTCGTCGAAGTCCTCGTCGTCGTCCAGGTCGTCGTCCTCCTCGTCGACTTCCTCCTCTTCGTCCTCATCCTTCGGGCCTTCGAAATCTGCCTCGAGGAATCTGGCGTCGTCATCGGCCGCCGGGTGCCAGCCGCTCTGGTTTTCCGTCCGCAGTTGTCGACTCATAGCGTCCTCCGCTCGGATGGATGATGTCGTGGGTCTACCGCCAACGTGCGGCGGAAAGGGCCTTATTCGTCAGGTCTCGCGCCGTCGCTTGCGCGAGTCAATCGCCTTCGCCCGCGCCCGCAGTGAATTCTCAGCGCGTCGTAGCGTCGAATTACACCGGGCAGCGGGAGGCTCGTCAAGCCAAAATCAAGACGCCCGTCGCACCGGAACGCCCGGCGTCGCGATGGCGAATCACCCGGCGGAGCGTTCCCCGTCGCGGCCCCCGAAGGCCCACTCCCTCCAGCCTCCAAGCAGCGGAAAGTACAGCCCCAAGCGGATGGGGCGCGCCTCGACCAGGCGCAGGAGCTCCGCGTACCGTTCGAGCTGCGGACGGTAGAGCGCTTGCTCGTTGTCGAGGAAGGCCTCGCGGTCCCCGCCCCTGTGCTCGCTGGTCTTGTAGTCCACGATCCAGCGCACCCCGTCGCGATCCACGAAGGTGCGATCGATGATCGCCCGTTCGAGCTTGCCCTCCGCGACGGCCACGAGCTCCAGCTCGTTTTCGGCCTCGGCGTGGGCGCCATCCAGTACCCAGCTTCCGCGCTCGTCCTCGAGGGTCAAGGTCAGCGCGGCCTCCACGCGCACCGCAGCCTCGGCGCAGGCCTCCGGGCTGAGCCCCTCCTGGAGGAGCGCCGCGCGAAACGAGGGGCGGAGCTCCTGCACGCGGCCTGCGCTCCACGCCGCGCGACCGTCGCGCCCGACCAGTCGCAGGTACCGGTGCACCACGGTCCCTACCCGACGGGCCCGCTCCCCGGCCCAGTCGAAGCGCCGCTCGACGAGCTTCCGTTGCGACGCTCCCCCGACCGCGGAGGCACCCGGCACGGGCGCGGCCTCGGGCAGGGGCGGAAGCGTCCACGTCGCGGGGAGCCGCACAAGCGGTGGGCGTTCCGGCGCCGCCGGCTGCACGAGCGCCGCCCCGGACGCGCGCGCGTCGAGGAGCCCCTGCTCGTCGAGCGCCGCCGCAAAGCGCGGCTCCACCGCGTGCCAGAGCAGCGCGAGGAGGGAGCCGTTGGCGGGACGGCCGAGCGCGCGCTCCCCCGCCTTGTCGACAGTCGCGCCGACGTGACCGAGGAGGTGCAGCGACGCCTTCGCGCGCGTCGTGGCGACGTAGAGCAGTCGCCCCGCCTCTCGCTCCCCGCGCTCGCGCTCCACCGCGGCGAGGTAACGATAGATGGCCTCCTCGGCCTGGTCGGCAGCCCGCACCGGCGCCAGCAGGAGCTCTCCGGGCGCACGTCGTCCCGGCCGCTCGAGCCAGCGCAGGAGCTGCGGCGATTCGCTCCGCGGCGTGCGCCCGAGGCCGGGCACGATCACCGTGTCGAACTCGAGCCCCTTGGCCTTGTGGATCGTCATCACCTGCAACGCGGGGCTCGCCGCGGCGTCGGGTCCCGCGTACAGCCGCCGCATCCCCTCCTCGAGCGGATCGAGGTCGGGGAGGTCCCCACCGACCTCGTGTTCGGCCAGCAGCCCGAGGTAGGCCTCGGCGTCCTCGAGGGGGGCCGGGCCGCCGAGCGCCTCGTCGCCCCCCAGACAGGCCGGGCCGCCGAGCGCGATCCAGGTCCCCTCCACCCAGCGACGCAGGGAGCCGCGCCGCGCGTCGGCCACCCGGGGCTCGAGCACCTCCCAGAGTCGCGACAGGCGGCGGCGACCGTCGTCGGTGAGCGCGGCCCGACGCTCGGGGTCGGCGAGGAGCGTGCACACGGGCACGCCCGTCGCGCCCGCCACCAGCGCGTGCAGGTCCCCGAGCGAGAGGCCACAGGTGGGTCCCCTCAGCAACGCGAGCCAGGCCACGCGGTCCGCCGGGTGGAGCAGCGCCCGCGTGAGGGCGTAGAGGTCCTGCACCACCGGGCGCTCGCCGAGCTGGTCGATCTCCACGGCCTGGAAGCGGAGCTGCGCGGCCTTCAGCGCGGGGACGATCTCCGCGAGGTGCGTGCGCGCGCGCACCAGGATGGCCACCGTGCGCGGCGTGCCGTCGCCCCCGCTCGGCCTCTCGAGGCTCTCGCGCACGAGCCGCACCACGAGAGCGGCTTCGCGCGCGGGGTCGTCCTCGAGAAACGGGTGCACGACCGGGGAGACGAGCGACGTGGCGGGGCGCGCGAGCGAGGCGCTGTAGGAGACCGCGCCGGCCTGCGGATCGTCCTCGGCGGCCAGCACCCCGGGGAAGGTGTCGTTGACCCAGCCCACGATGCCGGCCGAGCAGCGGAAGTTCTGCTCGAGACGCAGGCTCTCGAGCGCCACCGACTCGACCCCCGTGCGCTGCGCGCGCAGGAAGAGGCCGACCTCGGCCTCTCGGAAGCGATAGATGGACTGCATCGGATCGCCGACGAGAAAGAGCGTGCGACCGTCGCCTGGCTCCCAGCCGGCGACGAGCTGCTCGAGGAGGTGGTACTGACTCCACGAGGTGTCCTGAAATTCGTCGACGAGGACGTGACGGAGCCGGTAATCGAGGGCCAAAGCCAGATCTGTGGGGTGGTCGGGATCGCCGAGCGCCCGGCGCGCCGCCAGGCCGAGCTCGATGAAGTCCACCTGCCCCCTCTCGCGGAAGAGCTCGGTGAGCTCCGCCGCCGCGCGGGGCAAGACGCCGAGCAGGACGCGGAGCACGGCCCACTGCTCGTCGGTGTAGGTCGAAGGCGGCAGCGTGCGCACCGCCGCGAGCCGGGTCAGAAAGGGCTCTTCGTCCTCGAGCGCGGCGAGCAGGGCCACGGCGCGCGCCTTGCGGTCCTCGCGGCGCGCCTTCTCCTCCGGGTCCTTGGTGCTCGACGCCGCCGGAAAGCCGACACGCTTGTCCACCTGCTTGCGACGGGAGCCGTCCAGGATCAGGAAGAGCGCCGCGAGCCCGCGCCACGCGGGAAGGCCGGCCGGTGTCGGCTCGGGGACGGCGGTCAGCCCCGCGCAAGCGCAGAGCGGGTGCCCCGGGTTCTCGGCTGCGAGCTGGGCCGCGGCCTCCCGCGCGAGCGGAACCGCCTGCTCGAGGAGCTGGCGCGGGGCGCACGCGAGCACGAGGCCGAGAGAGGCCTCCACCTCGTGGGCCAGCGCCGCTTCGAGCTCGGCGCGCAGCGGGTCCCCGGCCAGCACCCGACCGGAGGCGCGCGTCGCGTCGGTCGCCGCGCCGAGCTGCGCCAGGTGCCGGAGCCACTGGTCCCGGCGGGCCAGGATGTCGGCGAGAAGTCCCTCCAGCCGGAGGAGGTCGTTGTCCACGTGCAGGAGCAAGGGCTCCGCGGCCAGCGACAGCTCGTCCTCCTGCTCGAGCCGGGCGAGGGTCCTCGCCGCGGCCTCGCGATAGAGCGGCGCGGCGTTCTGAGTAAGGTCCGGCTCGGCGCCGAGTCGCGAGAGGAGCGGCGTCCGCTGCGTGAGCGCCCGACAGAGCGCGTCGAGCGTGAGGATGCGCAGCCGGCTCGGGTGGGAGAGGAGCGACCAGCCGGCCGCGGCGTCGCGCGCGAGCACCGCCCGCGCGAGGTCGTAGCTCCGGCGCTCGTGCGCGGCCTCCGGCGGGGTGGGGTCCCCCCCGCGACGCAGAGCCTTGCTGATGCGGCCCCGCATCTCCGCCGCCGCCTTCCGCGTGAAGGTGATGGCCAGCAGCTCCTCGGGGTGCTCGACCGTGGCGAGGAGCGCCAGGAAGCGCTGCGCGAGCAGCTCGGTCTTCCCCGACCCGGCCGGCGCCTGGACGACGAAGGAGCGGTCGGTCTCGAGCGCCCGCGCCCGCTCTGCCGCGTCGGTCGGGGCAAAGCTATCCTTCACGGCGCCCCCCGTTCTCCTCGTCCGGCCCGTCGTCGGTCTCCGCACGCAGGGCGATGGCCGTGCGTTCGTGCAGCCGGCAGAGCGAAAGAAGCTCGCAGTACTCGCAGGTCGAGGGGGGCCGCTTCGGGTCCACCGCCGCTTCCCCGCCGAGGAAGGCGCGCGCCAGCCGTTCGAGCGCGGTCCTCCAACCCGTCGTGAGCGCGTCCCAGTCCGCGGGCCGCGTCCGGTGGCGGAGCTCCTCGAGCCGGGCGATCCCCTCGCCCAGTCCGTCGCGCGCGGCGACCCCGTCGAACCGCAGGCCGTCGGGGCGGAGCTGCGCGAAGGTCACGGCCACGATCGGCTCGTCGCGCGCGGCGAGCCAGTAGAGCGGAAGCTGCGGCTCGTCGGGCCGCTCCCCGAACCATGCCGCGGCGCTCACCTTGGCCGTCTTGTAATCGACGATCACCTCGCCTCCGTCGGGCAGCCGGTCCTTGCGGTCGAGGCGCGCCTCCACGGCCAGCCCCGCCACCTCGAAGCGCAGGGTCCCCTCGATGCGCTCGACGGTGAAGTCGGAGCGGCCGAGCTCCACCTCGAGCCAGCGGTCGAGGAGTCGCTCGAGTCGCCGCGCCTCCCGTCGCAGAAAGGCACGCCCGGGGCGCACGGCCTGCCGCGCGAGCCCGCGCGCGAGCCCGCGCTCCACGGCCTCGCGCACCGCTCGCTGTCGCTCCTCCGCCGACAACGATCGGAGCTGCGCCGAGGAGCGGACCGCGTCCCAGAACTCCTCGAGGACCGCGTGCACGAGGCCCCCCCGCAGCCGGCCGTCGGGCGCCGCGGTGGGCCGGGCCAGGTCCGCGGCTCCCAGCCGGTGGCGCGCAAAAGCGCGAAACGGGCAAGCCGCCTGGTCCCGAAAGACCTCCGTTCCCCCTTTGATCGGGGTAGCGGCCGGGTGCGGCGGGCCGAGCTCGTCGGCGATGCGCTCGAGCGGGGCCTGTCCGCAGAGCTCTTCGACCGCACGTCGGACGTCGCTTCGGCGCGGCGCCTCTCGCAGCGGTTCGGGAGGCGCGGCGATCAGCGGACTCGGCCGCAGGTCCTGGTCGTCGGCGCGGCGCGGCCAGGAGAGGACGACCTCCGGCGCGGAGGCGAGCAGCCGCTCGGTCGTTCGCCGCGCGGCCCAAAGCTCCCGCTCGGGGGAAGCGTGCGGCAGGTCGAGCTCGCGCTGCAGGGCGAGGGGCAAGAGCGCGTTCGGGCGCGGGGGCGGCGGCCAGGCCTGATCGTGCAGCCCCGTCACCCAGAGCCCCGCGAAGGTCAGCCCCGCGGCCTCGAGCAGCCCCAGAAGCTGCACCGGCGCGTCGGCCGCCTCGGGGGCGAAGGTTCGCTCCTCGGCGAGGTCGCGGAGCTGCGCGAGCGCCTCCTCGCGGTCGAGCACGCCCGTCACGGCATCCAGCCCCGCGAAGTCGGTGAGCAGGTCCTGCCACGCCTCGAGCGTCTGTTGCTCGACGCTGGTCCGGCTACGCTCTCCGGGCCAGCCGAGGGCATCGAGCAGCGCGGCGAACGACGCGGCCCACGAGCTCGCGGCCTGGCGCGCGGGGAGCGTCTCGAAGGCAGCCGTCCATTCCGCCACCCGCGGGCCAAGGAGCGGGCAGGCGAAGGCCTGCGAGCCCGCTCGCCCCACCTCCGGCACCACGGCGGGGAGGTCCACCACGAAGCGTCCCGTGCGACGCAGCTCCGCCTCCAGCGCGGCTCGCGAGGCGCCTTCGAGCGCGGCTCCCCCGACGAAGGGAGAGCGCAAGAGCCCCCCCGTCGCCTCCAGCGGGGCCGCGTGCGGCTCGAGCCCGAGGAGGCCGAGCGCCGTGGCTACCAGCGGCGCGTCCGCGAGCGACTCCCCGAGCGAGACGTCGAAGAGCCCCTCTCCGGCGCGGCGCGCGGCGAGAGCCCAGCCGGGATCGAGGAGGTCGGCAAAGGTCCACTCCACCTCGCGCCGGCGCTCGACGAGGTCTGGCACCACGATTCCGAAGGGACCGGCCTCGCCGGCCTCGAGCCGTGCCCGCGCCCAGCGCGCCGCCTCTTCGAGCTCGCCGCGAGGGTCGGCAGCGGCGACGTACTCCACGCTGGCCCGCCCCGCGGACGCACCGTCGAGGCGGGAGACGCGCACCCCCCGCGTCTCGAGCGCGCCGAGGAGCTCGAGCTCCGCCGGGGTCAGCTCGTCGAAGCCCGCCAGGCCGAGCTCGGCCGGGAAGCGGAGCGCACCCGTACGCACGCGCTCGGTCAGAGCCCCGCAGAGCCGCGCGCGATCCAGCCAGCCTCCCTTCCGGCAGGCCGCCTCGAAGGCCTCCGCCCAGCCCGCGAAGGCCACCCCCTCCTCGTCGGCCAGGCGCCGCACGCGGGGCAGCGATACCTGATGGTGCTGCACGAGGTGCCAGGCCTCCGCCGCCACCTTCGCCGTGGCCCGCCGGCCGAGGAGCTCGGGGCCGAGCGCACTCCTTCGGATCGCGCGTTCCCAGAGCGCGAGCTCGGCCGCCGCCGAAAGCCGCGCGAGCGGCGCCGCTCCCCCGCTCCCCTCCTCGAGGAGGGCGCTCCAGAGCCCCTCGAGCCAGCCGCTGAGCGAGCGAAGCTGCGGCCGCGTCCAGAGCCTTCGCCCCGCCGCCCGCTGCGCCTCGTTGAACTGCCGTTCGAGCTCTCGGGCCAGCCTCTCCGTGGCCGTGACGATCGCCGCGTCTCCGCGCGCAAGCGCGGCAAAGAGCTCGGGTCGGGTCTCGAAGAACGTCGAACGCATGGTCTAGGTGGATGCCGCGCCATGGTGCAGCAGATGGCGCTCGGTTGTCGAGCGCGGGCGGGGACGGAAGAAAGGGTCTAGCGGCCGTCGGCGAAGGCCAGACCGAGGAAGCGGTTCACCTCGCCAGCGATCCCGTCGAAGGTCGAACGGATGCGCAGGTAGGCGTCCTGCTGCTGGCTCAGCGCCTCGTTGCCGGTGAGCGCGAAGAAGCGGTCCAGGCTCGCCGCGAGCTGGGCCGTCGCCGCACGCTGCTCCTTGCGGGCCCCGACCTGCCAGACCTTCAGCTCGCGCTCTGCGGCAGCGAACTGCACGTCGATCGTCTCCAACAGGCTCCGCACCTCTTTGAGCGTCGTGTGGTAGCGGTGCGTGTAGCGCTCGTCGAAGGCGTACTGGCGGCCGCGCTCGTAGCGGAAGGGCTGCCCCAGGTCGAGTCCCGCCGTGGCGAGCCCCCGCTGCACCAGCCCGAAGAAGGTGTCCCTCGCCGCCGTCTCCTCGGACTGGGCGCGCTGCACGGCCCGGCTGGTCTCGCCCTTCTTCGTCTCGATCTGTCGCGCGTAGCGCGCGCGAATCGGCGCCGCGTGCTGACGCTCCCAGCGGTCCCAGCGGTTCGCCTCGTCGGAGAGCGCGGCGATGGCGCCCTCGAGGCGCCCTACCTCGCGGCTGGACTCTCGAATGATGCGCGGCGCCACCGTCTCGGCCGTCTCCTCGTCGGCGTAGTACGCCTGCCAGGCGATGCCGCTCTTCTTCTGCCAGGCGCGCGACTCCTTCGTGCGCGCCCAGTCGTCGATCACCCACTCGGCCTTCTTGACCTTCTCCTCGGCCTTCTCCTTGTCGCTCCGCAGCGCGGAGACCTTGCGCTCGAAGGCGCGCCAGGCTCCGTACCCCTCGAGCGCGGCGATCTCCTGGGAGCACCGCGCCTCGAGCTCGACCACGGCGCGATCCCCTTGTCGCCGCAGCTCCACGACCTGCGCCTTGGCCTGCTTGGCCTGCGTACCGAGCTCCACCGTCCGCTCGGCCCCCGGCATGCGGTACGCCGGGGCGACCGGCTGCCGCTCCTGGTGCGCCTTGAAGAGCTCGCGCGCCGCCGCGACGCGCGCCCGCTCGCCCTCGCCGATCGCCGGCGCGGCCACGAGGAAGCCCTTGCGCCCCGCGGCCCGGGCCTCCCCGCGAACGACGCCGAGCGTGGCCACACCGAGTACCGCCACCCCCATCAAGACCGCGCGCTGTCGTCTCATGCCTCGTGCTCCTCGCAGGGCGGCAAGTGCAGCCGCCGTGCCGCGCAAAGGGCCCGCCCCGACGCAGGTATTACACGTATTTCCACGGCTTTGGATTCGCCTGGACCGCCATGGGCCAAGACATTGGCCGGCGTCTCGGGGCGAGCCGTTCAGGAATCGGTGGGGGCTACCCGAGGGCGCCCCCAGAGCGCTGCTCTACCTGCATTCCTGCGTGCGATTGGAGGAGTTGGTCTGGCAGCTCCCCGCGTTCCAGTTGCACGACAGCCAGGTGGCCCGAACGCCGCACCCCGCCACGGCGGTCTGCCAACCCGACGAGGTGTTGTTGCACCTGCTGGGTGGCTGCCCCGCGCAGGTGGCCACCACGGGCCAGCGCTGCTCGACGGTGGTGTTGCAGTTGTAGTCGAAGGTGCCGGTCCCGTTGCTCCCCGAATCGAAGTAGCTGGACTGGCCCGGGTGCGCGTCGCGGTCTCCGTCGTCGCAGTCGTCCTTGTTCGGGACGTAGCCTTGCGGGGCCGTGCAGGCGAGGGTCGTCTTGGTCGCGTCGCCGTACCCGTCGCGGTCGGAGTCCCGGTAGAACGTGGACTGCACGCCTTCGTCCTTCGTGCCGTCGCAGTTGTCGTCGGCCGTGTTGCAGACCTCGACCCCCCCGGGGTGGATGTTGCCGTTGCTGTCGTTGCAGTCGGGTCCCTTGCACGCGGGACCCACGCCGTAGCCGTCGCCGTCGCCGTCGAGGCAGCCCGAGCACGCGTTCCCCACGCAGCCGAGCGAGCACGGCGTGGCCTGTAACAGGCCATCGGAGGTGCAGGCCATCAGGTTGCTGCCAGAACAATAGGGGGCAGCCGCCGGGTCGCACTGGCTGCAGCGCTTCGCCGTCGCGTTGCAGCCCGAGGCCCCACAATCCACTGTGAGCGTGCCGGTGCCGAGCGTGTTGCACCGCACGAGCAGATTCCCCTGGCAGCCGAGCGCCGCGCCCGGAGTACAGCCGGTATCGGGCGTCCCGACGTCCGCCGGTCCGCGGTCGGCTGGCAGGGACCCATCGGCCACGCCCACGTCGCGCGACCCTCCATCGCCTGGCCAGGCATCCCTTGGCCGTCCGTCCGGCCGCGGCCCGTCGAACCGGGCCCCGTCGGTGCCGACGGCCCCATCCGCGCGCGGCCCGTCCCCTCCCGGCTGGGCCACGTCCTGCACGCCGCCGTCCGCCTGCGAGGGCGCCCCATCTCCCTGGAGCAGCCCCTCGGGCCAGGACATGAAGCATCCGCTCGCCCCGAGGGCGAGGGCGAAGAAACTCGCTGCGACCGCGCGCATCAGAACGCTCCACTCAGGCTGAGCGCCGCGCCGCCGCCGTAGAGCGGTGTGGCGGACACCTCGGTTCGGCTCCGTCCCTTGAAGTCCGTGAAGAAGGCGAGCACCACGGCGGTCACCGCCATCGCTCCGCCCGCGATCAACGTCCCGGTGCAAATCGTGGACAGGGTGCGCCCCGAATCCCTGAGCTCGAGCCGCCGCGCGACGGAGGTCGTGGGCGCTTTGTACTCGTTGTTGCGCGACAGGGCCATCGCGCCGGTGACCGCGCCCGCGCCGAGCAGGGCCACGCCGAGGCTCGCCGTGGTCCAGAACCACGCCTGGTGCACCTTGCCCCCTTTCGTAGGACGGTCGTCGCCATCCTCCCCGTCCTCGTCGCCGGACCGCCGCGGCACGCGTGCCCGCAGGGCGGGTTTCTCGGCTGCGCGGGCTCCCACCGCGCGCTGCGTGGCCTCCTGGTCGGCCAGCGCCTTCTCGCTCACCTCGATCAGCTCGAGCACCTTCTCCCGCTGGGGCGAGCCGGGTGCGCGCGCCAGAAACTGCCGGTAGTGGAAGACCGCCTGCCGATGATCCCCGAGCTGGCGATGGCACTGCCCCATGTTGAACTGGAAGGCCGCCATGGGCAGCGTCCGGTACGCCTGCTGGTAGAGCTCCAGCGCGCGGCGGAACTCCCCGAGGCCGTAATGCGCCTCGGCCTGCTTGAACAAGGCCTTCGCGCGCTCCATGGTGGCGAGGTCCGGCTCCGCACCGAGCGCCACGTGCGCGACGAGCTGAAGAGCTGCGGCGAAGACGAGCGCTACCAGACGTCTGGGCATGGCTTCCTACTTGGCAAAGGGGTCCATCGTCGTATCGAGATCCGCCGCGCGCTCCTTGCTTCCCTTCGCTGGCCGTCGGGAGGGCGTCGCGCGCCGGGGACTCGTCGCCGCAGCACCCTGCGGCTCGGGCTTCGCTCTCGGCGGCGACGGGGCCTCGCGCACCGCCCCGGCCGTCACAGCAGGAGACGGCCGACCGACGGGGCTCGGAGCGCCACGCCGCGCCGAACGACGATGCTGGAAGCGACGCGAGCTCCGCTTGCCGTGCGCCTTGTTCCGATCCGGCGAGGGCGCCTCCGCCGACGGCGTGGGCGCGGACTCCGGATCGGGCGGTTGCGGCGGCTCCGCGGCGCGCGCGGGCTCTTTCGCCGGCTCGGGCGCCGACCGGGCTTCGGCCGCGGGCTTCGGTTCGGGCTTCGGTTCGGGCTTCGGTTCGAGCTTCGGTTCGAGCTTCGGTTCGAGCTTCGGTTCGGGCTTCGGTTCGGGCTTCTGGGACTCCGCAACCGCCGGCTTCGCCACGTGAACGGGGCCGGCTGACGAGCGCGTGAAGTGCCACGTTGCGAAGGCACCGCCGCCGAGCACGACCACCGCCCCCCCCACGAGCAGCCAGCGCAGCCGTCTCAGCCCCGAGAACGGCGTCTCGAGCCACCCGTCGAAGTCGTCGTCTCCTCGGGCGCTCGCTCCGGCGCGTCGGGGCGTGCGGCGAGGCGCCCCCGCGGCCGGCCCGTCCTCCGCCGCCTCGTCGAGAGGTGGAGCGGAGGCGAGCGTCGAGGGCGAAGGCGCCCGAAGTCCCACCGCACCGCTCAGCGACAACATGGGAGCCACGACCACCGACGGAGGCGGGGCGGCCCGCGCAGGGTCGGCCGCTCGCGCTGTCCGCGCGTCGTCGCCACCGCGATCCGGCGCGGGCGCCGTCGGCGCGCCGCTCCCTGCCGCCGCCTGCGGAGCCACCACCACGCCCACCGGAGCCGTCGTGCGACCGATCGCCGGGGCCTCCCTGGAACCCTCGGTTCGCGCGGGCGGACCCAGCGCGGCGATGGGGGCTGTCCCGCGCGGAGCAGGATCCTTGGGCACCGGTGGCGCCGGCGCCTTGGGGATCGCCGGCGGCGACGCCACCCCGCCCACGCTCTGCGTCGAACGACGGAACGGGTGCCGGGGAACGCCGTCGAGGGGCACCTTCGGCAACCGTGGAAGGGACTTCGCGCCGACCCGTCCGGCGTCGGCCTCGTCGGCCCTGTCGCCGAAACCCTGTGTCGCCTGCCTTCGCCGCGCGGGCAGCGGCGCCTCCCCGGTCCTGGGCACCGGAGCTGGCGCTTCTGGCACCGTCGGCACCGGGGGCGGGACCGCGCCCGTTGGTGGGCGGGGGCTCGTCTCCGTCGCCGCATAGCGCCGGTCGCTGCGCGCGAACAGGGCGGAGGCCTGCTGCGTCGTGCGCGCCACCGGAGCCGAGGGGCCCGGAGCCGCGGCCCCCGGAGCCGCGTTCCGGGGCGGAGCCGGATCCTTCGCCGCCCGCGCGCCCGTCGCCGCGTCGGGAACGGCCATCATCTGCGCCGCGTCGACGGTCGTCTCCACCGTCTTCGCGCGGGATGGGCTATCGAACTCGAACTCGAGCGGCGCCTCGTCGTCGGAGGCCGCCGCGGGCGCACCGGCAGAGGGCGGATCGGTCAGTTCGGGCCGCAGCCAGGACCCTGGCCGCTCCTCCAGCCCGCGCGTCACCGGCCGCCGGCGCTCGTCTTGAGGGGTCTTGCTCATCGTGGGGCGGACTTCCTTCCACGATATCACAGCGGCAGCGTTTCGGCCTGCCTCGCCCTCGGATCTTCTGCAGGATCGTCGACGGTGCGGGCGTGGCGTGGGCTACGAACCGCCCTTTCCCCACATCGCGCCGGGCTCTCAGTCCGCGTCCTCGCTCGAGTCGGACGGCAGGGGCCCCGTGGGGGTGCGACGCGCAGCGAGCGGATGCCGAAGCGAGAGCCCCACGCCGTCGCGCACCGGCAGGAGGCTCGACAGGTACTCGGGGTCGGCCCACATGAGCCGGATGTACTCGCGAACACCCTCGGTGTCGGCGTCGGTTTCCCCGGCCGCCACGCGCCCGCTCCAGACCAGGTTGTCCACGATCACCGCTCCGCCGACCCGCACGCGTCCGCGAAAGAGCTCGTACGCCGAGGGGTACTGCTCCTTGTCGATGTCGCAGAAGACGATGTCGAACTGCCCCGTGGCCTGGGTCAGGTGCTCACGCGCGTCGCCGGTGAGAAACATGACCCGGTCGGCGAGGCCCGCACGCGTGAGGAAGTCCTTCGCGAGGCGCGTATTCTCGGGGTCGCCGTCGGTGTGGTAGACGCGCCCGTTCGGCCCCACCGCCCGCGCGAACCAGAGCGTGCTGTAGCCGAAGCCCGAGCCCATCTCGAAGACGCGCCGCGCTCCGGTCATCGTCGTGACCTGCGCGAGCAGGCGCCCGACCTCCGGCCCCACGATGGGAAACCGGCGCGCCGCCGCGAGCGCGTGCATCTCCGTCAGGATCGGGTCGTCGGGGAGCTCGGCGAGGCCGCGTAGCCAAGCGGCCACGTCGGGGCGAAGGGGAGGAGCGTGGGTCACGGGGATCACGACGCGGCGCGCGCCGCGTGGCTGGACGTGGGTCGAGGCCTACTGCTCGAAGGCCGGCAGCTCTTCGATGTTGGGCATGAGAACGATCTCGATGCGGCGGTTCGTGCGCTTGCCGTCGTCGGTGCTGTTGTCACCCACGGGGTCGTACTCGGAGTAGCCCGACGCGCCGAGGTGCTTGGGGTCCACGCCCTGCTCCTGCAGGAACTTCACGACCTCCACCGCACGCGCCGTGGAGAGCTCCCAGTTCGAGCGAAAGACCTTGGTCTTGATCGGAACGTTGTCGGTGTGGCCCGCGACGAGGAAGTCGCGGTTCGAGATGTCCTTGAGCACGCCCGCGAGCTGCTCGAGCGCCGACTTGCCGTCGTCCTTCAGCTTGGTCTTTCCGGGGTCGAAGAGGATCTTGTCGCTCATCTTGACCAGCATGCGGCCCTTGCGGACCTCCACCTGCAGCTTGCCCGCGTCGATCATGGACCGCAGCCGGCTGAGGAGCTGCTTGAAGACCTTCGCGCGCGCCTCGGACGCGGTCTGCGCGGCCCGGAGTTTCTCGAGCTCCTTCTTCGTCGCGCCGAGCGACCGCGCGAGCTGATCCTTGCTCCCGCCGAGCTGCGCGATCTTCTGCTTCAGGTCGGCCTCAGTGCTGGCCAGCGAGGTCTTCGTGTCGGCCAGGTCCTTCTTGCACTTCTCCATGTCCTTGATGACGGCGTTGTGCTGCTCTTCCGGAATGCCGCAGGCGCCCAGTAGTGAAATGGTAAGGGCGGCGGCCATCAGCGCTCGGTGCATCTGGGCCTCCTTGGTCTGAGCCCCCGAACTCCTCGGGAGCTATCGCCTTACTGCAGGGTAACGGCCGGGGACGTTACCGAAAACTGCCTTGCAGTTCAAGTGCTTTACAGCTTGGGAACGCCGTTTTGACAGGGCCGACCTGGCCCCGTATGATGATGTCGTACCAGTCGTTCAATGTGAACATATGTAGGCTCACAACCTACCGAAGGCGCGACGTGGCCCAACCGAATATCAAGCGCAAGAAACGATTAGTGAAAAAGGCAGCACGCCCCGCCTCCCCCGAGGAGACGCGCGAACCGGACAACGGCTCCGAGGCTCCGCACCGCCGCACCCACGAGGTCTTCGGCATCCTGGTCCTCGCTGCCGGCCTGCTCCTCGGCCCGAGCCTGGCCTCGGTGCAGTTCGGCGGGGGGCGCCTCATGGGCCCCTTCGGTCAGGCCCTCGGCAGCGCCCTCAACTGGGCGCTCGGCCTCTTCGGCTACCTGGCGGTGGCCGGGTTGCTCGCGGTGGCGGTCCGCATCTTCGCCGCGGCGCTCGGCCGCGGGCGCGAGCTGCGGGCCGCGGCCCATCGCTGGCGCACGCGGATCGGCGCCACCCTCGGGACGATCTTCGGCGCCGCGCTGCTGCACCTCGCGCTGCATCCACGCCGCCTCGCCGGAGCGTCGGCAGGCGGCCTACTCGGTGAGACCGCGGCCGAGCTCTTTCGCGGACTGCTCTCCACCATCGGGGCCTGGCTCCTCTGCCTCCTGGCGCTGGCGCTCGGCGTGGTGCTCGCCACCGACCTCTCGTGGGCCCGCATCGCAGTGAGCATGTGGCAGACGATCCGTCGAGCGGGCGCGGCCCTGCGCGAGCTCGGGGCCCGCACCGGCGAGCGCCTCCGGGGCCTCGCCGAGGGAGCACGAGAGGTGATGGCCCAGCTCCGCACCCAGCCCGAGGTGAGCGCCTCGGGCACGGCGGCCATGCCCCCCGTGGTGCGGCTCGACCTCTCGAAGCCCCGCGAGCGCGCCTCCGCACCACCGCCGAGGGAGATCGCGCCCATGCCGGCCGACCTCGAGATCGGTCGCGTCGCCGAGCCGAACCCGCTCTGCGCGGAGAGCTCCGCGCCTCCTGCGGTGGGCGAGGCGGCAGGGCCTCGTCGCCGTCGCCGCGCCACGCGGTCGCTTCCGGTCGAGGCGGCCGTCGCGGCCTGGATGACCGACGCCGTGCCCGAGACGGCGCGCCCCGCCGAGGAGGTCGAAGAGCCCGCCGAGGAGATCGAGGAGCTCACCGCCGAGGACATCATCTCCGACGAGCCGCTCGGCCTCGCGACCGAGGACGCGACGGAGGTCCTCAGCGATGGTGCTCGCGCGACCCGCGACGGCTCCGCGAGCCCCGACGCGCTGACCATCGTGGAGTCGCAGTTCCGCCGGCAGCTCGAGCTCCCCGAGATGACCGAGGCGCCGCACTCCAAGGAGGTCGAGGCCCCCGACGGTCCCGGCTTCGTTCTCAAGGGAGACGCGTACACGCTCCCGCCCCTCTCGCTCCTCGAGCTCCACGACACCGAGCAGGCCAAGGTGGACCACGACGCGATCCACGAGCAGGCCAAGCAGCTCGAGAGAGCGCTCGCGAACTACAAGGTCGTCGGCAAGGTGACCAAGGTGCACCCGGGGCCCGTGGTCACGATGTACGAGTTCGTCCCGGCCCCGGGCACCCGCGTGAACAAGGTGGCGAACCTCTCGAGCGACCTGGCCATGTCCCTCGAGGTGCAGCGGGTGCGCATCGTGGCTCCCATCCCGGGAACGGGCGCGATCGGCATCGAGGTGCCGAACGAGCGCCGCGAGACGGTCTCCTTCAAGGAGATCATCGCCGACGAGTCGTTCCGCGCGCACAAGTCGCGCCTCGCGCTGGCCCTCGGCAAGAACATCTTCGGCGCCCCGGTGGTGATGGACCTGCAGAAGATGCCGCACCTGCTGGTAGCCGGAACCACCGGCGCCGGCAAGAGCGTCAGCATCAACGGCATGATCTGCAGCCTGCTCTACAAGAGCACCCCGGAAGAGGTGCGGCTGATCATGGTGGACCCGAAGCACATCGAGCTCGTCGGGTACAACGACATCCCGCACCTGCTCCTCCCCGTGGTGACCGACCCGAAGAAGGCGAACCTCGCCCTCCGCTGGGCCGTGGCCGAGATGGAGCGGCGCTACCAGCTCCTCGCGGACGCGCGCGTGCGCGACATCTCGGCCTACAACCGCAAGGTGGAGCAGCAGCGTGGCGAGACGGAGGGCGGCGAGGTGGAGAGCGCGGGCGTCGAGCGCGCGGCGGTACACGCGGCGGAGCCGACGCAGGTGCTCGTGGTGCGCAAGAACGCCGACGGCAGCGAGGTGGCGCTCGTCGGCGCCACGGGCCTCTCCGACGACGGCGCGGCGGACGGCATCCCGATCGACGTCGAAGCCGACGAGGAGCTCGCGGCGGAGCGCGCGACGGAGAAGGCGAGTGCGCGCCGGCCGCGCCGTGGGTCGGGCAAGGAGCAGAACCTCAAGCGGCTCCCCTACATTGTAGTGATCATCGATGAGTTCGCCGACCTCATGACCGTGGCCTCGAAGGAGGTGGAGACCTCGGTGGCCCGGCTGGCGCAGAAGGCCCGCGCGGCGGGGATCCACCTCATCCTGGCCACGCAGCGGCCGTCGGTGGACGTGATCACCGGGCTCATCAAGGCCAACTTCCCCTCGCGCATGGCCTTCTACGTGCGCACGGGCCACGACTCGCGCACCATCCTCGACGCGCAGGGGGCGGAGCACCTCCTCGGCTGCGGCGACATGCTGGTCGTGGACCGCGGGGTGGCGATGGATCGCGTCCACGGCGCGTACATATCCGACGAGGAGATCCACGGCGTGGTGGAGTGGCTGCGCGAGCAGGGGCGGCCGGTCTACGACATGGACATCCTCAAGCCCCCCGAGGACGAGGAGGACGCCGAGGGGGGCGGAGCCGCCGAGGACGAATGGAACGACCCGGTCTACGACCAGGCGGTGGCGCTGGTGGCCGAAACGCGCAGCGCCTCGATCTCGATGGTGCAGCGCCGGCTGCGGGTCGGCTACAACCGCGCCGCGCGCATGGTGGAGCGCATGGAGCGGGAAGGGATCGTGGGCCCCGCCGACGGCGTCCGGGGGCGCGAGGTGCTGATCCAGGACCACGGGTAGCGCGTCGATCCGATCTGCGGTATCAGCAAAGGATCGACCCGAGAGCCCCGATGCGACGACTCGCTCTGCCCCTCCTGCTGCTCGCCCTCTGCGGTCCCACCCTCGCCCGGGCCGCGGCTCCCCAGCCCCCGGTGACCGAGGTGGTGGCGAAGATGCAGGCCTTCTACGCCAAGACGAAGGACCTCAAGTCGGCCTTCAAGCAGGTCTACACCGACACGCTCTACAACCGGAAGCGCACCAGCTACGGCTACCTCTACGTGAAGAAGCCGGGGATGATGCGCTGGAACTACGTCCAGCCGGAGAAGAAGGCCTTCATCGCCGACGGGAAGGAGCTCTGGGTCTGGGAGCCCGAGGACCGGCAGGCCTTCCGCAACCCGCTGAACACCCAGAACCTCTCCACGGGGCTGACCTTCCTCCTCGGTACCGGCGACCTGCTGAAGGAGTTTCGCGTGGCGTATGCGACGGACAAGGCCGAGCTCCTCGGGGGACCCGACGACCTGGTGGTCAAGCTCACCCCGCGCAAGCCCACGGCGCAGTACACGCACCTCGTGCTGGCGCTCCGGCCCGCCGACTTCGCCGTGGTGGAGTCCATGGTGGTGAGCAAGCACAGCCAGAACCATTTCGTGTTTACCAAGATGGAGGTGAACACGCGGGTGCAGAAGAGCCGCTTCGCCTTCGCGCCGCCGCCCGGGACCAAGGTCGTGGACGGGGCGAAAATCAAGCGCTAGCGAACGCCTTCAGCGCAGCGGCCGAAGCTCCTTGCGCGCGCTGACCCAGAGGCTGTTCGCGACGGCGAGGCGCCACGGGGCCCGTCGGTGGCGCGGCTCGGCGTAGTCGATGCCGACGCGCGGACCGGCAAGCACCGCGGCCGGAGGCTCCCCGACCACTACCTCCAGGTTCCCCGGCTCGTAGACCGGGTGGTGGTTGAAGGCGAGGTCGAGGCCCAGCGCGGCGGCGACCTTTCCCGGGCCTGTGAGGAGCACCGGCCCGGCCTTGCCACCGCGGCGCGCGCGCACGACCTCGAGCCCCAGGACGGGCTCCGCCGCTCGAACGAGCACCGCCGCCGCCTCCCCCTCCTCGCCCGTGACCAGATTCAGAAGGTGATGCATCCCGTAGCAGAGGTAGACGTAGGCGCGCCCGGGAGGCCCCCACATCGGGGCGTTGCGGGCCGTACGTCCGACGCGCGCGTGGTTCGCGGAGTCCTCGGGGAAGCGGTAGGCCTCGACCTCGGTGATGCGCAGGGTTACCTCACCGTGGCGGAGGTGCGCGCCGAGCAGGTCGCGCGCGACCTCGAGCGCGTCCCGCGCGTAGAAGGCCTGCGGCAGCAGGGACGCGGCCGAGCTCCGTCGCGGTCGCCTCAGCCCCACCCCTCTTCCTCGGCGAGAAGGGCGAGCTGTTCCTGCAGGTCGACGTACTGCCCCTCCCAGTAGCTCTCGGTGCCAAACTGGGGGAAGGCGCGCGGGAAGGAGGGGTCTTCCCAGCGCGCCGCGATCCACGCCGCGTAGCGCACGTAGCGCAGGCCGCGCAGCACCTCGATGAGCCGCAGCTCGCGCCGGTCGAAGGGGCGGAACTGCTCGTAGCCCCTGAGCAGCGCGTCGACGTCGGCGGGACAGTGCACGGGGCGCGCGGGGAGCACGAGCCAGAAATCCTGCACCGCGGGCCCCCGACCCATGTCGTCGAAGTCGAGGAAGAAGAAGCCTTCCCGGCCGCGCAGCAGGTTGCCTCGATGGCAGTCCCCGTGGACCACGAAGGTCGTGAGCTCCTGCCATCGCCGCTCGCCGTGCTCCACGAGGCGCTTCACCGCGTCGGCGTAGCGCGCGCGCAGCCCGGCGGGCATTTGCGTTCGCTCCTCGATCACCGCCAACGCCTTGCGGCCGTAGACCTCGGGCGAGATGTCCGGACGATTCCGGAGCACGAGGTGCGCCGAGACGTTGTGGATGCGGCCGAGGAGGCGCCCTATCTGCTCGAGATCGCCCTCCGGCAGCTCGTCGGGGCAGCGTCCCCCCGTGCGGGGAAAGAGCGCGAAGAAGATCCCTTCCGGGGTGGTGCGGAGCGTCCCGCCGTCCTCGAAGGCCGTCGGCGCGCACACCGGGATCTCGGCCTCGACGAGCGCGGCCAGGAGCCGGTGCTCGTCGAGAATCGTCTCGCGACTCCAGCGCCCGGGCCGGTAGAACTTGCCCACCAGGCGCCGGCGGTCCTCGAGCTCCACCTCGTAGACTCGGTTCTCGAGGCTGTTGAGCGCGTAGCAGAGTCCGGTCGTGGCGTGCCCCGATTGCTCCACGGCCTCGAGCACGCGCTCGGGGGTCAGGCTGAAGAACTGTCCGTTTTCCATGTTCCGGCAACCTAGCACGGAACGGCGCCCCGCGAGGGCCGGCGCCTCGAGGGGGCGCACCGCCGACCCGCGCGCGACTTCACCAGAGGCGACTTCACCAGAGGCGGTAATCGGCCTTGAGCCAGAAGGTCCGGCCGTTCTGCTCGAGCATGGACTGCACGTGCTCGGCGCCGCCGAGGTGAAAATACCGCGCGTCGAGCAGGTTCCTCACGCAGGCCGTGATCACGAGTCCCTTCGGCAGCTCGCGCGAGAGGAGCGTGAGGTCGACGAGCGAGTGGCCGAGGACCACCGTCTGCTCCTTGCCGGTCCGGCGCGAGACGTACCGCGCGGCGAGCGACACGAAGAGGTTGTCGCGATAGAGGGGCACCGACAGGTTCAGCTGCGCGAGGTGCGCGGGCGAGTTCTCGAGCGGCCTCTCGGTGGCCACGTCGTGGGTCCGCTGCGCGGCGTAGCTGACACGCAGGTGCACCCCGCGGATCCGCCCCTCGAGCTCCGCCTCGAGACCGTAGGCGTGCACCGTGTCCAGATTGGTGAAGCGCACGTTTCGAAGGGCGTCGAGCGTGGCGAGCCGGATCAGCTCGTGCGCGCGGTAGTAGTAGCCCCCGAGCTGCCCGCGCAGGTAGCGCCCGAGGTGCTGCTCCAGCACCGCCTCGTAGGTCTGGATGCGCTCCGGCCCGAGGTCCGGGTTCCCAAGCTGGGCGTCTCCCTGGGCCGGGTCGCCGGCCGCGTAGAAGCGTTCGTAGGCGCTCGGCGCGCGAAAGGCGGAGCCCACCAGCAGCTTGAGATGCGCCCGCGACCAGGGGCTCACGATCACCGCGCCGCGCGGGCTCAGGCTGCCGCCGATCGGTCCGACGTAATGATCGTAGCGCACGCCTCCCGTTACGCTCACCCGCCGGTGCGGCGTCAGGTCTGCCTGCGCGAAGGCCCCGAAGAGGGTGGTGGAGTCCCTCCGCTCGAGCTGCACGACCCGCGGCTCGGCGTCGTAGTTGTCCTGGTTCTGGCGGAACTCGTGGCGCAGCTCGCCCCCCCCGCTCAGCTTGAGCCAGCGCGTGACGGGGTGGCTGACGAGGACGTCGGTCCCCCACCAGCTCCCCGACCCGGTGTCGCGGTTGATCGCCCGTAGCGGCGGGTCGGTCTCGGAGGCGCGGCGGTCGTAGGGGTAGTCCCCATCGTAAAACGAATGATTGAACGAGGCCCGCGCGTCGAGCTCGAACCCGTTTCGGAACCGCTTCTGGTAGCGCAGCGCCGCGTACCCCTGGGCGTCGATGGTGGCGAGGCTCGGGTCGCCGAAGATCGTGCCGAACGAAGCGGTGGGTACCCGCTTCCTGCGCCAGCCGAAGGCCCCGGTCGCCGAGAGCCCCGCCACGCGCGTCGAGGCGAAGAGCTGCGCCCAGTCCTCCGCGTCCTGCTTCTCGACCATCCCGTTCCGGGTGCTGGGGTCGTCGAACTCGCGGTAGTAGAGCCACCGCTGGCCGTCTCGGTGCCCGTAGGTGGCGGAGACGAGGAGGTCGACCGGACCCACCCGCCGGCCGAAGCGCGCCGCGGCGCGGTACGTCCCGAGGCTACCGAGCCCCACCGACGCGCTCGCGCCGACCGACGCGGCGGGTTTCGTGAGCACATTGATCACGCCGAAGAACGCGTTGCTCCCGTAGAGCGAGGAGCTCGGGCCGCGCACGAGCTCGACGCGCTCGATGAGGTCCAGGTCCACGGGGAAGTCGAGGCCGACGGAGGCCGAGTCGTAGACGCTCGTGTTCGCGCGCTGCCCGTCCACGAGGAGCAGGGCGCGCGTGTTGTAGTCGCCGGTCAGCCCGAAGCCGCGCATGCCGAGGTAGCTGTAGTTGCGATCGTCGGTGACGTAGACGCCTCGCAGGCTGGCCAGGAGCTCGCCCAGCGTCAGGTAGCCGTAACGCTGGATCTCGTCCGCCATCACCAGGCTGACCGCCGACGGCGCGTCCTGCTGCCGCTGCTCGTAGCGCGACGCGGTGACGACGGGTTGAAGCAGCTCCTCGAGCGAGACGTCTTCGATGCGCTTCGCAGCGGGGCGGGCCGATGCCACGGTGACTGCGGTCAGAACGAGGGCGCAGCCGAGGAGGCCGGTCGGACCTCGCAGCGCGCCGAAAACACCGTCGGCACGTCCCCCGCGTCGAGAGAAAACGAGCGTTCTATTCAACGTCCCGACCCGCCGTGTGCGGCGGCCCCGAAGATGACAGTGCCGGGGCCGCGAAGTATCCTGATCATGCATCGTTCGTCGCGCGAGAGGAAGAAATCCTGCTGCGTCGCTTCACCGGACTCGTCTGCCTGGCCGCGTGCCTCCGCTGCACCGCCGCGCACGCCGAGCCGATGCTCCCCGCGGATCGGCAAGCCCTGCTGCTCCTGAAGGTGCTGTCGTACGACTACCGGCTCCCGCAGCGCGCCAAGAAGACGGTCCAGATCCTCGTCCTCTATCGGCCGGAAGAGCGCGCCTCCCGTCAGGCGGGCGACAGCCTCCTCCGCGCCCTGCAGGCCCTCTCGGGCTACACGGTGCACCGCCTTCCCGTGCGGGCGACGCTCGTGGCCTATCGCGGGACTGCCGCGCTCGACGCGCAGCTCGCCCCGCTGCAGGCCAGCGTCATCTACCTGGCCCCCGGGCTCGACGCCGCGCTGCCGGACATCCTCGCCCTCACGCGCAAGCGCTCGCTGGTCCCCGTCACCGGCCTTCGGAGCTACGTGGTCTCGGGGGTCCCCGTTGGTGCCATCCTGGCCGGGTCCCTGCCCCGGATCGCGATCAACCAGCGCGCCGCGCAGCTCCACGGCATGCAGCTCTCGTCGCAGCTCTTCAAGGTCGCAGAGCTCGTGCATGGACCGTAGCCCGGCATCGAGACGCGCGGGGCCGTCGCTCCGTGCGCGGCTCTATACGGCCTTCGCGAGCGTGGTGCTGCTGGTCGTCGCCTTCGTCGCCACGTACTACCCCGCTCGCCTGGCGCGCGAATTCGATCAGCGCCTCGAGGCCGAGACGAGCGCCGCGGCGACGCTCCTCTCGCACCACCTCTCGCCGGCGGTGGAGTTCGAGGACCCGAAGGCCGCGCGCCAGGGCCTTCAAGGGGTGGGGCACCTGCGAGACGTGACCTACGTCGCCGTAGTGGCCGGCCGCGGGGAGCTCCTCGCGGAGCGCGGGGAACGAGCCGTCGCGCTCCGACCGGGCCCTCCCCAGCCACGCGCCTGGCGCGAACGCGACCGACTCGTCGTGGAGCAACCCCTCCGCGGCGTCGAGGGGCGCGTGATCGGGTTGCTCCACCTCGAGAGCTCGCTCGCGCGGCTGCGCGAAAAGCGCCGGGAGGACCTGCGCGCCACGGTCGCGGTGGGCATCGGCATTCTCGCGCTCGGTGTGCTCGCGGCGTACGTGCTGCAGCGCCTCCTCGTGCGGCCAGTGCTGGACGTCACTGCGGGCGTCGAGCGCATCACCCGGGGAGAGCGGGACGCGCCCGACGTTCCCGTGACCTCCAACGACGAGGTGGGGCGGCTGGCGCGGGCCTTCAACGCCATGCGCCACGAGCTACGACGCACCACCGTCTCGCGCGACTTCCTCGACCATACGGTAGACGCCCTGGCCGACCCGTTGCTCGTGGTGACTCCCGCCGGCCGCGTCGAATCCATGAACCGCGCGCTCTTCGACCTGCTCGGCAGCCCCGAGGTGCCCATCGTCGGCCAGCCGCTCGAAGGCACCCCCCTCGCCCCGCTCGGGACGGCATGGCGGCGCGTCCTCGAGGCGCATCGCGTGCAGGACGTCGAGGTGGCGCTCCGCGACGGCCACGGGGAAACGATCCCGATGGTGGTCAACGGCTCCCGGGTGCTCAACGCACAGGGAGAGGTGGAAGCGGTCCTGCTCCTCGGGCGAGACGTGCGCGAGACGCGACGTCTCCTCGCCGCCGCGGCCCGCGCAGAGGTCGAGGCCCGCCGCGCCGAGGAGCTGGACCGGGCCTACCGTCAGCTCGACGAGGCGCACCGCGAGCTCCAGAGCACGCAGGCCCAGCTCGTGCAACAGGGACGCCTCGCGGCCGTGGGCGAGCTCGCCGCCGGCGTGGCTCACGAGCTGAACAACCCGCTCACCGCGGTGCTGACCTACGCCGTGCTCCTCGGACGCAAACTGGAGACGCTCCCCCCCGAGCTCTCGGCCAAGGTCCCGGAGTTCCACCGGCAGCTCTCGCTCATCCAGACCGGCGCGAAGCGGTGCAAGACCATCTCGGACAACCTGCTCAACTTCGCCCGCAGCGCCCCCGCGGAGCTCGGTCCGGTGAAGCTCCAGCCCGTGGTCGACGCGACCTTCGACCTCATCGGTACGCTGCTCGAGCGCCGGCGCACCGAGGTCGTGAGCCAGGTACCGGCGGAGCTCTCGGTCTGGGGAGCCGAGGGGGAGCTACAGCAGGTCTTCACGAACCTGGCCATGAACGCCTGCCAGGCCATGTCCGACGGTGGCACGCTGACCGTCGTCGCCGAGCGCGCCGGTGAAGACCGGGTGCGGATCTCCTTTCGCGATACGGGCCAGGGGATCCCCCCGGACGTGCTCCAGCGGGTCTTCGACCCCTTCTTCACCACCAAGCCGATCGGCGAGGGAACGGGCTTGGGCCTTTCCATCGTTCATGGCATCGTGAAGCGCCACCGCGGCGAGATCAGGTTGCGTTCGGAGGTCGGCGTCGGCACCACGGTGGAGATCCTCCTGCCCACCGGCAGGGAGTAGCGCAACGATGCCTCTAGCTTCGCGACTCGCGATCTTGCTCGTCGGCACCGACGAGGCCCTTGCGTCCCTCGCGGCCCGGACCTTCGCGCCGCTCGGGCTGGACGTGGAGCGTGCCGACGAGGGGGCGGGCGCGCTCCAGCGGTTGCGGAGCCAACCCTTCGGGCTCCTCATCGTCGGGGAGCTCGTCGCGGGCCCGGTGCTGCAGGACCTCGTGCGCGCCGCCCGCATGTCCCACCCGGGAACCCTGGTCGCCGTGGCCGGCGAGCGCCCCTCGGCCCCCGGAGAGCTCTCGCCCGCGCTCTGGGCCGATGCCTGCTTTCCCTCCCTCCCTTCGACCGCGGACCTCCTGGCGCTGTGGGAGCGGCGCGGTCAGCGGAGCGCGTTCACCGAGATCCCCGAACGCCCCCGCATCCTGGTCGTGGACGACGACGCCCTGGTGCTCGAGTCGGTCACCGACGTGCTCGCCGAGGCCTACGAGGTGCGCTCCGAGCGATCGCCCCGGCAGGCTCTCGAGGCCCTGAAGCAGTTTCCGCACCAGGTGCTCCTCACGGACGTGATGATGGACGAGCTCCGCGGCACCGACCTCGTGCGCGCCGCGAAGAACATCCACCCGCCGCTCGTGGCGATGGTCATGACCGGCTACGGCAGCAAGGAAGTGGCCGTGGAGGCGCTCCGCGAGGGGGCCGACGAGTTTCTCGAGAAGCCCCTCACCCCCGACTCCATCCTGCGCGCCGTCGCGCGAGCCTGGCACGGCGTACGACGCGAGCTCGAGATCAGTCGACTGCTCCAGGAGCTGCGCCGCGCAAACGAGGCCCTCCGCGAGGCGAACGAGGAGCTCACCGTGCTGGCCTCCTTCGCCGACCTCGACCCGGCCCCGCTGCTACGCGTGGACCGCGGCGGCCGCATCGTGAGCGGCAACCGCGCCGCGATCGAGATTCTCGACGGCGATAGCCTCGCGGGGCGGTCACTGCACGAGGTCTTCCCCGAGCTCGGCGAGCTGGACCTCGCGAGCTGCATCGACGAAGGACGACACGTGACGCGCGAGGCGCGCCTCGCCGACCGCGACTACCAGTTCCTTCTGCGCGGCGTCCCCGAGCTGGGGCTCGCGCACCTCTACAGCAGCGACGTCACGGAGCTGAACCGCACGCGGCAGCAGCTCCACCTCTCGCAGCGCCTCGAGGCGGTGGGAAAGCTCGCCGGAGGGGTGGCGCACGACTTCAACAACCTCCTCACGGTGATCTCCCTCTCGATCAACAACCTCGCCGAGCGCGTCCGGGATCAGGATGCCCTCGAGGACGTGGGGCAGATCCAGGACGCCACCGAGCGCGCCATCCGGCTCACCCGCCAGCTCCTCGCCTTCAGCCGCAAAGAGCTGATCCGGCCGCGGGTGCTACAGGTCAACGAGGTGGTGGCCGAGATGCACCAGCTGCTGCGCCGGACCGTGGGCGAGGACATCGAGATGCGGCTGGTGCTGGGCGGCGCCCGCACGTCGGTCTACATGGACCAGGGGCAGCTCGAGCAGGTGCTGCTCAATCTCGTGGTGAACGCGCGCGACGCCATGCCCCACGGCGGCAAGCTGACCATCGAGACCTCCGAGGTCACGCTCGACGAGGTCTACAACGCGCAGCACGCGGGTGTGCCGCCCGGGCGCTACGTCCTGCTCGCCGTGAGCGACAGCGGGGTGGGGATGCCTCCCGACGTCGTCAGTCGCGCCTTCGAGCCCTTCTTCACCACGAAGGAGCAGGGGAAGGGGACCGGGATGGGGCTCGCCACGGTCTACGGGGTGGTGAAGCGCGCCGAGGGGGCGGTGTGGCTCTACTCGGAGGTGAGCAAGGGGACCACGGCGAAGGTCTACCTGCCCGTCACGACGCGGCCCGGCTCGTACGACTTCCCGTCGCTGCAGCCGCGCCCCCGGGACGGCAAGGGCGAGGTGATCCTGCTCGTCGAGGACGACGAAGGGGTGCGCAGCGTGGCGCGGAGGCTCCTCCGCGACCACGGCTACACCGTCCTCGACGCGCCGCGCGGAGACGAGGCGCTCGCGGTGGAGGCGCAGTACAGCGGGCCGATCGACCTGCTCCTCACCGACGTGGTGATGCCGGGACTTTCGGGCAAGGACCTCGCGGATCACCTGACGGCGCGCCGACCGTCCCTCAAGGTGGTCTACATGTCCGGCTACACCGAGACGGCGGTGACCCACCGCGGGGTTCTCCTCGAGGGGGTCAGCTTCGTCCACAAGCCCTTCACCCGGGACGCGCTCCTCGTCAAGGTGCGCGAGGTCCTCGACGGCGACCGGCGTTCGAGCTGACCCGTGGCCAAGGACGTCGTACTCCCCGACGCGCGTTACACCTGTCAGAGCTGCGGTCGCTGCTGTCGCATGTGGACCGTCACGGTCGACGCCGCGAAGGTCGAAGCTCTTCGCCGGCACGCCTGGGGGAGCGACCCGTTCTTGCCCAACCGCGGAGCCGGCGACTCCTTCCGCATCCGGATGGTGGACGGCCGCTGCTTCTTCCTCGCCGAGGACAACCGCTGCCGCATCCACACGGAGCTCGGCTACGAGGCCAAGCCGGAGGGGTGCAAGGCCTTTCCGCTGCACCTGGCCGAGGTCGGCGGCACGACCTACGCGCGGCTCAGCTTCTACTGCCCGACGGTCACGCGAAACGAGGGAAAGCCCCTGCGCGAGCAGAGCCGGTGGGTAAACGCCACGCGCAAGGCGGCCGGAGAGCTCGCCCGCAAGGCCCCCGTCACGCTCGACGGCACGCTCGAGCTCTCGACGCAAGAGCTCGCGGCGATCGAGCAGGCCCTCCTCGCCTCGCTCGAGCGGAGGGAGGCGCCCGTCGCCGACCGGCTCGCCGCGGGGTCGGCGCTCCTCCGGAGGCTCGCCAACGCAGCGGGCGCGGCGGGCAAGAGCGGCCTCCGCCCCGCCCTCGCGGAAGCGCAGGCCTTGGAGTTCAGCTCGCTCGCCGCGGAGGGACGCCGCGGCGGTCGCCCCTCGAGAGCCGGGCCGGTGCTCTCGCTGCTCCTCGGCCAGGATTGCCGACCCACCAAGCTCTCCCGCTTCGCGCGCTTCTTCGGCGTGCGCCTCGCAGGCCTCGGCCTGACGCCCCTCCGCTCGCACCACGTCGCGGCGCGAGCCCGCTTCGGCGCGCTGCGCAAGGTGGCCTTCGATCCGCCGACCGAGCAGGAGGAGCTCCTCACGCGCTACCTGACGCACAAGCTGCGCGCCCGGCGCCACCTGGTAGGCGATGCGAGCCTGTTCGGCGGCTTCAACCTGCTCGTCGCGGCCTACGCGGTGGTCAACGTGCTGGCCCGCCTCCAGGCCGCGCAGGCCGGGCGGGGGCGCTGCGCGGCGGAGGATGTGACCCGGGCCGTCGAGGCTGCAGACCTGCTGGTCCTCGAGCACTCGACGCTCTATCATAGCGACCTGTTTGCCGCCTTGACCCAATCGGTGCTGGCCAGCCCGACCCTCTGCTCCGACCTGCTCGCGCGGCTCGGGGGCGGAGCTGGCGAGGGAGGACGCGATGAGTAACCTTGAATACCCCTCCTCCGTGGAGCTGGCTCACCTGCCCACGCCCCTCACGCCCCTCGAGCGCCTCTCCGCGCGACTGGGCGCGGAGGTCTTGTGCAAGCGGGACGACCTGACCGGCGCTCCGCTCTCGGGCAACAAGGTCCGCAAGCTCGAGTTCCTGATGGCCGACGCGCTCGACCGTTCCAGCCCCGGGGTCGTCACCTGCGGCGGCGAGCAGAGCAACCACGCCCGCGCCACCGCCATCGCCGCGGCGCGCCTCGGCCTGAAGAGCCACCTGCTCCTGCGCACGGCCGACCCGAAAAACCCGCCCGCTCTCGAGGGGAACATCCTCCTCGACCGGCTCGTGGGGGCCTCGATCCGCTGGATCAGTCGCGAACAGTGGAAGGAGCGCGACGCGCTGATGGCGTCCGACGCGCAGGGCCTCGCCGCGTCGTGGGGCGGGGCGCCGTACGTGATCCCCGAGGGAGGATCGGACGCGGTCGGCGCGTGGGGCTACGTACGGTGCGTCGCCGAGCTCGCCGAGCAACTGGGCGCGGTGCCCGCCACGATCGTCTACGCCACCGGGTCGGGGGGCACGGGGGCAGGCCTCATCGCGGGGTGCCGGTTGCTCGACCTGCCGTATCGCCTCGTCGGCGTCTGCGTCTGCGACGGCCGCGCCTACTTCCAGCGCCGCATCACGGAGATCCTCGCGCAGATGTCCGCCCGCTACGGGGTGGACGTCACCACCGACGCGGAAGGGATCGAGATCTGGGAGAACTACGTGGGCCGGGGCTACGCGCTGAGCCGCGAGGAGGAGCTGCGCTGCCTGATCGACGCGGCCCGCCTCGAGGGGCTGCTCCTCGATCCGGTCTACACGGGGAAGGCCTTCTACGGGCTGCTCACCGAGCTGAAGAACGGCCGCGCGCTCGGCGGCCCGGTGGTCTTTCTCCACACGGGCGGCATCTACGGCCTCTTTCCGAAGGCCGCGGAGCTCGCACCGCTCCTCTGAGCGTCCGCCGCGGACCTCACGGCACGTAGTAGAGCGCGCTCGACCGGCCGAGGCTCGGGTAGACCGTCTTCGTCGGCGCGACGTTGCCGGTCACCGTGCGCGCCGAGCTCCAGGTGCGGATCTCCGCCGCGCTGTCCCGCAGGAAGAAGAGCGTGTCGTTCACGACCTGGATGTTCATCGCCTCGGCGGCGTTCGACCCCGTGAGTGACGTCGCCGGGAGCTGCGGCCCGTCGAGCTTCGTCGCGTCGGCCACCGAGTAGACCGTGCCCGTCGCGTCGCGCGAGGAGACGTAGAGGCGGTTGTAGGTCGGGTCGACCCAGACGCCGTGGTTCGACAGACCTCCGCTCGAACCGAGGGCGAGCAGGCTGATCGTCCGCGACGGCGCGAGGCCGTGCGTTCCGGCCAGGCCCCCGAGACCCCTGAAGACCAGCACGTTGCCGTAGTTCGACACGTAGAGCTCGTCGGCGGCCTCGTCGAGGTAGAGCTGCGCCAGATTCCCCCCGAGCCCGGTGCTGGACCCCGTCACCACGACCGTCGGGGCCGTGTTTCCGTTCACCACCGACGCGTTGCTCCACCCCATCAGCCGGCCATTGCGGTTCACCACGTACAGACGGTTTCGCTGCCGGTCGATCGCCACGCCCGTGGGCTGGGAGAGCGTGGTCGCGGCTCCCTCGAGCACCCGCGCGGGAGCGGCGTTCCCGTTCACCGCGCCCGCGCGGTTCCAGATCGTCACGATGTTTCCGCCGAAGTTCGTGGAGTAGATCGTGCCCCCCTTCGGGTCCACGGCGAGGGACGCATACCAGGGCGCGCCGATCCGCGTGGCCGCGCCACGGATGACGCGCGTGCCACCGCGCGCTCCCGTCGGCAGCGCCGCAAAGCAGTCGAAGATCTCGATCGCGTTGTCCCACATGCTCGAGACGAAGAGCGTGTCGCGCAGCTCCACCGTCGGGCGAGCCGCCACCTCGTTCGACGGATTCGACTCCCACCCGTTCGCCCCCACGGCCACGACGACCGCATAGTACGGGGTGCCGTTCGTCAGCCCCGTATGCACGTAGGGGCTGGTCACGGCCGCCACCCGCTGCGCCGTGGTCTTGCTCACGCCCGGAGCGGTTTGCCAGTAGAGGTCGTGGCGCGTGGCGCCCGGCGTCGGGACGAACGCGAGGCGCACGAGCCCGTCACCCGCGCAGGCGGAGAGCCCCGTGGGCGCCGCCGGGGCGTCCTGCACGACCACCGCCGCGGAGGGGACCGAGGGGGGTCCCTCACCCGCCGCGTTGCGGGCCGTCACGGTGAAGGTGTAGGCCGTTCCCACCTGCAGCGACGGAAAGGTCGCGCGGAGCGTGGATGGATCGCGCACGTCCAGGAACAGGTTCCCCGGGCTCCCCCGCACGCCGTAGCCCCCGATCGGGCTCGACCCGCCGTTCGCGGGGGGGATCCAGGTGACCACGAGCGTCCGGGGCGCACCCGGTGCGGCGGTCACCTTCTCCGGAGGCCCTGGTGGCGTCCCTCCCCCAGCCTCGCGCGGCGGCGGCAAGGGACCGTCCGGCTGGAGCAGCCCGTCGACGGGATGCGCGCCCCCGTCGGCGAGGCCCGCCTCACCACCGCGATCTCCGGCTCGTCCGTCGGTCACGGCCCCGTCGGTCGCGGCCCCGTCGGTCACCGAGGCGCCGTCGCCGGTCGGAGGAAGCGCCGGTAGGCTCGAGCAACCCCCGAGCAGGGCCAGCACGCAGAGGCCATTCGGCCAGCGCGAAAGACGCATGCGTCATCTCCCATCCCATCGTTCGGACACCGCGCTACCCGTCCTTGGCGTTCGCGGCGAGGTATTCGAGCGCCGAACCGAGCTCCTTGCGGATGCAGGCGTGCCGATACCGGTTGCGGAAGAACCCCGTGCGCGCCTCCCGGGCCGCCTTGAGTACGGGGATCGCACGTCGGTCTCTGGTCTGCCTGAGCCGCGCGACGACCTGGCCCCGCGCGGCGCAGCTCTGCAGCTGCTCCAGGTCGAGCGAGAGCGTGCGGACCCAATCGATGCGTCGTCCGGCGTTGAGCGCCAGCACCATCTCCACGGCCTTCTGTCGCGAGGTGAAATCCCGGCTGGCCGTGGCGCGGAGCAGCGTCTCGAGCGCCGGCGTGCCCACCCGCTTGCCGAGAAACTCGAGCGCCGCAACCCGGACCTTCCGGACCTCGACGAGGGCGCGCGCATCCTCGAGCACGCGCGCATCGTGGCGATAGCGCCCGTCGAGCTCGATGGCCCGCGCGTAGGCCGCGAGGCCCTCGGCGTGCAGCTTGCGGCAGATCTGGGCCGCCCCGAGGAGGTAGTGCGCGTAGGCCAGCGACGGCTGCTCGCGCACCAGATTCAACAGATCGAGGCTCGCCTCCCGGCAGTACTGCCGCGCGAGGAACATGCGCACGCGCTCGATGCGCGCCGCCGCCGAGGCCGGAATGGCGCCACGGGGCTGCGCCGCAGGCTCGGCGACGCGCGGGCTGGCCTTCGCTCCGCTCCCCTTGCCGACGCCCGCGCTCCTCGCCCCGCCCGCGCCTCTCGTGCGGGGCGTCTCTCCAGCGGGCAGCGTCGCGTGCGTAGCGACTGCCTCCCTGTTCCCCGCACGCCCCGTCGCCTTCGCGACGTCCCCTCCGGGCAGAGCCAGCGCCACCACCAGCGCCAGGAGCGCGACCCCGCCCACCCCCGAGCCCAGCACGATCCGACCCGGCCCGGTTGCCACGAGTCCGCGCGCCCGAAGCGCCCAGGTGGGCCTGCGTCCGAGCCCCTCGCAGCGGTACCACCCGCCGTAGAGGCCCGTCGCGCGCCGCGCGAGCTGAGTCACCTTGGTCGTCCACGGCGCAGCGACGGCGAGGCCACCTCCCGCCGCGCGCTGGACGCGCCCGAGCGCGTCGAGGAACTCCTCGGCCGACTGAAAGCGATCCCGCGGGTTCTTCTCGAGCGCCCGCGCCACCACCCGCTCGAGCTCCACGGAAAAGACCCCCGGCGCGACGCGACCGAGCGACGGCGCGCGGGTCGACAGCTTGATTCCGAGCAGCTCGACGTGGTTCTCGGCCTCGAAGAGCGCGCGCCCCGTGAGGAGGTTCCAGAGGATTACGCCCACGGCATAGAGGTCGGCGCGACCGTCCACGTCGTCGCCCACGGCCTGTTCGGGGGCCATGTACTCGGGGGTGCCGAAGACCACGCCGGCCTCGGTGAGCCGCTCTCCGCGCGAGCCGCCCGTGCGCGGGAGCTTCGCGATGCCGAAGTCGAGCACCTTGACCAGCCAGCCCCCGTCGGGAGCCTCGAGGAGCATCACGTTCTCGGGCTTCACGTCGCGGTGGATCACCCCGGCCTGGTGCGCGTGCTGCAGTCCGAGCAGGGTCTGCCGCACGATGTCGAGCGCCTTGCCCACCGGCAAGGGCTGGCCGCGCAACGAATGGAGCGATTTCCCCTCGAGGAACTCCATCACGAGGTAGAGCTCGCCCGACCCCGCGTGGCCGAAGTCCGTCACGGCGATGCAGTTCGGGTGCTCGAGCCGACTCGTGGAAAGGGCCTCGCGTTCGAAGCGCGCGGCGAACTCGGCCGTCTGCGCCAGCTCGCCGCGGATCACCTTCATCGCGAAGCGCTTGCCGAGCCGCAGGTGGCGCACCTCGTAAACCGCGCCCATGGCCCCCGCCCCGAGGCGGCGGATCACCGCGTAGCGGTCGTCCAGGTTCTTGCCCACGAGCGGGTCGGGCCCGGCCGGGGTGCCGCACGCGGTGCAGAACGAGAGTGCGGGGTCGAGCAGCTCGTCGCAGTTGTAGCAGCGCGGCCCCTCCGAGCCGTCCCCCTCCGTGGCAGCGTCGGCGCTCCCGGGGTCGGACCCCCGCGCGGGTCGGGGCTGGCGCGGCAGCGGCCCGGTCATCACCGGCTGCAGCGGGCCCGCCGCGGGGGCCGGACGCGCCGCCGTGCGCTCGTTCACCGTCGCGTCCTCGTCGCGGGAGGGCCTCGCCCCGCCGGGGACGGGATGGCTCACGGTCGGAGCGACCTCCTGAGCGGAGGCGTCGCGTCCTGCGCGCGGCAGGCTGCCTTCGCGCTCGTGGTCGCGCTCCCCGTTGGCTCGAGATTCCGGCACGGCACTTTAGGGTCGCACTCTTGCCAGTCGCTTTCAACCGAAGGCTCGGCGAGCGCTGGATGTGGGATGCGGAGGGACGAGGGAGGGACGAACCGGGCGAAGACCGACGCGTGGAACGCTACCGCAGGGCGTCGGCGAAGGCGTCGAGGCGCATGCGCTCAGCCGCCACACCACCCATGGTCTCACCCGGCGCGAGGTCGGGGATGGTGTAGGGGAAGCCCGCTCCGATCCAGCCCTTCTTGTTGCGGTCGCGATAGACCTTGCCCGAGCCCGGGCTCTTGTAGCGCGCGTTCGAACGGTTCCACTTGAGCGACGTGAACGGATCCTCGTGCACCTCGCCGAAGACCGTGACCATGTCGGCCTTGATGCTGTGCGTGCGCACGAGCGCGTGCGGATCCGCCTGGTGCGACAGCCCCCGCTCCTTCTGGAAGTCGAGGAGCACCTGGGGGAGGTTCGGCGCGGCGTCGATGATGAACTGGAGCTCGCTGCGCTGCGCCTCGTAGGCCTTCAGGTTTTGCTCGTAATAGTAGCTGCCAGGCTCCGGGGCGACGAGCGCGGCGAGCTTGGCCTGCGCCCGCGCCTTGATGCCCGCGTACTGCTTCTTGAACTGATTGCCCCAGATGGAGCCCGCGCCGGAAGAGGACAGCGCCGCACAGCCCTCCTGACCACCGGGGTACCTGCAGCTCGCCGGAGGTTTCGGGTTGAAGCCGTAGATGATCGGCCCGTGCGCCTCGAAGTTCGGGCTATACGTCTCGCCCTTGCCGTTCAGGAAGAGCTTGTAATGGCGCGCGTAGTAGAAGGCCAGGAAGGCGTTCATCTGCTGCTCGTTCACCATGAAGGTGGCCTCGGTACCGCTGAACCTGTAGGTCCGCATGTCACTGAGGCTGCTGCTACCGTCCACCCAGTTGTAGGGCACGAACTTGTCCCCGAGCCGCAGATACCCGCTCGTCGAGCCCATGCTCGCCGGACCCACGGCCGCCATGAAACCGATGCTGTGCTTCCCGATGGCCTCCACCCACGCGGCCTGCGTGCTGAGCGGCTGCCCGCCCGAGCTCTCGGAAGCCACGGCGCCGGGAACCACGGTCCCCGTGTTCACGGCCGCGACGACCATCGCCCCGCCGAACGACTTCGTCCCGCGGCTCTGATAGACCGCGGCGTAGGCCCAGCGGCCGAGGTTCGCCTGCTGCAGCCGGGTCACCACGTCGGTGACGGCCGCGAGGCGCGCCTGCGGGACGACCCCCGAGGTGCCGCCCGCCACCACGCTCCGCGCATGCGCGGCGCCCACCGCCGAGAGGACCCCCACGGCGATCAGCGCGGCCAGAAACGACCGAGGTGTTCTGCTTGCTCTCATGTGCGAACCGCTCCCTTCTCGAAGTGCGAGGACCGAGGCCAGCCCTCGGGCGCGCCAACCACGTCGGCAGCGGAAACCGGAGGTGAGGGGCATCCCCGCTCGACCGGCGCCGCGACGGACGGCAGATGAGCAAGGCATGTGCCACGCCGGATACGTGAAAAATACTTATATGTACAGAAGGTTACTTTTGATGCGGGCTGGCCCCGCGAGGATCCCGGAAGGTGCGGTCAGTGGCTGCCCGAGTGGCCGCCCGAGGGGGAGCGCTGACCCCGGTGCGCAGTCGCGCGACGACGTTTCAGTTCGCGCTGCGGAGCTGCGCGGCGAGGCCCGAGAGAGGCAGACGCTCGTTCACGAAGGCCCCGCTGCGCTTGCCGGCCGGCAGATCCGGGATGGTCTTGGCCCCGCCCCCGATCGTCCGGTACTCGCTGGACCAGACGATGTCGCTGATCGCGTCCATGACCGGCTTCTCGTCGTAGTTCGTGTCGTAGGAGTAGGCGTTGAAGGCGGTGATCATTGCCACGGTCGAGAGCGCGTAGTTCTTCGTAGTGAGATACTTGGGGCTCGTCCACTGCCGCGCGCCGATGCGCGTGGCGAAGGCGTCCAGGGCATCCACCGTGGCGGAGCTGATCCCGTGGAGCTCTGCGATCTCCGGGTGCTCGGCGGCGAAGGCCTGGATGCCGGGCAGGCTCCGGCGGAAGGCCTCGCGCCAGGCCGGAGAGAGCATCGAGGAGGCCGCGCCGGCGCACCCCTCGGTCTTGAAGCCGCTGCGATTCCAACTGTCGAACGAGGGCGCGATCGTGCCCCCGCGCTTGTCCTTGAAGAGGTGATAGCTGCGCGCCGTGCAGTACGCCGTGGCGGCCGCGATCTCGGCGGGAGAAGCCTCGAAGGTGGCTTCGGTGTACTCGGAGCTCGTGTTCCATTCCACGTCGCGCGGCATCCCCGACGCGGTGCCGTTGCCCTGGATGGTGCCGTACGGCCAGAATCGCTTGCCGATGCGCAGGTAGCCGCTCCCGCCCGACTCGAAGGGGGTCCCATCGTTCATGAAGCCGATCGAATGCGCGCCGACCTCCTCGAGCCAGCGCCCCATGTTGGTCTGGTTGACGGCACCGACGAGGGTCGCCCCCTCCGCGGCTCCGGCGGCGGCGTTCGTCCACTTGAAGATGTTCAGGTAGGCGCTGACTCCGGCGCGGGCCAGCCGGCCCCGCATCACGTTCAGTCGCGCCACGTGCTGGCCGTCGAGCTCCACCGCCACCTTCGCTCCGCGAATCGTAACGGGAGCGCCCTGCGTCTGCCGGCTCGAGCGAGCCTGAACCACACTAGGTAACGCCGCGACGGCGAGGAGCACACCGATCCAGCCAAGGGCACGACGTGACCTCATGGCAACCTCCTTTTTCTCGTCGAGCAGAGCAGCCCGTGCAGCGAGCCGCTCGAGGGAACCGAACGCTTCTGGCCCTGGACATGAGCAACCGGCGTACCAAGCGTGCCGACGCGGACCGGCCCTCTCTCGTACAGGTCTCTCGCGAACTTGCACGCCTCGCGACACGCCGGCCGGCGATGGTCGCGAACTGAACACCTGGCACCCTGGCCGGTCACTCCTCGACAATCGGTCGAATTCCAAATTACGAAGGGTCGCGCGAGGGGCGACGCGTGGCAGGGCGAGGCCCGCGCCCAACCGCCGCCCCTGGCACCTGCAGCCGCTGCCGCGCAGACGCAGTCGCCACGCTCCGGCGCGTCCGTAGCACGCAACTGGCCGAGATCCCACGACGCGATTGCCGTCCGGCGTAGCACGCCGTTTGCACGAGGAGGCCGCGTGAGCTTCGCGCGCGCGCATCTATTCTTCTCGCTCGGGCTTCTCCTCTGGACTGGCGGCCCCGCCGTGGCCGCCGAGCAGCTCGGCCGGGCGCGCCTCGGGGAACGGCGACTCGCGATTCGCGTGGCCGCCATGCCCGCCCACAACAACTCGCACGGCAACATCTTCGGCGGCTGGTTGCTGTCACAGATGGACCAGGCGGCGAACCTCACCGCCAAGCGCTGGGCCGGCGGCCGTGTGGCCACCGTGGCCATGGACGAGATGACCTTCAAGAAGCCCGTCCGGCAGGGACAGAAGCTCTCCCTGTACACCACCATCGAGCGCGTCGGGCGGAGCTCCATGACGATCAAGGTGGAGGCCTTCAAGCGCGACCCGAACGCCGGAGTGGACGAGAAGGTGACCGAAGGGACCTTCACCCTGGTGGCCCTGAACCTCTTCGGCCGGCCACGTCCGGCGCCCCTCGCCGACGGAGAAGGGAACCCGCGACGCGGACTGCTCGACCGCCTCCTGGCCTACGTGTACCGGCCGCGCGTGGGAGCCGCCGAGCGACGGGCCAGGGCCGAGCGCGAGGCCCGCGAACGTGCGAACCCGCCCCTTCTGCCCGCCGCGGAGCCGGCCGTGCACCTCCCGGTCACCGCGCAGGACGTGGACGCGCGGGGCAAGGCCCTCGGCGGGTGGATCCTCTCGCAGATGGATCTTGCTGCCGGCGGAGTGGCCCAGAGCCGCGCCGGCGGCCGCGCGGTCACCGTGGGCGTGACCGGCATGTCCTTCGAACACCCGGTCCGCGTCGAGGACGAGGTCAGCCTCTTCTCGAAGGTGGTGAAGACAGGGAGCACCTCGCTCACCGTGGACGTGGAGGCCTGGCGCACGACCCCCGGAAAGAGCCGGCCCGTGCGCGTCACCAAGGGCACCTTCACCTTCGTGGCGGTCGACGAGCACGGCGCAAAACGCGCGCTACCGGCGGAGGCGTCCCTGCCGAGCCCTGCCGAATAGAGCGGGTCAGCGTGACGGGGGCGCCTGCGCGCTGCTCGGACGAGCGGGCTCGGCGCTGCGATGCAGGACGCGCACCTGGCGCCGCGCGGGATCGAAATCCAGTTCGAGCTGCTCTCCAGCGGTGAGCTCGAGGGCTCCCAGATAGAGCCGGCCGCCCGCCTCGAGCTGGTAGGCGTGCGTCCCCGGCGGCACCTCCAGCCGCTGCGGCGCACGACCGACCGCTTCGCGTCGGCCGAGCAGGCGAACGCTCCCCCGCTGCTGGCTCTGGACCACGAGCCCCGGCTCGAACTCGGTGCCGATCGGCAGACGTTCGCGCGCGCGCTCGACCTGCATCCCCCAGCGCGCGTCCGGCAGGAGCAACGCGAGCTCGAGGTGGCTCCCGCGCTGCCGGAGGGGGATGAGCACCGGGTCCGCCAGCGAGATGCGGCGCCCGAGGTCGGTCTCGGCCGATGGCGCCGCGGGGCGGTGGCCGAGCACGTAGACCGAAAGCACCTCGGTCGTCGGCGGCAGCAGCCGCGGGATGCCGCGCGGGCCGACGTGATCCTGGCCCCAGATCATAGCGATGCGGTGCGGGGGCTTCACTCGGGCCGTGGCGGTCTTGAGGGCCAGCAGGCAGTGGAGCTCCCGCAGGCGGAGCAGGTCGCTGGCCTTCGCCCCCACCTGGTGCTGCACGCCCCGTGGCATGTCGCAGCCGAGGAGCGGCGCGCCGGCCGCTCGCGCGCGCACCACGAGGTCCATCACCGTCGGGAGATAGCCGTACTTCCACCCGGTGTAGTTGTCTCGGGCCTGCTTCTTCGCGAGAGCTGCGTAGGCGGCGGGCTTGCCGCGCGCCAGGTAGCTCGCGAGGAGCTCGTCGTCGCCCTGCTGTTCCTGCGCCGGAAGTCCGGCCCACTGCCCGTCGGCGTCGAGCTGCTCGACCACCACCGCGCTGAGCTTCGACAGGCCCCCGGGGCCCGTGAGCCGACCGAAGGCCTCCACCTGTCCGCCCGCGTCATGGTACGTGCCGAAGAGGAGGTAGAGCTCCCGCCCGGCCTGCGTGGCGAGATCCAGTCGCTGCTGTAGCCACCGACGAATCGGCTCGTCCCCGGCGATGCGACCCGGCGCCCCCTGCGTGAGCGAGGCGAGCACGGCCCCCGCCAGGTCGAGCGGGTCGGCTTTGGGCGCGGGCCGCCGGCTGTGCCGCTGAAGCAGGGCCGTCGTCGCCTCCGCGCTGCGGGGAAGCTTCGGCCAGGTCGCCGCCTGCGACCGGGGCAGCGCCGCGTCGCGCCGATGGTTGTTCGGGGCGGCGTCCGCGGCCAGCACGGCGACCGTTCCTTGCGGTCCTCGCCCGCACGCCGCAAGCGACGCGACCGCCGAGAGCACCGCCGTGCCCCAGGCTCGCCGCCCCACGCCTCGCCCGCCCGACCGCGCGCTCATGCCGCCACCCTCGTCAATAGCCGCACTTTTTGCCCTTGTTCTGCTCTCGCAGCCAGTCGTGCAGGGGCTTGAAGTAGGCCAGGATGGCGCTCGCGTCCATGCGCTCCTCCCCCGTGAGCGCCTTGAGCGCGTCGGGCCAGGGGCGCGACAGGCCGAGCTCCATCATCTTGCGCAACCGCTCCCCGGCCGGCTTGTTGCCGTAGATCGAGCAGCGGTGCAGCGGCCCCTCGTGCCCCGCCACCTTGCATAGCGCGCGGTGGAACTGGAACTGGAGGATCGCGGCCAGGAAGTAGCGCGCGTAGGGGACTCCCCCCGCGATGTGGAACTTCGCCCCCGGATCGAATTCGCCCTCGCCGCGCTCCGCCGTCGGCGCGACGCCCTGGTAACGCGCGCGCAGCTCCCACCACCTGCGGTTGTAGCTCGCGGGCGCCACGCGGCCCGAGAAGACCTCCCAGCGCCACTTGTCGACGAGGATGCCGAAGGGCAGAAAGGCGATCTTCTCCAGCGCGCGCTCCATCAGCGGCGTGAGCTCGTCGGCGGGCGGCTTATCGGCCAGGCCGAGACGCTTCAAATAGGCCGGCGTCACTGAGAGGGCGATCGTGTCGCCCAGGCCCTCGTGAAAGCCGTCGTTCGCGCTGTTCCGGAAGAGCGGCGCGAGATGCCGGTAGTAGTACTGATAGTAGTTGTGCCCGAGCTCGTGGTGCACGGTGCTGAAGTCCTCGTCGTTGATCTTGATGCACATCTTGATGCGCAGGTCCTTCTCGTAGTCCAGGTCCCACGCGCTGGCGTGGCAGACCACGTCGCGGTCCCGCGGCCGGCTGAACATGGACCGCTGCCAGAAGGTCTCGGGGAGCTTGTCGAGGCCCAGGGAGACGAAGAACGACTCGCCGTAGCGCACGAGCCCACGCTCGTCGACCTTCTTGCGCAGGAGCGCGGCCTCGAGGTCGATTCCTCCCCCGCGCTTGGGCAGCAGCATGCCCTTCAGGTTCCCCCAGTCCTGGGCCCACATGTTGCCGAGGAGGTGCGCCGGCAAGGGCCCCTCGGCGGGGACCTTGCTCGCGCCGTAGAAGGCCCGAAGCTTGCCGCGCGCGTAGCAGTGCAGATCGTCGTAGAGCGGCTTGACTTGCGACCAGAGGCGGTCCACCTCGGCCTCGAAGGCCTGCGGGGTCATGTCGTAGCGCGACTTCCACAGGTCCCCGAGGTTATCGAAGCCGAGCTCCTTCGCCCCTTGATTGCCGAGCTCGACGTAGCGCGTGAAGGCCGGCCGCATCGACGCGGCGAGGCCGTGCCAGCCCTTCCAGGCCTCGAGGAGCTCGTCGTGGTTGCGGCTCTTCGCCAGCACCACCTCGAGGTCGTTCAGCGTGAGACAGTCGCCCGTGCCCCCCTTGGGCCGCCACTTCGCCGCCAGCGTCTTCGAGCAGTACCGGCCCTTGCCGTAGCTGCTCTCGAGCTGGGTCGCGATGTTCGCGAGCTCGGTGCGACGCGCGGCGTCGAGGGGCGCCGGGAGCGTGAGGCTCAGCCGGAGCAGCTTCAGCTTGCGCCGGAGCTCGTCGGGCAACGCGAGCTTCTCGAAGCGCACCGCCTCGGCCGCGCGACGACCGAGGTACTCCATCACCACCTCCTGCGCCTGCGCCTCGAGCGCCGCCGTGTCGTCGGTGATGAAGGTGGACTTGACCCAGCTCGCGCGCTCGGCGGCGATCCAGAGCTTGAGGAGCTCGCGCTCCACCTGCACCACGAAGGCCTGCGCCGCCGCGACCGTCGCCCCTGCCGGGGCCGCCCCCGCCTTCGCCGGAGCGCACGCCGGTTTCGCGACGGCCGGGCAGGTCTGCTGCGTGTGCGCGGGGCAGCCGGCCAGGACGAGGCCGAGGGGTAGCGCGGCGATGGGGAGCAGAAAGCGCACGGGGGTCATGGCGTCCTCCTCGGGCCGGGGGAAAAGGAGTACCGGCGGGCGTCGGCGGGGATGTCGCACGAAATGGCCCCGGCAGGCAAGGTGCGCCGCGGCCGGTGCGGCGCGGCCGGAACGTCGCGACTGGTGCGAGGCGGCAGGGCGCGTATGATGCGTGGACCTGCAACGAGACGAGGACGGCCGGACCGCATGGACAGCTACTACAAGCCAGAGCACCTTCACCGCTTCGGCGACATCGGCCAGGGGCAGGAAACGCTGGCCGCCAAGTTCTTCGACTACTACCGCGCGGTCTTCGCCGAGGGTGCGCTGAGCGCCCGCGAGAAGGCGCTGATCGCCCTGGCGGTAGCGCACGCCGTCCAGTGCCCCTACTGTATCGACGCCTACAGCCAGGAGTGCCTCGAGAAGGGCTCCGACCTGGAGCAGATGACGGAGGCCGTCCACGTCGCCGTGGCCATTCGCGGCGGCGCCTCCCTGGTCCACGGCGTGCAGATGCTCGAGCACGTCCAGAAGAGCGGAATGTGACCGCCGCCATGCGCGTGGCACGTGCGCGCCTCGACGAGGTGCTCGTCGACCCCTCGCCGGACTTCGACGCGGCGCTCGACCGCGCGGGACGCGGGCCGCTCCGGGCCGGGCTCGCCGAGGTGCTCCAGGTAAATCTGGGACGCCTGTGCAACATGACCTGCCGGCACTGCCACGTCGACGCAGGTCCCGATGGACACGACCAGATGATGTCCGCGGAGACCGTGGAGGCCTGCCTGGCGCTGCTCGACCGCGGCGCCTTCCACACCCTGGACGTCACGGGCGGCGCCCCCGAGCTTCATCCCCGCTTCACGTACCTCGTGGAGCAGGCCGCGGCGCGCGGCCGCCACGTGATCGACCGCTGCAACCTGACGGTCCTGCTGCTCCCACGGTGTCGCGACCTTCCCGCCTGGCTGGCCTCGCTCGGGGTGGAGGTGGTCGCCTCGCTGCCGCACTACCGGCCACGCAACACCGACGCGCAGCGCGGCGAGGGCACCTTCAAACGATCGATTGAGGCCCTGCGGCTCCTCAACGCGGTAGGGTACGGGAGCGGAGACCCCCGACGGCGCCTCACCCTGATGAGCAACCCGGCCGGCGCATTCCTCGGCGGCGCACAGTACGCGCTCGAACGCGAATGGCGCGCGTCGCTCGAGAAAGAACACGGGGTGCGCTTCGACCGCCTGCTGGTCCTCAACAACATGCCCATCGCCCGCTTCTTCGACTGGCTCGTCGCCTCGGGCAATCTGGAGGCCTACGTCCGGCGGCTCGTGACGGCCTTCAATCCCGCGGCGGTGCAGGGGCTCATGTGCAAGACCACGCTCTCCGTGGGCTGGGACGGCACGCTCTACGACTGCGACTTCAATCAGATGCTTGAATTGCCTCTCCGCACCGCCGACGGAGCAGGGGCGCGGGTCGCGACCGTGGACCCCGTCGCGCTCTCCGGGCGACGGATCGTGACAGCGCGCCATTGCTTCGGCTGCACCGCGGGCTGCGGGAGCTCCTGCGGGGGCGCCACGAGCTGAGCGAGAGCCATCCCCGAGCGAACGTGCGGCGTGGGTGCCTCGGGCGAAGGCGCGGCTTCAGGGCCCTCAGCGTACCGTCGCCACCACCTCGATGCGCGAGCCGTCCGGCTGGATCAGCTCCGCGAGCGTGACCCGGCGACCTCGCTGCCACGGCGTGCTGGCGCGCACGCGCAGGTCACGCGGTCGCTGGCCGCTCCGATCGAGGCGATTCAGGCTGACGTGCATCACGGGCGCCTGACTCCCGCGGTGATCCCGCTCCACCTCGAGCGCGTAGTCCGCCCCCTCGAGCTGCACCGCGAGCCGCGAGCCGCCCGAGCCCAGGGGCAGCGCGAGCGAGAGGCGGTGGTGACGCGACCGGCCCGACGCCTGCCCCGACTCGCGCACCTCCACCTCTAACCGCTCGGGCACCGGGGAGCCCTCGGCGGCCACGGCGCGGGCAGCTCCCAGGATCACGGCCACTCCGACGGCGGCCCAGTATCTCGATGCAGTATTCATGGTGTCGCTCCTTTCGTCCGGGCTTCCCACTTCAAGGGTCGTGCCGCGGGCCGCGACGGCGAAATGATACGCATCCTGATCCGGGAAGCGGGTCCACGTTGCCAGGTTGGCGGGCGGGCACTCGCTCCGGCTGACGGACTGTCCACGAGGCCGATGCGCCCGCGCCCTCTCGCGTGGCGCCGGTTGTCGGCCACGGAGCTCGGTGCTAGCTTTCCGCCCCCAAGCACAGAGAGGGAGGAGGAGCACGATGGGCGAGATGACGAAGTTCGATGCCGGAATGTTCTGTTGGGCCGAGCTGGCGACGCGCGACGCAGGCGCTGCCAAGAGCTTCTACGGGGAGGTCTTTGGCTGGAAGGGGGTGGACTCTCCGACCCCCATGGGGCCCTACACGATGCTGCAGCTGGGCGGCAAGGACGCCGCGGGGCTCTTCTCCATGAGCCCCGAGATGCAGAAGCAGGGGATCCCCCCGCATTGGGGTTGCTACATTGCGGTCGCGAGCGCGGACGAGACGGCGAAGAAGGTCACCGCCGCGGGGGGCAAGGTGGTCCAGGCCCCCTTCGACGTGATGGACTCGGGCCGCATGCTCGTCGCGCAGGACCCGACGGGTGCGATGATCTCCTTCTGGGAGGCCAAGAAGCACATCGGAGCGCGCGTCGTCGGCGAGCCCGGGGCGGTGTGCTGGAACGAACTCCTGACGAGGGACACGGCGGCGGCCACGAAGTTCTATGCCGCCGTCTGCGGCTGGACGGCGCAAACGCAGCAGATGCCTGTCGGGCCCTACACGGTCTTCAGCGTGGGCGGCAAGGAGGTGGCGGGCATGATGGCCATCAACCCCTCGATGGGCCCCATGCCTCCGAACTGGGCCGTCTATTTCCAGGTCGCGAGCTGCGACGCGACGGTGGAGCGCGCGAAGCGTCAGGGCGGCCAGGTCGTGGTCCCGGCGCAAGACGTCCCCACGGTCGGTCGCTTCGCCGTGGTGATGGACCCGCAGCAGGCCGTCTTCGCGCTGCTGCAGCCGTCGATGTAGTCCCCTCCCCCGCGCAACGCCGCGCGCTGCGTCCGCAACCTCGCGCGGACCCATCGCAGCACCGCGCGCTCCCTCGGAACGACAGCCCGCCTCGTCGCCGTCAAAGGGCCCCCTTGACAGGCGGTCCGTATCCGCTAGAGTCCGATTCAATCACTCGTTTGAAACGGACGATTTCGCCATGGCTGACAGACCTACGAACGAGTCCCCTTCCTTCGCCGCCCGGCTCCTCCAGGTCGCCGCGCTCGCTCTCCTCGGCCCGACAGGCTGCGGCGTCGACGAGCGACCCGAGGCGCGTGCGCCGCACCAGGCCCACGGCAAGGCCGACGTCGCCGCCGCTCCGTCGGCGCTCTGCGCCATCCGACTGGGGAGCCCGGGGTCCACCCGCGCGTCAGCGGCGACGCCGTCGACGTGGCGCTCGGTGGAGCAGGATTACCTGCCACAGGTCCTCGCCTGCGAGAATCCGTACGCCGGCCCCGAGGCGCTTCGAGCTCTGGCGGTCGCGGCACGGAGCTACCTCTATTACACGGCGGCCTCGCTGGGGCGTGGCGGCTGGATCTGCGACAGCCAGGATTGCCAGGTCTACACCTGCTCGGCGGCGCGACTCGACCCCTCCCTCCCCGTGGAGCGCCAGCCGCCCGGGCACCGGAAGTACTTTGAAGCCGTCCGCGACACCGCGCTGCAGGTCCTGACCTACCGCGGGGAGGTCATCGCCGGCTTCCACATGAAAGGGGGCACGCCGGGCTCCGGATGCCGCGGACGACCCGACCACTGGACCGAGGCCTGCGTCACCTACAACGAAGGCCTCGGGGACGCGCAGGCGCACCGCGCGCCGAGCCCCTTCGCCCACCCGGCGAGCCCGAACAACCACGGATGTCTCTCCCAGCTCGGCTCGAGCTGCCTGGAGGAAGCCGGCTACGGCTACGCCCAGATCCTGGGCTTCTACTACGGGCGGTCCGAGCCGGGCGCACTGGAGCTGACGCGCGCACCGGGAAGCTGTCCGGGTGTCACGCCGGCCTCGCCCGCGCCTACTCCCGCGACACCGGTCTCGCCGCCGACGACCTGCTCGGGCTGCTGGCTGGAGGGCGTGCGCGCGGTGGACCGACAGGGAACGGCCTCGGGCGCCCACCGACCCGACGGCTGCGCGCCGACGGGAAACGTGCGCTGGGGGAAGGCGGTGGCGGGGTCCGCCGGCTGCTACGCCTGCGACGGCTGGGACTGGCAGGGCACCAGCAGCGAACGGTGCGTGGACCTGCACGGCCCCTACAACGCCTGCCAGGACGACCCGCGCTTCGGCACGGGCTGCGGTCCCTCCACGAGCTGCCTCTGGTCCTGCTACGGCGTGAACCAGCCGCGGTGCATCCACCGGACGACCTTCCAGCCCTGCGCGTAGCCCGCCCCGCAGAGGCGCGCGCACGGGGCCGTTCAGCGCTCCTCCCAGTACGGTCGCTCGGTCACCCCCAGGAGGAGGCGCGTAGCCCGGATGAGCGCCCGCTTGAATCGCGTCGCGAGCTCGGGGTCGTCGAAGTCCTTGCCGAAGAACTGCCGGTGCCCGGCCTGGTCCACGAAGGCGAAGATGAACATCCCCTTGAGAAGGGGCAGCACGACGTCCACATCCACGCCCTCGCCGCCGACGAGCCCCCGTCGCTCCAGGTCCTTGACGTAGAAGCGCCCGAGGTCCACGAGGGGCTGGAAGGTGCGCCCCGTCGCCTCGTAGTCCATCGAGCTGGCGTGAAGCGAGGCCCACATGGAGACTCGCAAGGGCCGCGGATCGGCGAGGAGCTCGTCGAAGAGGCGCTCCAGCACCTCGGGCCACGCCCGGTCCACGCTCTGCTCGGCGAGCACGCGCTGGATCACGTCGATGAACCAGCGTGTGCTGCGCTCGCAGACCGCGAGCCAGAGGCGCTCTTTCGATCCCCAGTGGTAGTTCAGGGCCGCGACGTTCGCCGAGGCCCGACTGACGATCTCGCGAATGCTCGTCCCGTCGTAGCCCCGTTCGGCGAAGACGTCCACCGCGGCGTCGAGCAGGCGCTGGCTCGTCGAGTCGGGCGGTGGCGCCACGCGAGCGCTTCGGGAGGAGGTCTTGGAACGGGTCATGGTCTGAAACGATCGCTTGAAGTGGACCGCTTCGTATGAATCGCTAACGGCCAGCTGTCAAGGGCCGGCCCCGGGGAGCCGGCCCCGAGGCACCGACGCCGGAGCGCCGACGTTGGAGCATCGACGTTCGACCTACGGAGAGGGGAAGGTCAGGGCTGCGGACCGCCGGGGACCGGCGGCAGGACCCGCGGCTGCTGCGTGACGAGGATCTCGGCCAGCGAGGTGAAGAGCGCGCCGTTCGGCCTGACCGGCGTGGAGGCGCGGGCCGTCCCGGCGTAGATCGGGCCGTTCGTGGCTTTCCACGTGACGGCGCGAAGGTCGGCCCCTACCGCGCCGTGCGCGTCCCCGCGCAAGGTCCGGAGGTGCTTGGTCCGGATGCGGAGCTGCCCCGGCTCGAAGGGACCGGCCGCGTGCGTGAAGGGCCCCACGTAGTGCTGGTTGAGCCAGTTCGCGAGCTTCTCCTTGATCACGCGGGTGCGCACGCGCGCTTCGCTGCCGTTCTGATTCGCGGCCCGGGCCGGCGCGGCCGAGAGCAGGAGCCCGGCTACGAGGGCGCCGAGCGCGCACGTGGATAGTCTTCTCATGGTGTCCTCCGCTGCGGTGACGTTCGACGCGCACGACGGCGCGCACGAAGCCACAAGAGGCAAGAGGCCGGCCACTCCGCGCTAACCGCGCCTATCTCGTGGATCTGTCGTCGGAACCTTCGCCGATGAGCGCGGCGCTCCCCCAACGCACCGAGGACCGATTTCGCGCAGGTGTTTCGATGTCCCTCCGAAGCGCGGAGAGTGGGGCGGGCAAGTTGGCGCGGCTGCCGCGGAGAGCCCTACACTCGGGTATGCCTACGGTCCTGCTTCTGCTCGCCAGCAACCTCTTCATGACAGTCGCCTGGTACGGCCACCTGAGGTTCAAGCATGTGTCGCTCTGGCAGGTGATCCTCGTGGCCTGGCTCATCGCGCTGCCCGAGTACTGCCTGCAGGTCCCCGCGAACCGCCTGGGCCACGGCACCTATTCCGCCACGGAGCTCAAGATCATCCAGGAGGTGATCTCGCTGCTGGTGTTCGTGGGCTTCGCCCTGGTCTATCTGAAGGAGGCGCCGCGCTGGAACCACCTCGTCTCGTTCGGGCTCATCGTCGTGGCGGTCTACTTCGCCTTCCTCCCCACCGTGAAGCCCACCTGACCGGCGTCCACCGCCCCGCGATCTCGTGGAAAATCGGACCTTGTCCGGCGGGGCCCGCCTGATGCAAGCTCCGCCGCGATGAAGGTACTCCTCGTCAGGCCCGTGGCCCCGAACGAACGCTTCGGCCTGGGTCCCTTCTTCCGCATCGAGCCCCTCGGCCTCGCGTACGTGGCCGCGGCGCTCGAGCGCGACGGCCACGAAGTGCGGATCGTCGACCTGCGCTTCGCCGGGTCCATCCAACGCGTGCTGCGCGCCTTTCGCCCCGAGCTGGTGGGCATCGCCGCCTCGCACACGCTCGACACCGAGGAGGCCCTCGGCGTCGCGCGCCGGGTGAAGGCCTGGAACGCGCGCGCCTTCGTGCTGGTAGGCGGACACGCCGCAGCCGTCTACCCGACTCCCTTCTTCGCTCCCGAGGTGGATGCGCTCTGTTTCGAAGACGGCGAACAGGTCGTGCCGGACCTCGTTCGGGCGCTCTCGGAGCGTCGCCCCCTCGACGAGGTCGCGGGGCTCTGGATTCGCGATCGCGACGCGACCTTCGGCTTCCGCAAGGGACCCGTGAGCGCGACCCGCATCAGCCTGGATCGCGTGCCGCTCCCGTCGCGGCACCTGATGGCGCGATTTCAGCACGAGTACCTGTGCGTCAACATGCGGCCCGTCTACTTGCTCGAGACGGCGCGCGGCTGTCCCTACCGCTGCACCTTCTGCTCGATCTGGCAGCACGTGGACCGCACCTTCCGCTTTCGCGAGCTCGACTACGTGGTGCAGGACTTCATGGCCACGGGGCGCAACGTCTTCGTCGCGGACGACCTCTTCTTCTATCCGCCGGCGCGTAGCCTCGAGCTGGCGCGGGCCCTCGCGCGTCGAGGGATCAAGAAGCACTGGATGCTCGTGCAGACGCGAACGGATATCGTCGCACGACACCCCGAGCTCCTCGAGGCCTGGCGTCCTCTGGCCGAGCGCTTCGACCTCTTCTTTGGCTTCGAGGCGCCCACCGACCGCGGGCTGCATGCTCTCGCCAAGGACGCGACGACCGACGACATCGTGCGCGCGGTGGCGGTCTGCCGCGAGCTCGACGCAGGCGTGACGGGGAACTTCATCGTGGACCCCGATTGGGACGAGGCCGAGTTTCACCATCTGTGGGACTTCAAGGACCGTCTCGGCCTCTACCGCGCGGGCTATACGATCCTGACTCCGCTGCCGGGCACGGCCTACTACGAAGAGACGAAGCACCGGGTGCGCGAGCCGAGCTGGTCCAACTTCGACATGCACCACGTCCTCTGGGAGCCGCGCCTCGGTCGAGAGCGCTTCTTCGAGCTCTTCGCCGAGTCGTGGCGTCGCACCGTCCTGAACGCGAAGGGGGTACGGCCCTGGTGGCATCACCTGAAGGGGGTTCAGCCGCGCCAGATCCCGCAGCTCCTGCGTGTGCTCTACCGCACCCAGCGGCTGGTCGACCCGAAAGCCTACCTCGCCGAGCAGTTCGACCCCCACCTCGCGGCGCCCCCCACCTCGGCGCCGGACCCGCGGTGCGCGGAGCACTCCGGCCGCACCCTCCCGAACGCGATGCGGGCTGCGGCATCGTGAACGCCGGTTCACACCGGGCTGTGCACGCCCGGCCGCTCGCCCGCTCTCGAATGCACAGTCCCTCGGAAACACACGGCAAGATCTGTCCGTGGGGTGGCCCGCACGTTGCAGCCTCTCTCGGGAAACCGGGAGGTGCTTCATGCGCCCATCCATGCTGCTCTCGAGCCTGACCGTCCTCACCACCGTCACCCTCGGTCAGGGGACCGCCATCGCCGACCGCCGGCCGGTAACGACCTGCATCACCTACGACGACGGCGAGAGCCGCACCACGCGCTGCATCACGCGGGTGCACTTCCGCCTGCGTCACCCCTGGCAGGTTCCGAGCAACGCGCCCGCGTCGGACTTCCCGGCGCGGCCGTCGCGCGGCGAGATCCCGTCGGCTGCGAGCGTGCCGAGCGCCGAGGTGGAGATCCCGTCCCCGGAGCTCGAGATCCCCTCGAGCGAGGCCGATGAGATTCCGCCGGTCCCCTACCGCGCCCCCACGCTTCCGCCCCGCGTGCGCGTGATCCCCGCGCCGAGCGCCCCCGCCGGTGGCCCTGCCCCGGCCGCGACCGAGTGCGCCAGCGCGACCGAGGCGCAGGTGCTCGGCCAGCTCAACCAGTCTCGCCTCGCCGCGGGCCTTCAGCCCCTGCGCTGCGACGCCAAGGCCGCGGCGGTGGCGCGCGCGCACAGCCAGGACATGTGCTCGCGTCGCTACTTCTCGCATCTCACGCCGGAAGGGACCTCGCCGGCCGGCCGCCTGCGCCTCGCGGGGATGACCTTTCGTGGGGCGGGCGAGAACATCGCCGTGGGCTATCGTTCCGCCGAGGCGGTTCACACGGGCTGGATGCAGAGCACCGGCCACCGGCGCAACATCCTCGACGCGAGCTGGACTGGCGTCGGGGTGGGCCTCGTTCAATGCGAGGGCCGCACCCCCTACTGGACGCAGGTCTTCGTGCGGTAGGGCCGGTATGCGGTAGGGCCCGTACGCCGGGGGGATGGGCTCTCCCGATGCCACTCGCCACGCCCCGGGCTTGGTGCTATATCCCGGGCCGGGAGGGCCCCTCTTCTCGGGTGCGCCTCCGTCGAGAACGCGCCCCATGTCGCTCCGCACGCCCACGCTCCTGGTCCTGGCTCTCCTCGCGCCGCGCCCGGGCGACGCCGCGCCCCTCTCGCTCGACCGAGCGATCCAGCTCGCCCTGGCGCACAACGAGCTGGCCCGCGCGGCCGACGAGAGGCGCCTCGCGAGCGACGCCCGGGTGACGCGCGCGCGCGCCTATTTCTTCCCGAATCTCGTCGGTACGGCGAGCTACAGCCGCCGCTCGACGGAGGTCACGCGGCAGCTCGGCACGGAGCCCGTCACGCTGCTCAGGCTGCACGGCCTGCAGGCCACGGTGACGCTCAGCCAGACCCTCTTCGATCCGCGCTCGTATCCGCTCTACCGCCAGGCGCTCGAGGACCGCAAGGCCACGCGCTCGAGCAGCGAGCATCAGAAACGCCTCCTGCGCTTCGAGACCGCGCAGGCCTTCCTCTCCACCTTGACCCTCGAGTGGGTCGTGCAGTCCGCCGGGCGCCGCCTGGCCCTGGCTCGCCAGAACCTGGCCGACGCCCGCGCGCGCTACGGAGCGCAGCTATCGAGCTCGAACGACGTGACCAAGGCCGAGCTGGAGAGCGCCATCGCCGAGCGGGAGCTCACCCGCGCCCGCGCCAGCGTGGCCACGGCGCGGCTGCAGCTCGGCCACCTTCTGAACACCGAGGTCTCCGACGCGCTCGAGGTGCCCGAGCCGCTCCTGGCGCTGGCGTCGGCCAAGGTCGCCTCGAGCCAGAAGCTCGTGGAGGAGGCGCGGCGGCAGCGCCTGGACCTGCGGGCCTCCGAGGGACAGCTCCGCGCGCTGCGCGCCTTCGCCTCGGAGCCGCTGCTGCGCGTCCTGCCGAGCCTCGTCTTCTCGGGGCAGGTCAAGGCCACGAACGAACCGGGCTTCGTCGGGAAGTACGTGGACTGGTCGCTCGGCCTGAGTCTGAGCTGGACCCTCTTCGACGGGGGCGTCTGGTACGGCGAATGGAAGGAGCGCCGCGCCCAGACGCGCGCCGCGGAGGCCGAAACAGAGGCCCGGTCCCGACAGGTGGCGCTCGACGTGCGCCGCGCGCTGGTGGAGATCGAGAACGCGCAGGCCGCGAGTCGACTGGCCCAGGTGGCCGTCGACGCGGCGGCCAAGAACGCGCGCGAAACGGCGGCGCTCTACCGGCAGGGGCTCGCCAGCGCGCTCGAGAACGCCGACGCCAGCACCCGGCTCTTCGACGCCGAGGTGAACTTCGCCCGCGAGCGCTACGGCCTGGCCATCGCCTACCTGAACCTGCGCGCCGCGCTGGGCCACGACCCCCTTCCCACCGTCGAGGAGCGCCGCTCATGATGCGATCCCCACGCGCCGTGGCGTGCGCCCCCGCCGTCGCTCTAGCGCTCTCGCTCGGGCTCGCGGGCTGCTCGAACGAATCGGCCTCCTCGAAGGGCTCAGGCGGCCGCGGACCCGGAGGCCCAGGCGGTCCAGGCGGCGGACCGCTGACCTTTCCCGTCGAGGTGGCGCGGGTGCGGACCGAGGTCGTGCAGTACGCCGTGACCGCCGTCGGCTCGGTGGAGGCCTACGAGAAGGTGCAGGTCACGCCGCGCGTCACCGGGGTCGTGGAGCGCGTGCGCTTCAAGGACGGAGAGACGGTCAAGGCGGGCCAGGTGCTGGCCGAGATCGAGCCCGCGCGCTACCGCATCGCCGTGGCCTCGGCGCGCGCCTCGCTGCAGAAGGCCGAGGCGTCGCTCGCCGACGCGAAGGCCGGCCTCGCGCGACGAGAGAAGGCCAGCGCGGAGAACCCGGGCCTGCTCCGCGGCGAGGAGCTCGACCTCTACCGCACCCGGACCCGCACCGCCGAGGCCGACGTGGCGCAGGCCCGTGCCGCGCTCGACAAGGCCCAGCTCGACCTGCGCGACGCGTACGTCCGCGCCCCCATCGGCGGGGTGATCGAGACGCGCACCGTGCAGACGGGCCAGTACGCCAAGCCCGAGGCGATCCTCGCCACCCTCGTGCGGCGTGACCCGCTGCTCCTGCGTTTCCAGGTCACCGACGTAGAGGCGGCGCGCCTGCGCCTGGGCCAGACGGTGCGCTTCAAGGTGCGCAATCTCCCCGCTCTGCACGCGGCGAAGTTGACCCAGGTGGGCCAGCTCGCCGACGAGCGCTCGCGCATGGTGGCCGTGACCGGCGAGATCGCGGGACCCGACCAGCAGGAGCTCAGGCCGGGGGCCTTCGCCGAGGTCACCGCCGCCGTGGGAGGCACGCGCGAGGCGCCGGTGATCCCGCAGCTCGCGGTGCGACCGAGCGAGCGCGGCTTTTTGGCCTACGTCGTAGTCGGGAGCAAGGCCGTGGAGCGCGTGGTGCAGCTCGGTATGCGCACGGCCGAGGGACGCGTCGAGGTCCGGAGCGGCCTCTCCGCCGGAGAGCTCCTCGTCGTGCGCGGGGCCGAGGCGCTCCGCAATGGCGCCCAGGTGCGCGTGCTCGCCGGCGAGGCCGCGGGCGGCGCACCTCCCGCGGGGGGAGCGGGCCTGGCTCGCCCCGAGGAGCGGGCGCGGTGAAGATCACCGAGGTCTGCGTCCGCAAGCCGGTCTTCGCCTGGATGCTCATGGCCGCCACGGTCGTCTTCGGCGGCATCGCGCTCACGCGCATCGGCATCAGCCAGTTCCCCGATGTGGACTTCCCGACGATCACCGTCGCGCTGACCTGGGAGGGGGCCGCACCCGAGGTGGTGGAGCACGACCTCGTCGAGCCGATCGAAGAGGCGGTGATGCAGGTCGAGGGGGTGCGGGCGGTGAACTCCGTCTCGCGCCAGGGATCGGCCACGGTCACGGTGGAGCTCCACCTCTCGCGCAACGTGGACCTCGCGCTGCAGGACGTGCAGACCAAGGTCTCGCAGGCGCAGATGCGGCTGCCCAAGGAGATGGACCCGCCGGTCATCTCCAAGACCAACCCCGAGGACAACCCGATCATGTGGGTCGGCCTCTCGGGCCCCTTCCCGCGCCAGGTGATCACCGACTACGCGCGCTACCGCATCAAGGAGAAGCTCCAGACGGTGCCGGGGGTGGGCGAGGTGATGCTCGGCGGCTACCTCGAGCGCAACGTGCGCCTCTGGCTCGACGCCAACCGCCTGAACGAGCGAGGGCTCACGGTCACCGACGTGACCACCGCGCTCAGGCGCGAGCACGTCGAGCTGCCGGCCGGCCGCCTCGAGACCGACGCGCGCGAGGTGAACGTACGCGTCCTCGGCGAGGCGCTCGACCTCGATGCCTTGCGTCGGCTGGTGATCCGCGAGGAAGCCGGGCGACCGATCTACCTCTCGGACGTGGCGCTCGTCGAGGACGGCTTCGAGGACGAGCGCCGCTTCGCCCGGGTCAACGGCCAGCCGGCCCAGGGGATGGGGATCAAGAAGCAGCGCGGCGCGAACGCGGTCGGCGTGGCGAACGGCGTGAAGAAGCTCCTCACCGAGCTCCAGAGCACGCTCCCCGCCGGCATGCAGATCGGGGTGAACTTCGATTCCACGGTCTACATCCGCGAATCCGTCGAGGAGATCCGCTTCGAGCTCCTGCTCGCGGTCTTGCTCACCGCCTTCGTCTGCTGGCTCTTCCTCGGCTCGCTCTCGAGCACCCTGAACATCCTCCTCGCCATCCCGATGTCGCTCCTCGGCACGATCGCCACGATCTACTTCCTGGGCTTCACGCTCAACACCTTCACGCTGCTCGCCCTCTCGCTCGCCGTCGGCATTGTGGTGGACGACGCGATCATGGTGCTCGAGAACATCTACCGCCACTTCGACGGCGGCAAGGACCGCGTGGCCGCCTCGCTCGAGGGGACGCAGGAGATCAGCTTCGCCGCGCTCGCCGCCACTCTGGCCGTGGTGGCGATCTTCATCCCGGTGGTCTTCATGCCCGGGATCATCGGCAAGTTCTTCCTGCAGTTCGGCGTCACGCTCTCCGTCGCCGTGCTGCTCTCGTACGTGGAGGCCGTCACGCTCGCCCCAGCGCGCTGCGCGCAGATCCTCCGCCACGGCGCGCACGAGGGGGGGCTGGCGGGCCTCGTCAGCCGCTTCTTCCAGCGCCTATCCCACGGCTACCGCTGGCTCCTCGAGCGGGGGCTCCGCCGACCACTCCTCGTCGTACTCGTCGGCGTGGGGGTCTTCGCCGGAGCGCTGGCCCTCCTCAAGCGCCTGCCGAGCGAGTTCGTCCCCTCGCAGGACCAGGGCTTCCTGATGGTCCGCCTCCAGACCGCTGTGGCCTCGAACATCCGCGAGACCGACCTCCTGATGCGCAAGGCGGAGGCGGTCGTGGGCCAGCACCCCGCCGTGCGGCGCTACTTTGGCATCGTGGGCGGCTTCGGCGGCACGGGCGTGAACACCGGCGTGCTCTTCACCACGCTCAAGCCGCGCAAGGAGCGCGCGCTCAGCCAGAAGGCCTTCGCGGGCTATCTCCGCGGCAAGCTGAACGGAATCCCGGGCCTCAAGGCCGTGGTGATGGACCTCTCGCAGTCGGGCTTCTCCGCCTCACGGGGCTTCCCCGTCGAGTTCTCGGTGCGCGGCCCCGACTGGGACAAGCTCGTGACCGTCAGCCAGGCGCTCAAGGAGAAGCTGACCGTCAGCGGGCTCTTGCAGGATGCCGATTCGGACTACCAGCTCGGCATCCCCGAGCTCCGCATCACCCCCGAGCGGGCGCGCTCGGCCGACCTGGGGGTGCCGATCGAGGCCGTGGCCACGACGCTGAACGCGCTTGTGGGCGGCGTGCGCGTGGGCAAGTACTCGAGCGGCGGCCGGCGCGTGGACGTGCGCCTGCGCCTCCTCGCCGCGCAGCGCAGCCGCCCCGAGGACCTCACGCGCCTGCGCGTCCGCACCTCCTCGGGCGAGCTTGTGCCCCTCTCCTCCCTCGTGAGCCACCAGGAGCTCCCCGCGCTGCAGGCCGTGATGCGGCGCGATCGGGAGCGCGCCATCACCCTCTTCGGCAACGTGGGACCCGGGCACTCGCAGGGCGAGGTGATCGCCGAGGTGGAGCGACTCGGCCGGGATCTGCCCGCCGGCTACCATCTCGTCCTCGAGGGGGCGAGCGTGACCTACCGCGAGTCGGGGGGAGGGCTGCTCTTCGCGCTCTTTCTCGGCATCGCGGTGGCCTACATGATCCTCGCCTCGCAGTTCAACTCCTTCCTGCACCCGATCACGGTGCTCACCATCCTGCCGCTCTCGGTGGCCGGCGCGGCGGCGGCGCTCACCCTCGGCGGACAGTCCCTCAACATGATGAGCATGATCGGCATTCTGCTTCTCATGGGGATTGTGAAGAAGAATTCTATTATCCTCGTAGACTACGCCACGCAGCTCCGCAGGCAGGGGCACGACGCGCGCGAGGCGATGCTCGGGGCCGGCCCGATCCGCCTGCGGCCGATCCTCATGACCTCGGTCGCGACGCTAATGGCCGCGTTGCCCTTCATGCTCGGCCTCGGACCGGGCTCCGAGGTGCGCCGCCCGATGGGCCTCGCCGTCGTGGGTGGCGTGGCCGTCTCCACCGCCCTCTCGCTGCTCGTGGTCCCTGCCTTCTACGTGCTGGCCGACCGCTGGCGGGGCAAGCTCGCGCGCCTCCTGCGGCGGAAGCCGCGCACGAAGGGCTCGGAGCAGAAGGTCGAGGACGCGGAGGCGTCGTAGGACTCGGGGGGAACGCGGGGACGGGGACGGGGGCGGGGCCAGGCGGTTACGGCTGCAGCGCCCAGAGCTCCCACCCCGTGTCCGGGGTGGTGGCCCAGAAGAAGAGGCGCGAGCCGGCGGTGGCCATGGCGTCCGGGGAGGAGCCCGGTGAGCCCGGCACGAGGTCGGCCACGCGCACTGTGCCTGCCGCCGTGCCGTCGGTCTTCCAGAGCTCGCGCCCGGTCGCCCCGTCGTCGGCGCCAAAGTACGCAGCACCGCCGACCGCTACGAACCTATAGGCCCCGGGGGTGACGGGACCCGGGTAGAGGTCCCGCAGCATCACCGTGCCTGCCGCCGTGCCATCGCTGACCCATGGCTCGGTCCCGCTGACCCCGTCGGTCGCGGAGAAGAGGAGCTTGCCGCCGAGCACGGCGAAGCCGGAAGGACCGGAGGAGGAGGGGCCGGGCAAGATGTCCCTGACCCGCACGGTGCCGGCCGCGGTGCCGTCGCTCTTCCAGAGCTCGTAGCCGCTCGAGCCGTCGTTGGCGCTGAAATAGAGCGTAGTTCCTATAACGGTCAGCTCCATGGGGTCAGACCCCGCGCTGCCCGGGTTGAGGTCCTTCACCAGAGCCGTCCCCGCGTCTGTGCCGTCGGTCTTCCAGAGCTCGTAACCGGTGTTCGCCTCGCGCGCCACGAAATAGAGCGTGCTGCCGACCGCCACCTGCGGCCTCGCATTCGACCCTGCGCTTCCCGGCTCGAGGTCCTTCACCAGCACCGTCCCCGCCGCCGTCCCGTCCGACCTCCAGAGCTCCAGGCCATGGGTCTCGTCGTTGGCGGCGAAGCAGAGCGTACCGTTCACGTCGAGCATCCAGTAGATGCCGGACCCACTAGAGCCCGGGTTAATGTCACGCAACATGACGGTCCCGGCGAGCGTGCCGTCGCTCTTCCAGAGCTCGGAGCCATCGACGCCGTTGTCCGCCACGAAGAACAGGGTGCCGTTCGCGCCCACCGCGCGCGTGATCGGCCCTTCCGGACACCCGAACCCTCCCGCGAAGCCCCCCGCAACGCGAACCGTGCCGGCAATCGTCCCGTCGGTCTTCCAGAGCTCACCGCTACACGAGGCGAAACTCGTGTCGACTTGACTTACGGCAAAGAACACCGTCCCGCTCACGTTCGCCATCGTGCCGATATGTACGGTCCGACTGGGCTCGGCCGCGACGCCGAGCAGGCGCGTCGTTCCAGCTCCCGACCCGTCGCTGACCCAGAGCTCGGCAGGGGCGCCGGCCCGCCCCCTCTGGCTGAAGAAGTAGCGCCCACCGGAGGTCGTGGCGGTCAGCCCCGCGGCGCCGTTCGGGGACCCCACGACCCCGTTGATGTTCTTCACCATCACGGTGGTCTCCGGCGTGCCGCTCGTCTTCCAGAGCTCCGGGCCGTTCACGCCGTCCTCGGCGGAGAAGTAGACCGTGCCGCCGAGAGCGACCAGGTAGTTGGGACTGGAACCGACGATGCCGGGCACCATGTCCTTGAGCATCACGGTACCGGCAGCCGTGCCGTCGGTCTTCCAGAGCTCCGAACCTCGGGTTCCATCGTCGCCTCGAAAGACGACGCTGGTTCCGACGGTGGTGATGATCCCACTGTTTGCAATGGGGACCCCCACGTCGCTGACGCGCACCGTACCCAGAGCCGTGCCGTCGCTCTTCCAGAGCTTGTAGGCGCCCGTCCCCTCATTGGCCACGATGTACAGTCGCCCGCCGGCCACTACACCCGTGGCGCTCCCGCACGCGTTACCGGCCCCGGGATAGATGTCCTTCACCAGCATCGTACCCGCTGCTGTGCCATCGCTCTTCCAGAGCTCGTATCCGGCCCCGGCACCGTCGTTGCCGCAGAAGTACAGCGTGCCGCCGATCGTCGCGAAGCCCTTGCTATAGCCCGCCCCGGTGCCGGGTAAGAGGTCCTTCACCAGGACCGTCCCCGCCTCCGTCCCGTCCGAGCTCCAGAGCTCGGAGCCCGTCGCTCCGTCGTCGGCCGCGAAGAGGAGCCTGCCCCCCACGCTGCGGAGGTCGCTGGGCCACGATGCCGCGGTGCCCGGTCGGAGGTCCTTCACCAGACCGGTCCCCGCCGACGTGCCGTCGCTGCGGCAGAGCTCCGTGCCGTAGCCGGAGACGTTCGCGGCGAAGTAGAGCACGCCGCCATGCGCGACGAAGTAGGACGGGCTGGCGTCCGCAGTGCCGGGGACCAGGTCTCGCACCAGCACCGTGCCGGCCTCGGTGCCATCCGAGCGCCAGAGCTCGCGGCCGTTCGCGGGCGTCGCGGCGCTGAAGAAGAGCGTGCTGCCGACCACCGTCAGCTGGCTAGGACTAGAGCTCGCCGTGCCCGGGTTCAGGTCCTTCACTCGCACCGTCCCCGCCGCCGTCCCGTCGCTCTTCCAGAGCTCGTACCCGCTCGTACCGTCGCTGGCACCGAAATAGAGCGCGCCGTCGAAAACGACCAGCGGGTACGGGTAGCTGCTTCCCGGCCCGGGGTTGAGGTCCTTCACCAGCATCGTCCCCGCGAGGGTTCCGTCGGTCCTCCAGAGCTCCGTCCCCGTCGCCGCGTCGCCCGCCTGGAAGTAGAGGCTGCCCGCGAGGAAGGTGAACTGGTTCGGCGACGAGCCCGGGTTCACGTTCGGGGCCAGATCCTTCACCAGGTAGGGGACGCCGCGGCCGGTGCAGCGCGCGTCGGCCTGGCAGTCGCTGTCCCAGCAGTCGATCGCCCCGTCCCCGTCGTCGTCAGCGTCGTTGCCGCAGGCCTCCGCCGGAATATTAGAACATCCGATCGTATTGAAGGCGCAGCTCGGCCCGCAGGCCAGCGTGCCGCGCAAAAAGCCGAGCGTGGTGCAGCTCGCTCTGCCGAAGGCTGCGCCATCGCACTGCTCCCCCGCCTCGAGGCTCCCGTTCCCGCAGGTGGGGCACGACGAGACCGGAAAGACGTACGCGCTCGCGGTCCCCGCCGCGTCGGTGACCCGCGCCGTCACGCGGTGGCTGCACCCCGAGAGCGGAGCCGTCCAGCTCACCTGGCTCGCGCCGCTGGTCGGGACCGGCGCGCCGAGCGTGCCGGCGGAGGCGCTCCAGTCGAAGGCGAGGGCCTGTCCCTCGGGATCCACCGCCACCGCACGGAAGAGCACCGTCCCCCCCGGACCCACGGTCCGCGCGGACTGGAAGAGCGCCGTGAAGACCGGCGGGCTGTTCACGAGCGGGCCGCTCCCCACGGGCAGCGTGAGCGCGCCCATCGTGCTGCCCCCCGCGCCGTCCTGCACGCTCACCACCAGCGTGCAGGTACCGATCGGGGGCGCGGCGGTTGGGGCCGTCCAGCTCGGGTCCTCGACCGCCGCGCCCGCGTAGGTCCCCCCGCAGCCGCCATCGCTCCAGGCGTAGGACAGGGCGTCTCCGTCGGCGTCGAAGACCGTGAGGGCCAGGACGGAGCTCTGCCCGGGCGGCACCCGCCCCGGCGTGGCAGATAGGCCGGTGATCACCGGCCAGGTGTTGAAGGTCACCTCCACGCCCGCGCCACCGGTGGCCGCCGAGGCGGAGACGAGCAGCGTCAGGCTGGCCGAGACGACCCCGGCCTTCGGATCGCTCACCACCACGGTCAAGGGCACCGGGCCCTCGGTGGCCGGGGCCGTGAAGGTCGTGCTCGCCGCGGCGGCCGAGCCGAAGCTCCCCGCGGGGGCGCTCCAGGTGATCGCCAGGGGCTCGCCGTCGGCGTCGGCGGCCGTCACGGCGAGCGCGACGGTGCCTCCGGGCGGCACGACTCCGGCAGAGGCCACGAGGCTCTCGATGATCGGCACGTGGTTCTGGAACGGGGTGGGAGGGCTCGCCTGCTGCAGCCGGAGGCTCACGAGCGCCAGCCCGTTCGGCGCGATGGTCACGCCGCTCGCCTGGCCGGCGAAGAGCACGGCGTCGGCTGCGCCTCGCGCCTCGGCGCGAAAGACGCGGTCGGCTCCGGCGGGGATCTTGAGGATCGTGCCCTGCCAGCGCCCCTCCACCTGCGCCAGTTCGTGCACCAGCGGCTCCGCGATGCCCGGACCGGTCACGCTCAGGGCCACGCGCTGCACGTCGGAGGACCCGAGCTTGGAAACGCTCACGCGCACGTTCGCGCCGCCCTCCGCCCCGCCGAGGCTGCCGCACGCGGCGGCGAGCAGGAGGCTCCACGCGCTCAACCAACGCACCCGATCTCTGGTCGTCATCGCGCCCCTATGCATTAGTCGTTCGTTCCTGCGTGGACCCTGAGCACCGTCCCTCGGTCACCGACGATCCACACCTCCGTCGGCCCGCGCCCCCACACCCCGTTCAAGGTCTGCGTGGTCCCCGACGGCACCGCCGTCGCGTTCGCGCCGTCCAGCCAGAGCACCGTGCCCCCGGCACCCACGGCCCAGAGCTCCGAAGGCCCGGCCCCCCACACGCTCCGGAGCGCGGTCGTAGTTCCCGACGACACGGTGGCGAAGCTCTGCCCGTCGAAGCGCAGGATCGCGCCCGCCGCCCCCACGGCCCACACGTTCGTGGCGTCGCTCCCCCAGAGCCCCGAGAGGGTCTGCCCCGTGACGCCGCCGCGGAGCGTGACGAGCCCCGCCGGCCCACCGCGCAGGACGGTGCCGTCCGCGCCACAGGCCCAGAGCTCCGCGGGCGCGCTCGTCCACGCCGCCTCGAGACGCTTGCCCGTCCCCGAGCTGACGGGAGCCCAGCTCGCGCCGTTCCCGCGAAGCACCGTCCCGCCACCCCCCACCGCCCAGCGATTCGCATCGTCGCTCCCGGTGACGGAGAAGAGCGCGTTCGCCGTGCCGCTCGGGCCGGCCGAGCGCCAGACCGCGCCGTCGAAACGCAGCACTACGCCCCCATCTCCGACCGCCCAGCCGCTCCCGACTCCCGCCCCCCACACCGAGCGCAGGAGGCTCGTCACCGGCGAGGCCACGGGCTGCGCGGTCGCGCCGTCGAGGCGCACGATGCGTCCCCCCTGTCCGACGGCCCACACGCGCGACAGGCCGCCCCCCACGGAGCGCAGACTGGCGGTGGTGCCCGAGGGCACAGGCGCGAGGCGGCGGCAGCCCGTCGTATCGAGCGTGCACACCTCCGTGCAGGCCAGGCGCCCGACCGCGAACCCTTCGCCCGCGCAGCTTCGCCCCGCCGGGACCGCGCCGTCGCAGGCCTCGCCCGCCTCGATCGTCCCGTTCCCGCAGCTCGCACAGCGGACGCGAAAACGGTGCGAGACGGCGGCCCCGCGCGCATCCGCGGTCGTGATCCGGACGCTGTAGCCGCAGCCCCCCGCGGGAGCGGTCCAGCTCACCTCGCTCCCCTGCGCGCCCAACGTGGGCGTCGCGAGCGTCCCGCCGGTCGCGCGCCAGTCGTAGGTCAGCGCGTCCCCCTCGGCGTCTTCGGCCTTCGCGCGGAAGGTGACGGTGTCCCCCGACGCGACGACCTCTTGCGACTGGTAGGTGCCGACCACGAGGGGCGCGGTGTTCGGGTTCGGTGGCGGGCCCACCACCACCGTCACCGATCCGGTCGCTTCGCCGCCGCGCCCGTCGGTGAGCCGCGCGACGAGAGTACACACGCCACCCGACGGCCCCGCAGCCGGGGCGGTCCAGCTCGCGGAGGTGACCCCCGAGGCCGCGTCGAACATCCCGCCGCAGCCGTCGCTCCAGCTCGCGCCGAGCGGATCGCCGTCGGTGTCGCGCGCGGTGAGCGTGAGCGAGAGCGTCTCGCCCGCGGACACACGCCCGGGCGTGGCCACGAGGCTCTGCACGACCGGCCAGTTGTTGAACGTGGCGGTCACGTTCGCCCAGCCCTTGCTCGTCACGGCCATGAGCACGTCCAGGGACTGCGGCAGAAAGATCGACGCGCGGGCCACCACCCGCAGCCGCGCGCGCAGCTCGGCGGGCGGAGCGAGCCAGGTGGTCTTCTGCGCCCCCGGATCGGCGAGCTGCCCTACGTCCGCGCTCCATAGATAGGAAGACGCGGAGGCCGTCGCATCCGCTCCGAGCGCGCGCAGCTCGACGCGCTCTCCGGGCGCGGGCTGCGCCGGAGAGGCCCAGAGCGCCGCCAGCGGTGCGCCCTCCGTCGTGGCCGTCGGGTCGCGCAGCGCGACGACGAGCAGAGCCTCGCGCTCGAAGGACACGGTCACCTCGCGCGCCTGGCCCCGCGCCACGGGCGCCCCGAGCGCATCGCGGCCCTCCACCTGCACCTCGAGCGGTTCACCCGGAGCGAGACCCTCGACCCGCCCGCTCCACCCCGTCGCGTCGCGCGAGAGCACCTCGCGGCGCTCGTCACCGGAAGGCCGACGAACCACGAGGCTAGCCTCGGTCGGAACCGCGCCGCCGCCGCCTTCGGGACTCGCGATCACGCGCAAGGTCCCGCCTTCCGGCCCGCAGCCGCCGTGCGCCACCGCGCAGGCGAAGAGCCCCGCCGCGACGAGGAATCGGGGGCTGGAGCCCACTATTGAATCACGCATCGCACTCACGCTGGCAGGCCCGACCTACCCTGTATGTACGTGGTTCCACGTATAGACGGGGCACTCCCGAGTCGTCAGAGTGGGCCTGACGGGGTTTCTCTCGTCGAGAACTCGGGCTCTTTGACCGGCTCACTAACGTAACGGAGGATGCTAATGAAGGGAGTTCGCTTGGTCCGGGGGGTCGCCCTCCTGGCTCTGGCTCTCGGGGGGTGCGGAGGGGACCTGGGGAGCGCCAACGTGGGGGTTTCGAAGGCCGCGCTGTAGGCGGCCGACGTGCGGCGCGTGACGGTCACCGTGAGCGGCCCCGGGATCTCGACCCCCGTGGTGCAGGACCTGGTCAAGGTGGGCGGCAAGTGGCAGGGGACCATCGGGGCCATCCCCGTGGGAGCGGATCGCTCCTTCCAGGCAGACGCCTACGACGCCGGCGGCGCGCTGGTCTACGGCGGACGGGCCAGCGCGGTGACGATCGCCAAGGGCACGCCGGCCGCCGTGCTGGTGGTGCTCCAGGAGAAGAACCCGCCCGCTCCGTTCGGCAACGCGGTGCCGCTCATCGACGCGCTCGTCGCGTCGGCGGCGGGCGTCGCGCCGGGCGAGACGGTGGGCCTCATCGTGCAGGCCCACGACACCGACGCCGGCGATAGCCTGAGCTACGCCTGGACCGCGGGCACGGGCACCTTCGACAACGCGGCCTCGGCCACGCCGGTCTGGACGGCGCCCCCGAGCGATCAGACGGTGACCTTCGCCGTCACGGTCAGCGACGGGCGCGGCGGCAGCCAGACCGCGAGCCTCACCGTGCAGGTGGCGGCGCAGTTCGCGCGCGGCGCGGCGCAGGTGAACACCGAGTTCAACAACTGGCCCACCGTGAACGCGCTCTCGGCGAACCCGGGGCGCGTCGCTCCGGGGCAGGTCACGGCCGTGACGCTCGCGGCCTCGGACGCCGACGGTGACGCGCTGGCCTTCGCCTGGAGCGACGGCGGCTGCGGCGGCAGCTTCTCGAGCATCAGCGTGGCGAGTCCGAGCTACACCGCCCCGGCGAGCGCGCCAGCCTCGGGCCGCTGCAGCCTCCAGGTCACCGTGACCGACGGGCGCGGCGGCAGCACCACCGGCACGCTGGTCGTCCCCGTGGCCGTGGACCCGACGGCGAACGTGGCCCCGATCGTCGATACGTCGTTCGCCTCGAACCTCAGCCCGAACGGCAGCGAGCAGGTCACCTTCCGCGTGGTGGCTCACGACCCGGAAGGGGGCGCCGTCACCATCGCGTGGTCGGCGACCGGCGGCACCCTCGGCACGCCCACGGGCAGCGGCGGCTCGAGCGAGCTGGTCTGGACCGCGCCGAGCTGCTTCCCGGCCACGCCGGCCCCGTCCGTCACGGCCACCATCACCGACCTCGGTGGCGCCGTCACCACGCAGGTCTTCGCGCTCACCCCCCCGGCGAGCGCCGCGTGCCTCATCGTCACCGACGCGGCCACGCAGGCGCTGTGGCGAGGACAAACGGGAGATGCGCAGATGCCGCTCTCCGTGCTGAGCAGCGGAGCGCTCCTGCTCTGGCCCGCGATGCACACGTTCGAGCCGGCCACGGGGGCGCGCACCACCAAGCCCCTCGTCATGCCGAACGACGGCGTCTACCGCGGTGGGCCGGGGTACGGCTACGTTGTGCTCCCGCGCCCGAGCGGCCCGGACTGGATCCTGAGCGGCTTCGAAAACGCCCACATCTTCGACAGCGACAGCACCTGGATCTGGAGCTGGGTCGGCCCGGGCTGCTGCCACTACTCCCAGAACTACGCCGTGGACGTGGCCCGCGGCACCTTCTGGTGGAACGCCTGGGGCGGAGCCAACCCCATCGTCGCGAGCCCGCCCACCACCTCCGGCCACGTGAGCCCCGCGAACGGCGGCCATAACACGCTCGCCATCGCCGGTGACCACATCTACCTGACCGGAGAAACGGGCTACGCCCAGCGCGTGAACACGCAGACCCGCACCCAGGTCTACCGCGTGCAGGTCGACCCCGCGGGAGCGCTCTACCAGGGCGCGGTCGACACCGACGACGCCTTCGTGGTCGCCTCGTCCACTGCGGACCACGGCCGTCTGGCGCGCATCAGCCCGAGCGGCAGCGTCGAGTTCAACCAGGACGTGGGTGCGCGGACGACGCCGGTCGTGGCGGCGAACGGCACCATCTTCGTCGGAACCTCGGTGGCCGGGGCCCACGGGCTGCGCGCGGTGAAGCGGGACGGCACGACCCTCTGGACGGCCAGCTTGTCGAAGCTACCGATGGAGCTCCTCCTCGGAGACGACGGCCTGGTCTACGCCTACCTCTACGGGGCTCCCGGCGAAGTCGTCGCCCTCACCCAGACGACCGGGTCGCTCAAGCGCCAGTACCTGAACCTCGAGACGAACGCCGGCGCGGGGCAGCTCGTGCTGGCCAGCGGCCGGCTCTTCGTGAAGACCAACAGCTACGTCTACGCCCTGCCCACCGGCGCACAGAACTACAACCCGGCCGACCCGTGGCCCGTCAGGTACCACGACAACATGCTCCAGCGGTACCGCCGCTAGCCCGGCCTCTCGGCGCGGCCTCCCGGCGCCACCTTCCGGCGCGCTGCTCTGGCCCCCGCCCGCACCTTCAAGTACCCTCGGGCCTTCATCCCACGGTTGGAGGGCCGAACCATGTCGCGACGACTGACTCTCGGGCTAACGCTCCTCGCCTTCGCCGGCGCCTCGCCCGCGTGCGAATGCAACGACGACTCCACGAAGAAGCCGGATGCGGGCATGACGCCCGACGCAGGCGCACGCGACGGCGCGATGGTCGGGGACCAGGGCGCGCGCCGCGAATCCTCAGTCGCGGACGCGGCGAGGACGGAGGGGGGAGGTCATTCCGACTTCGGCCCCCCGCGCGACGGGCGGCCCGCCGACGCGGCCCCTCTGTCCTTCAGCTGCAAGGCCTTCACGGCCCCCGCCGGCTGGACGGTGGCCACGGGCTATCGCGCGGTGGTCATCGCCGACACCACCAAGGGCCTCAAGCAGCCCGTGGCGCTCACCTTCGCCGGGGGAGCCTACCTGAACGCGCTCTACGTGGTGGACCAGAGTGACCAGAAGATCTACTTCGTGGACGTGAACACGGGGCTGACGCGGGTCTTCTCAGACGGCGCCACCTGGACCCCCAAACCGAAGCTCTTGACCTCGATCGTCTGGGACAAGAAGGGGCAACTGGATGGCGCGCTCTACGTCGGGGACCAGGGGGGCGACGGCGACGCCGACTCCGTCGTCTATCGGCTGGACGCGAAGGGGGCGGCCACCGTCTTCACCAAGGCGCCGGGCCCCGGCCTCGACGACGTCTTCGGCATGGTCTTCTCCCCCGGGGCACCGTATCCGACGGGGCTCTTCATCACCGGCGACACCGACGGGTCGAACGACGACTGGGGCGTCTTCGACGCGACCGGCAAGGGCTCCGTCTTCTCGCAGCTCGGCGGGGCCGAGGGACTGGCCGTGGACGAGAGCGGCAAGTACGGCGGGGCCGGCGCGAACCTCTTCGCCGCGCGCCCGGCGGGCGGCGGCTACCCCGGAGACGACACGATCTCGTCCGTGGGCCCCGACGGCAAAGTGATCAAGGTGCTGCTCGCGAAGACGCCCGGGATCCACGCCCCCGCCTTCGCCCCCAAGGGCGCCTTCAACGAAGAGCTCTTCGCTGCCTCCTGGTCCTCGCACAAGGTGCTGCGCATCTCCGCGGCCGGCACGGCTACCGACCTGGCCTCGGGGCTGAGCCTCACGAACTACGACGGGAACATCCTGGCCTTCACGCCCGACGGCTCTACGCTCCACGTGGCGGACCGCCAGAACGGACGCGTGGTCTGCATCGAGCCCACGAAGTAGAACGGCCAGATGACCGAGACCGCCCCCCCACCTGCCGAGACGCGTCGCCGCCTTGGCGGCACCTACTGGCTCCTGAACTCGATCGAGATGTTCGAGCGGCTGGCGTACTTCACGCTGCGCGTGATGGCCCCGATCTACATCATGCAGGTCGGCGCGAAGAACCCGGGAGGCCTGCACCTCACCGCGCAGCACAAGGGGCGCATCTACGCCTGGTGGGCCATCTTCCAATCGTTCCTGCCCATCGCCACCGGCGGCTTCGCTGACCGCTACGGCTACAAGCGCGTGCTCGGGCTGGCCATCGCGACCAACACCGCGGGCTACCTGATCATGGCCTTCGCCCACAGCTACGTCGGCTTCTTCGCGGGCGTGCTGGTGCTCGCCACGGGGAGCGCCTTTTTCAAGCCGAGCCTGCAGGGCGCGCTGGCCCACGCCATGGGGCCCGGGAGCACCTCTCTCGGGTGGGGCATCTTCTACTGGGTGGTGAACGTGGGCTCGCTCGTGGCCCACTACATCGCGGGGCCCCTCGTCGGGGACAAGAGCGCCGCGGGCTGGCAACGTCTCCTCCTCGGCGGCGCGGCGGCGAGCGCGACGAACCTCCTGCTCCTCCTCGTGCTGAAGGACGTCCCGTCGGGAGCTCCGAGCCAGGAGACCGCGCTGCAGGTGCTCAAGCGCACGCTGGTCAACGTCTGGGACGCGCGCCTCATCGCCTGGCTCCTCATCATGTCCTGCTTCTGGCTGATGATGTATCAGCTCTGGGATCTGCAGCCCAACTTCATCGAGGACTGGGTGGACAGCTCGATGATCGCGCGGCACCTGCCCGCCGGCTTGGGCCTCACCGAGGCGGGCGAGGGGGGCGCTCTCCGCGTCCCGCAGCAGGTGCTGATCTCCCTCAACAGCATCTTGATCGTGCTCCTCGTGGTGCCGATCTCATGGCTGGCGCGGCGCATGCGCACGCTCTCCGCCATGCTCATCGGCATGCTCGTCGCCACGGTCGGAGTGCTCGTGGCCGGCTTCACCCCGAACGGCTGGCTGCTCCTCTTCGGCATCGGCTTCTTCTCGCTCGGCGAGATGCTCACTGGTCCGAAGAAGCAGGAGTACCTCGGCATCATCGCCCCGCCCGGCAAGAAGGGCATGTACCTCGGCTACGTGAACATCCCCGTCGGGATCGGCCTCGCGGTGGGCTCGGTGCTCCAGGGCCGCATCTACGGCACCTACGGCGAGAAGGCCACGCTCGCGCTCAGATACCTCACGGAGAAGACGACCGCCGGGGCAGCACCTCCTTGGGACGGCACGGTCGCCTCGCTCGAGGCGGCGACGGGGGTGAAGCGCCCGGAGGCCTTCGCCCGGCTCCGCGAGACGACGAAGCTCGATCATCAAGGGGCCACGCGCCTGCTCTGGGAGACCTACCGGCCTCACGTGCGCGTGTGGACGCCGTTCGCGGTGATCGGCGCCGTGGCCGCGATCGCCCTCTTCGTCTTCGGGCGTCTCGCGCGGCGCTGGAAGGACATGAACGCATAGGGGGTGTCCCCTACTTTCCCTGCCACCAATCCTTGCGCGCCCGCGGGTCCATCCAGCTCCCCGTATCCCGGATCGACACCACGAGCTCCGCTCCCGACGCGCGCCCGATCGGTTGCTTGCTGCGTAGCGCGGGCAGCTTCGCGCGCCCCGCCGCGTTCGCCTGCTGGTAGAGCACAAGGAGCGACGGCTCGACGCACAGGCCCGCGAGGTGCACCGTGTAGCCTCGCACCACGTTGTCCTCGCGCGTGTACTTGATCGTGAGGCTCGTCGGCGTCGCGAGCAGCACCACCGCAGTGTAGCCGTCGCCGATGTTGTAGCCGCTCGAGGGGGCGCGCAGCACCTCGCCCACCTGCGTCTGCATCCCCGCCAGGCTCACCTCCACCGAGGTCACGTAGCCCTTGGCGCAGTTGCATCCCCAGTCCCAGCTCTCCACCTGATAGGTCGAGGCGAACGCCGGAACCCGCTCGTCGGAGAAGATCGCGAAGAGCTGCGGCGGTGGCGTGTGGTCGGTGGGACCGTTGATGTCCACGAGTCCCTTCTGCGCGGTCACGGCGCGCCACTTCCGCAGGAGCAGGTTGACGTCGCCGTGCTGCTCGGCCGGGCGATCCGTCTTCTCGTTCACCGAGAGCAGCTCGTAGCGTGCGCCCGCGATGGCCGCCGTGCAGGCCGCAGGAGGATGAGGGGTACCCGTGTCGCTCTGCGGCGGAGCCTTCGCGTCGGCACGACCCGCCGCGTCGGAGCGCGGTCCCACGGGAGCGTCGGCCGCGCCGCCGAGAAGGTCAGCCGCTCCTGCCCCCGCATCCCGCGGCAAGACCCCCTCGCCCGGCAGCCCCCCGCCGAGCTGCCCCGAGCATCCGGAGCCCACCAGCGCTCCCATCATTAATAGAAGCGGCGCCCCGATAACCTGGTACGCGGCGCGGCTCGCCGGTCGCTCGAACACCATGGCCCTCTTTCAAGCAAGCCTCGTTCCGCCGGAACGACGCCGGAAACCCTTCGAGAATATGCCACGCAACCCCGGACGCAAGACCTCTCTGCCCATCCTCGTGCGCAACCTTCGAGGCCCCCGGAGAGCAGCCGGCCGCCTCGTCGGGCCCGGGACGGACTGCGTTGCGTTTGGCAACGAAACGGGCTTGCGCTCTGCGTTACTTGGTGCTTTTATGCCGCCGGCTGTTAGCTCGACGAGGTTGTAGTCCTTTCGCCGCAGTAGCGGGCAAAGCCCTCGTCGGTCCTCGAGACCACCCAAACAGAAGAGTTTTCGTGATGGACAGAAAAGGGAAAGCCGCATCACCACCGGGCCGCCTGGGGCGGCTCCTCACCTCGGGGCTCCTCGGCCTCCTGACGTTGCTCGTCACGCGCGTAGCGCTGGCCAGCGAGGCGGAGCTCGTCCTGCCCGACCTGAAGAGCCAGAGCTTCATGGGGGTGACAGGGCACAACCTGCTCCTCGGCGGCATCGTGATCTGCTTCTTCGGCATGCTCTTCGGGCTGGCCATGTACGTGCAGCTCAAGAACCTGCCCGTGCACAAGGCCATGCGCGAGATCTCGGAGCTCATCTACGAGACCTGCAAGACGTACCTCCTCACGCAGGGCAAGTTCTTGATGCTCCTCGAGATCTTCATCGCCGCGGTGATCGTCTTCTACTTCGGCTACCTGCGGCACTTCCCGGCGGTGAAGGTGGCGGTGATCGTCATCTTCAGCGTGGTCGGGATCCTCGGCAGCTACGGCGTGGCCTGGTTCGGGATCCGGATCAACACCTTCGCGAACTCCCGCACCGCCTTCGCCAGCCTCAAGGGCAAGCCCTTCCCGACCTACGCCATCCCCCTCAAGGCGGGCATGAGCATCGGCATGCTGCTCATCTCCACCGAGCTCGTGATGATGCTCGCCATCATGCTCTTCGTCCCGTCGGACTACGCGGGCCCCTGCTTCATCGGCTTCGCCATCGGTGAGTCGCTCGGCGCCGCGGCGCTCCGCATCGCCGGCGGCATCTTCACGAAGATCGCCGATATCGGCTCCGACCTGATGAAGATCGTCTTCAACATCAAGGAAGACGACGCGCGCAACCCGGGCGTGATCGCCGACTGCACCGGTGACAACGCCGGCGACTCGGTGGGCCCCACGGCCGACGGTTTCGAGACCTACGGCGTGACGGGCGTGGCCCTCATCACCTTCATCCTCCTCGCGGTCAAGGACCCGGCGATCCAGGTCCAGCTCCTGGTCTGGATCTTCGTCATGCGCGTCATGATGATCGTCACCAGCGCCCTCTCCTACTTCATCAACGGCGTCATCGCCTCGAGCCGTTTCGGCAACGCCGACAAGATGAACTACGAGGCGCCGCTCACCTCGCTGGTCTGGATCACCTCCCTCGTCTCGGTGGCCCTGACCTACGCCGTCTCCTACGTGCTCATCGCCAAGCTCGGCGACGGCACCCTCTGGTGGAAGCTCTCCTCGATCATCACCTGCGGAACGCTGGCGGGCGCCATCATCCCCGAGCTGGTGAAGATCTTCACCTCCACCGAGTCGGCCCACGTGCGCGAGGTGGTGACCTCCTCGCGCGAGGGCGGGGCCTCGCTGAACATCCTCTCCGGCCTCACCGCCGGAAACTTCAGCGCCTACTGGATGGGCCTGACGATTGTGGCGCTGATGGCCGCCGCCTACGGCGTGAGCCTGACGGGCCTCTCCCAGCTCATCCCCATCGCCCCCGCGGTCTTCGCCTTCGGCCTGGTGGCCTTCGGCTTCCTCGGCATGGGGCCCGTGACCATCGCCGTGGACTCGTACGGCCCGGTCACGGACAACGCCCAGTCGGTCTACGAGCTCGCGCTGATCGAGAGCGTGCCCAAGGAAGAGATCAAGAAGGAGTTCGGCTTCGAGCCCGACTTCGTGAAGGCCAAGCACTTCCTCGAGGAGAACGACGGCGCGGGCAACACCTTCAAGGCCACCGCCAAGCCCGTGCTCATCGGCACCGCGGTCGTCGGCGCGGCGACCCTCATCTTCTCCATCATCATCCAGCTAACCGCCGGCCTGACCCAGAACGTGGACAAGCTCTCGCTCCTCCACCCCCCCTTCCTCCTCGGACTCATCACCGGCGGCGCGGTGATCTACTGGTTCACCGGCGCGTCCACGCAGGCCGTGGTCACCGGAGCCTATCGCGCGGTGGAGTTCATCAAGCGCAACATCAAGCTCGACTCGGGGGCGGAGAAGGCCTCGACCGAGGACAGCAAGCGCGTGGTCGAGATCTGCACCCAGTACGCCCAGAAGGGCATGTTCAACATCTTCCTCGTGGTCTTCTTCTCGACGCTCGCCTTCGCCTGCCTCGAGCCCTATTTCTTCATCGGCTACCTGATGTCCATCGCCATGTTCGGCCTCTACCAGGCCATCTTCATGGCCAACGCCGGCGGCGCGTGGGACAACGCCAAGAAGCTCGTCGAGACCGAGCTGAAGGAGAAGGGCACCGAGCTGCACGCCGCGACCGTGGTCGGCGACACCGTGGGCGACCCCTTCAAGGACACCTCCTCGGTGGCCATGAACCCGATCATTAAGTTCACGACCCTCTTCGGCCTGCTGGCCGTCGAGCTGGCGATCGAGATGGACCGGCAGACCAGCCTCATCCTCGCGGGCGTCTTCTTCGCCATCTCGGTGGTCTTCGTCTACCGCTCCTTCTACTCCATGCGCATCCAGTCGGGCGGCACCGAATCCTCTTCGGCACCGGCGGCCCAGGCGAAGGCCACGCGCGACACGCAGACCCACGCGCCGTAGCGGCGCCGCCTTGGGCTCCCGCGGTCTCGCGCGAGGAGCCGAGGCCTCCCCACCCGAGGGGCTCCCTTCAGAGGCCCCTCCCGAGGCGCCGAAATGGACTTCCTCAAGCACCTCATCGACATCTTCCTGCACCTGGACCAGTACCTCACGGTCTGGACCACCACCATGGGCCTCTGGCTCTACGTGCTGCTCTTCGTGGTGATCTTCGCCGAGACGGGACTGGTGGTGACGCCGTTTCTCCCCGGCGACTCGCTCCTCTTCGCGGTAGGCGCGGTCTGCAGCCTCCCCGGCTCGCCGGTGAAGGTCTACTGGATCATCCCGCTCTTGATCCTCGCGGGGGTGCTGGGCGACGCGGTCAACTACGCCATCGGCTACCGCATCGGGCCCAAGATCTTCCACAAGGAGAAGTCGCGCCTGCTGAACAAGAAGCACCTCCTGCGGGCGCAGGAGTTCTACGAGCGCTACGGCGGCAAGACCATCGTCATCGCGCGCTTCATCCCCATCATCCGCACCTTCGCCCCCTTCGTGGCCGGGATCGGCAAGATGACCTACCGCCGCTTCGCCACGTTCAACGTGTCCGGCGCCATCGCGTGGGTCACGGGCTTCGTCGTCGCCGGCTATCTCTTCGGCAACATCAAAGCCGTGAAGCGCAACTTCCAGTACGTGATCCTGGCCATCATCATCCTCTCCGTGATGCCCGCGGTGATCGAGATCTGGCGCGAGCGCAAACGCGCGAAGACCGCTCGCAGCAGCTCGGCTCCGTCGAGCGAGCAGGGACCGGCGTGACCTGGCGCTTCCCGGCCTCGTTCTGGGTCGCAAACACGATCGAGCTCTTCGAGCGTGCCGCCTACTACGGCACCTTCATCACCCTCTCGGTCTTTCTGACCTCGGTCGTCGGCTACAGCGACGTCCAGGCGGGGTACATCGCGGGGATCTTCTCCTCCTCGATGTACCTGCTCCCCTTCCTCACGGGGGCGCTGGCCGACCGGATGGGCTTCCGCGCCGCGCTCGGCCTGGCCTTTACGCTTCTCGCCGCCGGCTACGCCTGCCTCGGCCTCTTCCCCACGCCGGCGCCAGTGCTCTTCGGGCTCCTGCTGATCCTCGTCGGCGGCTCGTTCGTGAAGCCGATCATCACCGGCACCGTGGCCAAGACCTCCGACGAGAGCACCCGCGCGCGCGCCTTCAGCCTCTTCTACATGGTCGTCAACATAGGCGCCTTCTCGGGCAAGACGGTGGCCAAGCCGGTGCGCGTGGCGCTCGGGCAAAGGTTCGTGCCGCTCTACTCGGCGGGCGCGGCGGCGGTCGCGCTCCTCGGCACGCTCCTCTTCTACCGTCCGCCGGGACAGAACACCGACGGGAACAAGCCCGCGTCGCGGCAGACCCTCTCGGGGCTCCTCACGGTGCTCAAGAACGGCCGATTCCTCGCGCTGATCCTCATCACCGCCGGCTTCTGGGCCATCCAGGGCCAGCTCTACGCCTCGATGCCCAAGTACGTGCTGCGCACCGTCGGCGAACAGGCCTCCCCCGAGTGGTACGCCAACGTCAATCCCTTCGTGGTCGTGCTGCTGGTGGTCCCCATCACGCAGCTTCTCCGGAACCTGCAGCCGATCACGTCGATCGGGATCAGCCTGGCGCTGATTCCCCTGTCGGCCCTGGCCATGGCGCTCTCGCCGCTGCTGGCGGGCTCGTCGAGCGTCTTCGGCATGCAGCTGCACCCCGTCACGGTCGTGATGATCACCGGCATCGCGCTCCAGGGCTTCGCCGAGTGCTTCCTCTCGCCCCGCTACCTCGAGTACGCCTCGAAGCAAGCTCCTCCCGGACAGGAGGGGCTCTACATGGGCTACGCCCACATCAACAGCTTCTTCGCCTGGCTCTTCGGCTTCATCATCTCGGGCTATCTGCTCGAGGCCTACTGTCCGGACCCAAAGAAGCTCTCCGCGGCGGAGCAGGCCGCCCACAAGCTGGCGCTCGCGGGCGGGGGCCCCATGCCCGAGGCCTACGCCCACGCGCACTACATCTGGTATGCCTTCGCCGGAGTGGGTGCCTTCGCCTTCCTCATGCTGCTCGTCTTTCAGGTGGTGACGAAGCGGCGGGACGCGCTGCGCGCCGCCGCGTAGCGCCCTCGACCCGCTCCGCGCGCCGACACCTACGACCCGCTCTTCGCCGCCAGAATCAGCTTCGCCACGAGCGTCTTCAGGTTGGCGCTGTCGAAGGGCTTGTCGATGCGAAGATTGCCGGCGCCGGCCAGGTGCTCCGAGGCTCGGGGCGTGAAGGCGCCCCCCGTGACGAACACCATCTTCGCGGCCAGCGCGGGGCTTCGTTTGGCGAGCCATTGGTGCAGGTCCACGCCGGTCAACTCCGGCATCATGAGGTCGCACAGGATCAGATCGAACGAGTCGTCCTGTTCGAGGACAGCCTGGCCCTCGCTCCCCGAGGCGGCCGTGACCACCTCGTGCTCCCGGCCGAGGAGCCGCACCAGGCTCGCGCGAATGGCCGGCTCGTCGTCCACGACCAAGATCCGCCCGCGGACCACCGGAACCCGTGCCTTCTCGGCAACAGCCTGCTCGACCTGCGGATCTTCCTCGGCCGACCTCACCGGCAGGCGAATGAGAAAGCGGGTGCCCCGCCCCAGCTCACTCTCGACGTCGATCGTCCCCCCGAACTCGGTCACGATGTTGCGGCAGATGGCGAGCCCGAGGCCCGAGCCTTTGCCGATTCCCTTGGTGGTGAAGAAGGGGTCAAAGATGCGCGCGAGGTTCTCGGGAGGTATCCCCTTGCCCGTGTCTGCGACCTCGGCGCTGGCGACGTCCCCCTCGCCCCAGGTGCGAACCGTGATGCGGTTGCGCTCCACGTTGCCCTCGTCGATAGCGTGCGTGGCGTTGATGAGCAGGTTGAGGAAGACCTGGGCCAGCCGGCCCTCCGAGGCCCAGACGGAAGGCGCCACGCCGTAGTCCTTGATCAGCACCGCTCGAAACTTGATCTCGTTGAAGGACATGTTGATCGCGGACTCGATGGGGTATCGGAGATCGATCTGCGACAGGTCCGTGTGCTCGACGCGCGAGAAGGTCCCCAGGCCCTTGACGATGCCTCCGATCCGGAGCGCGCCGGCGAGCGCTTCCTTGGCCCGATCGACGGCATCCTCCAGCTCGACCTGCTGGAGGGCGTCCGCCCCGTCCCCGGCGACCGCGGCGAAGGCAGCGTCGCCCACCTGCTCTCTCAAGGCGGTGCAGCAGCGTCGCGCTGCGTCGGCGACCTTCGGCAGGTCCTGCGCCAGGCTCTCGACGTTGTAGACCACGTAGGCGAGCGGATTGTTGATCTCGTGGGCTACGCCGGCCGCGAGCATGCCCATGCTCGCCAGACGATCCGCCTGGGCCACGCTCGCCTGCAGGTTTCGTTTCTCGGTTTCGTCGCGCACGGTGGCCTGCAGGAACGACCGCCCGTCGATGGCAACCCTCGTGAGCAGCACGGTGGCCGGGAACGCCTCCCCCGAGCGACGTCGGTGGGTCCAGTCGAAGGAGTGGGCTCCCTCGCGCATCGCCGTTTCGATCATCTCCTTCGCCTTCTCGCCGGAACGGCGGCCGTCCGGTTGCTGCTCCGGCGAGTACTCCCACGGACTTCGCGACACGAAGTCCGACTCGTCGCGGGCACCGAACATCGCCATCGCGGCTGCGTTGCAGGAGTCGAAGTTCCAGCTGGGCGGGACCAGCGTCATGAGAGCGTCGCGCGAGCTCTCGAAGAGGGCCCGGTAGCGGTTCTCGGTGGCCCGCTGCGCCGCGTCGGCCCCGGTGCGCGCGAGCGCGATCCCGATGCTCGCCCCGAGCCCTTCGAGGAACGGGATCATCTCGGCCCTGAACTGGTCGCGCCGACTATCGGTGAGCTGCAGCAGTCCGACGAGTTCCCCACCGGCTCGGAGGGGGACGAGCGCCACCGATTCGTAGCCCTCGGCCGCATAGCGGACGCGCGCGGCCGCGAGGTCCTCGTCCGCGATCGCCCTGGCGAGTAGCTCCGCCGAGCTATTGCAGAAGAACGTCCCACCGTCGGCGAGACGAGACAGCTTCGAGCCTCTCCGCTCGAAGTCGTCGTCGGATTTCAGGCGCAGTTCGACGGCTTCGAGGCCCATCCCCGTGCGGATCCGCTCGAGCACATCGCGAAGCGGGTCTGTGCCGGCCGCCTGGCGGTTCAGCAGATCGAGCACGTCGCGAGCCAGGCAGTCGCGCTCCTCTCTCCGTTTGCGCTCGGTGATGTCCTGGAGGTGCGTAAGGAAGTAGAGCGGTTGGCCGGCCCGGTCGCGCTGCAGGCCCGTGGCGACGCTGGTCCAGACCACGTGCCCAGCCTTCGCGAGGTAGCGCTTCTCCATCGTCCAGGTCTCACACTCCCCGGCGAGCAGGCTCCGCACACACTCGCGGCTCTCGGCAAGATCGTCGGGGTGGGTAATCGTGACGAACGAGATAGCCTGAAGCTCCCCGACCGAATAGCCGAGCATCTCACCGAACGCCCGGTTGACCCGCAGGAGCGTCCCGTCGGGCATGGTCATGCACTTGCCGATGGGCGCGTTGTCGAAGAAGGTCCTGAAACGCTCTTCGGCCTGCCGGAGCTCCCTTTCCGCGTTGCGCTCGTCCGTCTGGTCGCGAAAGACGAGCACGACGCCGATGATCGATCCCTCGTCGTCGCGGATGGGCGCGCCGCTGTCGGCGATGGGGCGTTCGTTTCCATTCCTCTCGACGAGCAGGGTGTGGTTGGCCAGCCCGACCACGCCGCCCTCGCGCAGTACCCGCGTCACGGGGCTCTCCACCTCGGCGCGCGTCTCTTCGTTCACGATGTGGAACACGTCGCGGAGCAGCTCGCCGCGAGCCTGGGCGGAGCTCCAGCCGGTGAGCCGCTCCGCCTCCGGGTTCATGCGCACGACTCGCCCGGCCTCGTCGGTGGCGATCACTGCGTCACCGATACTCTGCAGTGTGATGTCCAGACCCTTCTCGCTGGCGGCGAGGTCGGTCAGCGCCCGGCCACGCTCGAGCTCGACGCGGATGACCGCCGCGGCCGCCCACCAGGCCAGGCTCGCGAGGCACGCAACGTTCGCGACGGTGAAGAGGGCGAGACCGAAGTCGGTTTCGTACAGACCCCCGCGTTGCCCCAGGAGGTGGAGCCAGCCGAGCGCGATGGGGAGGACCACCACGGCCGGCAGCACGCGGCGGGCGAATCGGGCACCGTCGGCCTCTGCGAGTAGTGGGCCGACCAGCCCCGCCCCGGGTCGCGCCAGCAAGATGCCGACGGACAGCAGGAGGAGCCCGAGGACAGTGTGCGGGGCGACCCAGGTATTGCCGCCTATCGCGTACAGCGCCGGGACTCGATACAGGTAACCAACCCCGGCGACGAGCGCCACGAGGGCGGAGAGCAGCGCGAGCCATTGCGCGGGACGCTTCCCCCTCGGTGTGGTGAGGTCGAGCGTCAGGAGGGCCACACCCAGGAGAACGAGTTCCGCGGCCGTGGCGGGCGCCATGCGCCCCGGAGCGGAGGTGCCGACGCGGGTGGTATCGCGGAAGAGCAGCTCGTCGAGCCCGAGGTCCCGCCCGAGGAGATACTCCGCGAGAGTGCCCAACCCCACCGTGATTACCGCGGCCGCGCAGAGGTGTGCGGCGAGGGTCTGGCCGCGGCCAGCCCTGCTCGGCTGTCCCTTGCCGCGACTCTCGCCGCGACTCTCCCGGGTTGATTGGCCCCCGCGACTCTCCCGGGTTGATTGGCCCGATTGGCCCTTCAACCAAAGCGCCGTGCCGGCGAGGACGAAACACACGGCGGCGTTCGCCTTCATGCTGACGAAGGACGGATGGAGGCTCTTGAGCGCCGCAACCCCGGAGACCCATCCCAGGAGGACCAGCGTGCCAATGGCGACGACCGCGAGGGCGCACCCGCGAGCCACCTGCGCGCCCGTCGCGGCGAGGCGAGACCCCGGCTGTCCGGCGACATTCGAAGCCCCGTACAGCGCAACCCGGGCTCGCCGGAGCTCGAACTCCAGCTCCAGGACGCGGCGCCGCAGGGCCCGCTCCTCCGAGGGAGCCTCCGGAGAGGCCTCGAGGATCTCGGTCAAAGCACACCTTCGTTCGGGGCCCGAGGCCGTCACACCGGGCCCGAGGCCGTCACACCGGGGTTGATTCCCGTCTCCGAGGCCGTCACACCGGGGTTGATTCCCGTCTCACCGCACCGGGTGTCTCACCGCACCGGGGTTGATTCCCCGCCGTCACCGCACCGGGGTTGATTCTGGTCCGGATGGCGCCATCACGCGGCCGCGGCCGCCAGCTCGCCGCGCAAGAACCCGGTGGAGATGATCATCGACGGGTGGCCGTGCGCATTTAGCCACCACCCCACCTGATGGGGGGTCGTGGAAGGACGTGCTTTCCGCCTTGATTGCCGTGCCGGCGCTCTTTCGCCGCGTCGCCTACCCGGTATCGGCCACCAGGACGTTGTGGAGTCTGCGCATGGCGTAGGTGCCAGGAGGGAAGATGACCTCGCGAAGACCGTGCCGGAATCGCTCGAACGCATCGCGATAGGCTTCGACGAATTGTCTGAAGCGCCGTAGGGCCTGGATGCGATGCAACCGGTCCTTGGCGGCAACACGCGGCGCGAGGGTGCGGCGAGCCTCCAGGGTCCTTGGACTGTCGCTCGGGCGCTGTGCGAGCACGGCCTTGACACCGAGTGGGGCTCGTCCCGCGAGTGCCTGTCCTCGACGCCCTTCAGTCTCGCGCACGCGCACTAGGTCCTGCACGCGTTCGACGAGCTGCGCGTTGCCCAACTCCGGGTAGACGCCCGGACGGTGATACCTGAGACGCAGGCTCGCCGGTACCGTGCCGTCGCACCGAAAGAAGACCGTTGGACGGCGAATCACGCAGGTGGTCCCTGCCACGTCACGAGGGGAGCTACGCAGTCCGGGCCAGTCGCGTCCGTGATGCACGAGGCCGGCGAGAACCGGGTTGGCCAGGCAATAGGCAATCTTGTCGAGGACGTCCGCGTCATCTTCCAGGCGCACTGCACTCGGTGGCTCGCAAGACCAGAGGTTCTCCCATCGGCCATAGGAGGCGTTGACGCACTTGGCGATGTAGACGTGCGCGATGCGCATGAATTCGGGGAGCTGCCCCTCGGGGTCGGTGACCACGACGTGCAAGTGATTGGACAGCACGCAGACCGCATGCAAACGCACGCCGGTTAGCTCCGAGGCCCAGGCGAGGCAGAAGGCAACAACTTGGGTCGTGGACTGGCAGGGCTTGAGCCAGAACTGCCGCTGCGTGCAGCGGCGGGTGATCAGGTAGATGCTGCCTGGTAGTACTTGTCGAGGGACGGACATGCTCCCGTTCTCGACGCGGTACCGCGTTCGTTGCGGCGTATCTGCGGCGAATCAACCCCGGTGCGGCGAATCGAATCAACCCCGGTGCGGCGAATCGGGAATCAACCCCGGTGCGGCGAATCGGATCTCGAAGCGGCTAGAAGTACGCGCTGAAGTCTGAGGGCACACACTGCGTGGTGCTCTTCACGGGAAGGCACGAGTAACCGGTCGGACACTTCTTGCCGCTGCACGGCGCGCCGCAGAACGTCTCCATCGAGTTCGTGACGATGCACAGGCCGCCCGGCTTGCATTCCGGTTTCTGCGGGTTGCAGTAATCGCCGAGGCCACCGCTGCTCGGCGGACAGACCTGCCCCTGACCTCCCTCGGGGACGATGCAGTCCGGTCGCTCGCAGCAGACCGGATTGAAGTAGAAGTGGTAGCAAGCGCACGTCGTGTTGGGCCGCCGTCCGTCGGAAAGCTCCTGGCAGTCGAGCATGACCTTTCCGTTCACGACCTTCGTGGGCCAGGTCCCGTCGGGCTTACAGGTGACCTGACCCCACCCGCAATACTGGAGCCCGTCGCACCACATGCGCTGCGCGGGGACGCAGCGGTCTCCGGGCTTCGGCGTAGCGCCAGGAACGGGTGTAGGCGACGTCTTCCACTCGCAGCGCGTTCCACCGAACTCGCTCCCCACGGTGCAGACCCAGGAACCGCCTCCCGGCACCGTGCCGGTAGAGGGGCTGCCGCTCGGCGCGGCCGGCGTACCGCCCGTACCGGGCGCGGGCGGAGTCCCGCCCGTCTGCTTCGGTCGGGTGCAGCGATAGGTCCCCGGCTCGCTCGCTAGCGGCGCACAGGTCCACCCCCCACCTCCGGGAGGCGTTCCCCCGGGCGGCACCGTGCCCACGCAGACCACCACCGTGGCGCCGCCAACGAGCGCCTCGTGACACTTCCAGCCCGAGCCCCCCGACGGGAGCCCACCGTTGTCGTCCGTCTTCTGGCAGACCAGGCCCTCCCCGCTGACGGTGCACTTCCACGTTCCGCCACCGCTCGGCGGAGGCTGACTCCCCGACGGAGGCTGACTCCCCGACGGTGGCTGACTCCCCGACGGAGGCTGACTCCCCGACGGTGGCTGACTCCCCGACGGTGGCTGGCTCCCCGACGGTGGCTGGCTCCCCGACGGTGGCTGGCTCCCCGACGGTGGCTGCGTCGCTTCACAGGTCAGCTGCGCGGGCCCCGCCACGCACGTCCACGCCGCCAGGCCGCCCGGCTTGTTGCTCGGGTTGGGCGGAAAGGTCGCCGTGCAGCGGACCTGTCCGCCGCTCCGCACGCAGGTCCACGAGGCTCCGCCCGACGAGGAACCCCCGCCAGAGCTCCCACCCGTGCCCGCCGGAAGCGCCTGTCCCGTATCTGCTGTCGTGCACACGTAGCTGGAGTTCGTCCACTGACACGTCCATCCCCCGGTGCCCGCGTCGCCGGGCGGCGTCGGCAACGGCTGGCTGCACTTGCTCTGGTTCAAGTTGCAGTTCCACAGATTGCGGCAGGTACACACCACACCGCGATCCGGGCTCCCGGTGCAGGTGAGCTCGGACGCAGGGCAACAGGCCACCGGGTCAGTACACGCGCCAAACGCATCGCCCCCGGCGCCGGTACCCGGAGATTCGGTGAATGGAGGAGCCTGCCCTGTACACGCCTGAAGGGCGAGCACGAGTGACGGGCCGATCAGCCCTGCCACGGTCCATCCGCGCCGTTGCATCCTCGTCCTCCTTTTTGGGGGCTCCGGCTCCGTCTAGGGGCAAGATGGGTGCCACGCCCCCCTCCGCTGCAGCGTCCGATCCGGGGGCCCAAACTCCGCAGGATGCGAGCGGACCTGCAACGCGCGGGGGTGCTACGCGCTCCAGACGAGCCGCCCACGCAGCCTGGGGGTCTCGTCCCCTCTGCGGAGGCTCCCCCAGCAGGAAAGTTGCCCCGCCTGTCGAGCCGGCCGGTGCGCCTCGGCGCCCTTCGCGCACCGCGCTCTCCATCGGGAATCGGCTCCGAGGCGGCGCCTGCCCTCGTCGCGCCGCACGCCGCTCGCTCACGCGACAAGGGAGGTGAACGGGGTGGGGATCTGCGCACCAGGCTGGGGGCGACGCCCTCGGTTCGCGCGCCGATCCCGGGATCGACGAACGCGGCACCCTGGGTCCCCGCTTGGCAGCGCGTGCCGCTGTGCGAGCGCAGCTAGTCTGCGTCGAGCACGCGGCCACCGCCACGAGCACGTTGTGGAGCCTGCGCAGGGCGTTCGCGTCCGCGGCAGGTCGATTGACGAGGTTGGCGGCCTCGCGTACAAGACCGCAGCGAGGGCGGAGGAGCGTCGATCATGGACCTGGGATTGAACGGCAAGGTTGCGCTCGTGGCTGCGTCGAGCCGCGGACTCGGCAAGGCCATCGCCACCACACTCGGTCGGGAAGGGGCGCGGCTGTGCCTGTGTGCGCGAGACCCCGACACCCTCGAGGCCACCGCAGATCGACTCTGCCAGGACACCGGCGCCGAGGTCTGCACCATCTCCCTAGACCTCGCCGACCGGGAGGCGCCGCGGCGCTTCGTCGAGGCGGCGCTCGAATTCGCGGGCGGCATCGACATCCTCGTCACGAACACGGGGGGCCCCCCGATGGGCACCCTCGCGGAGCTCTCCGACGAGCAGTGGCATCGCGCCGGGGAACAGGTGCTCCTGAGCGCAGCGCGCCTGATCCGCGAGGCGGTGCCGCACATGGAGCGGCGCGGCGGAGGGCGCATCGTGAACGTGACCAGCATCGCCGTGAAGGAGCCGATCGCCGGGCTCCTCCTGAGCAACGCCTATCGCGCCGCGGTGGTCGGCATGGCCAAGACGCTCGCGACCGAGCTCGCGCCCAAGAACATCCTCGTGAACAACGTCTGCCCCGGGCGCATCGCCACCGACCGCATCTTGCAGCTCGACGCCGCCCGCGCCGAGCGCACGGGCGCCTCGGTGGATCAGATCCGCGCCGAGTCGCTGCGCAAGATCCCCCTCGGGCGCTACGGCCAGCCGAGCGAGCTGGCCGCGCTCGTGGCCTTCCTCTGCTCGACGCAGGCGAGCTACGTCACGGGGGCGACGATCCAGTGCGACGGGGGGATGTTCAGCGGGTTGATGTAGCGGCGACGCGTTCCGCGCGGCGTTGCGCGGCCTCGGTGGCCTTGCGGTAGACGAACGCCCCCACGCGGCCCGGTAGCCGGATCCCCACGTTGCCCGCCTTGCCGAGCCGCAGCGTGTAGGCGTCCTTGCCCTCCTTGGCGCCATCCTGGAGACAGGTGACCGCGGCCCAGGCCTGCTTCGCGCCGAGGGTCGGAAGGGTCTGCGCGAAGAGGAAGCGCGACGGTCGATCCGTCTCGAGCAAGCTCACTCGCACGTTGCCGCGGGGCGCGTCCACCACCACGCTCGTCACCACGGCGTGCTCGCCCGCGCGCCGGACCGTGCCCGTGACGGCGGAGGCCCCGCGCCCCTGGAAGAGGTCGAGCTGCCCGAGCCCCGTCTCGCCCTGCCAGCGCGTGACGTTCCCGTAGCGTCCCTGCTCGCCCATCTGAAGGCTCGCCGTATCCCGATCGCTGCCCTCGCCGAGCGCGCGCCAGACCCCCCAGAAGCCCTCGGTCACGGCCCGACGAACCTCCGGCCCCATCGCGCCGAGCACGGGAGTCTTTCCGCCCGGGGCGGAGAGAAGCGGCAGGCCCAGCTTCCTCCACGCGTGCCGCGTGACCATGTTGACCTTGCTGTTCGGGTCGTCGGTCTCGGCCCGCGCCGGTCCCGCAAGGGCCGAGAGCAGCACAGCACACACCAGGGCCGCGCGAGGCGACGTCGCGTTCATCGAACTCTCCTTGGGTAGCACGGAGAGCCTGTGCAAGACGCCTGCCAGCCGCGAAGGTCTCCGCGACGACGAGGATCCAGTGGGTTGTCGTGCAGGTCTCTCTGCCGGCGGGGTGCGTCGTCCCCCCCAGGCGGCAGCTCTATCCGCCGCAGCCCCCCGCGCACCCGTCCCCGACCCGCGCGGGAAGAGGCCTCATCGCGCGCCACCCGTCGAGGCCCCGTGGTAGGTGGCCGCGTGATTGGCGCCGCTCCAGAGGCCAATGATCGAGCCCACCATGCCCCAGAAATACCGATGCACATCGGCCATGCTGGTAACCTCCTTGGCCCGCTCGAGGAGGCCGGAGCCGAGACCCGTCACGGCGGAGTATGTCACCGACTCGGCAACCCACGCTCCCGGGTTGCTGACCGGTCGCACGCCGAGCCCGCCCGACGGCCGGCGGAAGACGTTTCTGGCCACATTGAGTCCCTGCGTCAGCACCATCTGCGCCCCCGCAGCCGTCACGCCCATCGCGAGCGCCGGGCTGTGCCCGGACGCGGCGAGGTGCAGTCCGCCGGCGAAGAGCGTCGTGCCGACCGCCGCCACTAACGTGCGTGGGTGACGCTCCACGGCGGTGCGTACGAAGCGTCCCGCCGCCTGCCGACCGTCGCGGAGGAGCTGTCGCACGCCCCGGTGGCCCTGGGGGGCGTTCGGAGAGACCTTCGCCTGCGCGGGAGTCACTGCGAGCGTCATCGCGCCGGACAGCGCGGCTACAACGATTGCCTTCGCGAGCATGTCGCGTACCTCTTGGTTCGGGGGTGGATTCCCCCGAGCCCTGTGCACGCAGCGTGCCGCTCCATGCAGAATGCGCGACGCTGCAATCACGGGGACCTGGGACCGCCGTGGGCCACCCCCCCTCTCGTGTCGACTGGCTACGCTGACCACCGTGGCTCGGTCAGTCTGCGCGAAGACCGACGAGGCAGAGCCCTCAGCGCCCCGACGGCGCGGGCGGAAAGAGCGAGGTGCAGCCCGCGCAGGGCTCGATGGAATCGATCCTCGACACGCGGTCGAGGAAGGCGAAGAGCGAGGAGCTGGCCCGGCGCAGCTCGCGCAGTCGGGCACCGATGCGGCTCGCGCCGTCGGTCGAGGCGTACGCGCCGTAGAAGCCAAGATAGGCCTGGTTCACGCGACGCACCCAGTACCTGTCGCCGTGCCGATCCGTGTGCGCGAGCCACGAACGTCGCTCGGCCTCCATCGTCTCCTCGGCTTCTTTCACGAGGCCCTGACCGAGGAGCTCCTCCACCTGGACGCGCAGGTCGCTGCGGGCCTTCCCGAGGTTGAACTCCGGGGCCTGATCGGTCGGCGCGGGCGCGTCGTACGCCTGCCACTCGACCGGGTAGTGACGCCGGGCCATGAGCTCGGCCAGCTCGGCGCCCACCAGGTCCGCCACCGTCTCGTTCACGCTCTTCAGGTCGTAGCTCTTCCCGTACGCGCGCCCGAGAGGCATCGCTCCCAGATAGACGTGCGTCCACTCGTGCGCGATGGTGACGAGCATGGGCACGACGGAGCCCGAGTTGTTGTAGCCGACGAGCGTAGGCAGCACGGCCACCCCGCCCACCTGGGCCATGTACGCCGAGACGTCGCAGCGCCCCTCCAGGGTCTTCTCCACCCGGCGGGAGTCCGAGAGATCCAGCGTCGTGTCGAACATCGCCACAGCCGAGGAATCGAGGCTGGTGCGCGGCGAGACGAACAGGAAGACCGGCGGCTCGCCGAAGGAGAACAGGGGAGGCGGAAAGGCCGCCTCGCGGCTCGACGGCAAGACCCGACCCAGCACCTTCACGCAGCCGGCGTAGTCCACGCCCTTAGCGGAGCCCGCGCTCTTCCCCGTCACGCGATAGAGGACGTTCTTGAGGCCGCTCTCGAGCTCCGCGCTGCCGAGGTGCAGCGCCGTGCAGAGAAAGTGCGCCGTGAAGAAGCCGCTCTCGCTGAGCGCCGCCGCGAGCTGGTCGCGCAGGATCGCCTCGACGGCCGAGTTCTGCGCCTCGAGCGCCGCCCGGGCCGTCGCGACCTTCGCCCTCTGCTCGGCGACCGACGCGGCCGGCGGCGGAAGCGCCGGATCCTCGCTCAGCGCCTGGTTCAGGTCCCGCTGCAGGCGGTTCTTCTGGATCGCAGCCGCGGCATAGGCCCGCACGCGCTCGAACGCGTCCGTCGTGAAGGAGGCGCCCTTCGGGGGACGGCTGAGGAGCTGATGCAGCTCCCAGAGGCCGAAGTCCTTGAGCTCCCGCCGCAGCCAGCGCCCCTCGCTGAAGGTGGGAGGCTCTCCCTCGTAGCCCGAGCCCTTCCACCAGTCGCACCCGTCGGGAATACGACCCGCGACGCTGCGCGTCTGGTCGCCCCCCTCGGGGGTCTCTCCCTCCGGGGCGCACGCCGAAAGTGCCAGCACAGCTCCGCCCAGGACCACCAGCACGGCACGAGGAACGCGCGTCATCGGGACCTCCGGGGGCTCCGCCACTGCAGGCCACGTGCCACGGGCGCAGCGCCCCGGGACGGCGCCTGACGCACCGCGCTCCGTCGGAGGGCGCGCCAGGCGTCGGGGCCCGGGCCACGCCGCAGCCGGCCGGTCGACTGGCCGCGTTGGCCACCGCAGGCGTCCCCTCGGGGAAGGGGCGATTGCAAAAGCGGGCGAGATTCTCGACTCTCGCGGGATGAGCGACTGGAAGAGATCGGCCTGCATCCTCTGTGAGTGCAACTGCGGCCTCGAAGTGGAACTCGGCGGGGAGGGGGGCCGCCACCTGACCCAGCTACGCGGCGACAAGCGGCACCCGGCCTCGCGCGGCTACGCCTGCGAGAAGGCGCAGCGCCTCGACCGGTACCAGCATCAGCAGGGGCGCGTCCTCTCGCCGCTCCGCCGTCGGCCGAACGGGAGCTTTGAGCCGATCAGTTGGGAGGTCGCGATCCGCGAGGTGGCCGAGCGCCTCGCCCGGGTGCGCGACACCTTCGGCGGCGACGCGATCTTCTACTACGGCGGCGGAGGTCAGGGAAACCACCTGCCCGGCGCGTACGCCACCTCTACGCGTCGGCTGCTCGGCTCGCGCTACCGCTCGAGCGCGCTCGCGCAGGAGAAGACCGGCGAGTTCTGGGTGTGCCAGCGCATGTTCGGCTCGCCCACGCGCGCCGACTTCGAGCACTGCGACGTGGCGCTCTTCCTCGGCAAGAATCCGTGGCAGTCGCATTCGATTCCGCGCGCGCGCCTCACGCTGCGGGAGCTGGCGAAGGATCCCGCGCGCACGCTGATCGTGATCGATCCGCGCCGGACCGAGACCGCCGAGCTCGCCGACCTGCACCTGCAGGTCCGCCCGGGCACCGACGCCTGGCTGCTCTCCGCGCTCCTCGCCATCCTCCTTGCGGAGAACGGCTTCGACCGCGCCTTCATCGCCGGCCACACGCGCGGAGCCGAGACGATCTTCGAGTCTTTGCGCACCATCGACGTCGGCGCGCACTGCGCCCGCGCCGGGGTCGACGAGGCGCTGGTCCGCCGCGCGGCCGGCGCGATCGGCTCGGCACGAGCCTTCGCGAGCTTCGAGGATCTGGGCGTGCAGATGAACCACGGCTCCACGCTCGTGAGCTACCTGCACCGCCTGCTCATCGCGCTCACGGGCAGCTTCGGCAAGCCCGGCACGCACTACGTCCCCACGCCGATGGTCGACCTCTCCGGCGGCGCTCTCGGCAAGACGAGTCCCGTCGTCGGCGCGCCGATCATCGCCGGGCTGGTGCCGTGCAACGTGATCGCCGAGGAGATCCTGACCGATCACCCGCAGCGCTACCGAGCGATGCTCGTCGAGGCGGCGAACCCGGCGCACTCGCTCGCCGACTCACCGCGCCTGCGCGAGGCGCTGCGCGCGCTCGACACCGTGGTGGTGATCGACGTGTGCATGAGCGAGACCGCCGAGCTCGCCGACTACGTGCTCCCCGCCGCCACGCAGTTCGAGAAGGCCGAGGCCACCTTCTTCAACTTCGACTTCCCGCAAAACGTCTTCCACCTGCGCCAGCGCCTCTTCGCCCCGCCCGAGGGGCCGCTCCCCGAGGCGGAGATCCACGCCCGGCTGGCCGAGGCGCTCGACGCGGTCTCCGAGCTCGACTACGCGCCGCTGCGCGAGGCTGCGAAGGCGGGTCGCGCCGCCTACGTGCAGACCTTCATGGCCCGCGTCCTCGGAGATCGGCGACTCGCGCCGCTCGCCCCCGTGCTGCTCTACCGCACGCTCGACCTCCCCGAGGAGCTGCGCGAGGGCGCGGTGGTGCTCGGCCTCGCCTTGCGCGCCGCCATGGCCGCGCCCGCCTCGCTTGCCCGCGCCGGGTACGACGGCCCACCGCTCGCCGCGGCGCTCGCGCTCTTCGAGAAGCTCCTCGCCTCGCCGTCGGGCCTGGTCTTCGCGGTGGACGAATGGGCCGACCTGCGAAGGCGCGTGCCGACCATCGAGCTGCACCTTCCGGACCTGCTGGAGGAGCTCGGCAAGCTGCTCGCCGCACCACCCCTCGCACGCGACGCCGAGTTCCCCTACGTGCTCTCCGCCGGCGAGCGCCGCTCCTTCACGGCCAACACGATCCTGCGCGACCCTGCCTGGCGCAGGAAGGACCCCGACGGTGCGCTGCGCCTCAGCCCGGCTGACGCCGCGGCGCTCGGGCTCTCCACGGGCGACCGCGTGCGCCTCACCACCCGGCGCGGCGCGGCCACGGTGTCTGTAGAGGTGAGCGACACCATGCAGCCCGGACACCTCTCCCTGCCGAACGGCCTCGGCACGCGCTACGGAGAGACGACCCCGGGGGTGGCCCCCAACGAGCTCACCGCGCTAGAGGACCGCGACCCGTTCGTGGGCACGCCGTGGCACAAGCACGTCCCCGCGCGCCTCGAGCGTCTCGAATGAGAGGCCGCGGAGCGTAGTGGCTCCTTGGCCGGAGCCCATCCACCAGACTGACTCGCACGTCCGTACGGGCGGTTCGGCAGGTCGAGCACCTCGCGAGCAATGCGGGCGCGGTCGTCCTTCTGCCTGCGCTCCGTCACGCATGGACCCGGTACCGGCCCCGCGGTACGAGCAGGCGACGCCACTGGCCGACGAATGATGGGAGTCAACTCGCGAGAACGCACGCTTGACGCGAGAGCGGCGTCCGTGAGAAGAGGCGTTTGGGGGTCATTCGCGGCAATTCTTCCACCACCGCGTTCTCACCGCAGCAAAGGGGGCCACGATGAAGAGACAGCGTTCGGGAGAAGCTCGTCGTCCAGGCACGGAGGCTTGGCTTGGCTTGGCTTGTGCTCTCGCCACTCGTAGGCAACTGCGGCGAGCGTGCTGAACCGGGCCCGGAGCCGCCGGGCGGGCCGCCGCTAAGATCCAAGACCTTCAAGTCCACCTCGACCTGGTACCCGGTCCAGTGCGCGGGGACCACGACCTACCCGGCCGACATCAGCATCCTGCACTACCAGGCGAAGGACCTACATTCAGAGGACAATGTCTACGCCAATTCGGTGACGCGCCCCTGGCGCATGCTCTTCAGCCAGAACGTCACGAATGTGCGGCTTCGGTTCGCCTCGGCACAGAGCTTCAACATCGAGGCGTACTTCGACGGTCTCGACCTCACGTACCGCAATGGCACGCGTACCTGGCACAACATGTCGGTACCGCCGTTTTCTCCGAATCTCACGGAGGCCTTTAACGTCTTCGGCGCCGGGGCCGAGACGGGCTACCTGGATTTCAAGTGGCGCACGGATGCGTTTGATAATTTCATGGGCTATAACGTCGACGGCCTCCGTCCGGCGTGCCACAACCAGGGCGCCCCGGCCAATAACTTGTTCGTCCAATCGAACTACCCGCACGAGGCGCTGCTCCTCGGTGACGGCGACGTCATCTACGTCTATCTCTGGCAGCCTCCCGGCTACGATCTGGGACTGGTTCTCTGGCCTTCCGAGGCAAACCCGGCCTCCGACTTCGACGTCTACGCAAGCACAACCGCGACCCTGCCGTCGGCCACGAACTCCCAATGGGGAAGCGCGATGGGCGCCGGCCACCCAGAGTTCATCAAGATCCCTGCCTTCACGGGGCCAAATGCGAGGCGCGTGAACATCGCCATCGGGTCCTATTCCGGCGCCGGCCAGCTTCGCTTCTACGCCAACCTCCACACGCCGGCGAGCAGTCCGGCCTGCCCGAACGCGATCACCGTGCGCACGAACTTCGCGCCCACGACCGCGCAGAAGCTCCACATCAAGAATCTGCTCCGCAAGACGACCCAGGCCTTCTACTTCGCCACGGACGGAAGGCACTTCATCGATACCTGGAACGTCCAGTGGAACAACCCGTCCACGAGCTTCTACCCCACCGGGATGATGTTCATGAAGGAGACGGGACTCCCGAACCAGTGCTATGGGCTGCAGCACACCTGCGACAACGAGTACGGCGCCTACGTGATGCTCGAACATTCCGCATGGTGCGGCTGTGACCCGACCTCACCGTCGTGCGCAAGCTGCGCGGCAGACAAGACCACGCAGGACGCCACTCGGAATTGGGCTGCAGACACCTCTACTCATGAGCTCGGGCATTGCATCTACCACCTCGCCGACGAATACCTTGGCGGAGGGCTCTATCAGGGCGGGTGCGGGCACTCAATAATGTCCTCCCCTGCATCTGTGGTTGCCAAGAATGGGGTCGACTTCTGCGATGCCAACAACGCCGGACGCGACCCGCAACCGGGGGAGAGCGGGCACTCCGTAGCCCGCAACAACTGGGGCTGCATGCAGAGTCGCTGCCCTAGCTTCGTGCCCTACCCAAACAATGCGACGCCAGACCCGTTCTACTGGACGGCGAGCCAAGCGGTCCTCGACTACCCGTTCGGCCAGTACATCACCATCAACGAACAGTGAGGAGCCGACCATGATGACGACATCTCGTGTCCTTCTTCTCGGCCTCTTCCTCGTGAGCTGTCGCGCCAGCACCCATGCCGATGCCGGCACGGGACTCGATCATGCTTCACCTTCAAGAGACGGCATGGCGGGCCCCAGGATCAGCGTCAGCGTGTCCTACCTGCACCTATTGAGCAACCTCCCGGCGGATAGTTCGGTGCATCCACACGTCGTAACGTCGGGGATCGCCTCGGCCGAGGAGATGGTCCGGCAGCTCACGGCCGCGACAACTCTGACGGTGTGGAAGAGCAAGACGGTCCTGCCGAGCGCCTGGAAGATCGCCTGGAATGGTGGAACCCAGTTCAGCATGGAGTTCGCGCCTACGGCGGGGTTCTCTGCCGACACCGACTACGTCCTGACCATCCGCAAGCAGGGCGCGGTCGTCCCTACGCGCGAGGTGAGCCTCTTTCGTATCGGATCGCTACCACGGGTGAAGCAAGTATGCTTCGGCCCAGCGGTCAAGGGCATGGGGACGGACATCGGATCAGTCACCGTGCGGCTCTCTGAAACAGTAGCGGCGTCCTCACTCCTCCTCGAGCTAAGCCGCAGGGCAGACTCGGGCTGGGCGGCCTTCGCTGCTCCCATCCCGATGAGCACGCAAGGTGCTGGGACGGAAATGCGCTTCACCTTCGCCGCGCCGCTCGACCCGAACGTGCCGGTCAAGCTCGTCCTCCCCGCAACCGTCGAGGCGCCGACCGGCAAGAAGCTCGACGGCAAGTACAGCGGCCAGAGCGGCTCGGGCCCCCTCGAGGTCGAGCTCCTCCCCGGCAAGTACGCCAAGAAGGGGAACGCGGCCGACTGCTGGGAGCCGACGCTGACCTACTGATGCGGACGCCTCAAGGCGAGTTGACGGTCGGATGCGCTTCACGCAGCCGATGCGACGGCTCCTAGCCGCGCGCGGCTATTGGCCGTAGGCCGCGGTGAGCTGGGGATCCACGGCGATGCTGGCCCGCAGTGCGCGCTTCACGACGGCGCGGCGCGCGACGGCGTGGTCGCTCGCCCAGTCGGCGGGCGTGAGAGCCAGGAGCACCCCGGCCGGCAGACCCCACCAGGCGACGGTGTTGGGCTCGGCGCCAAGGTGCCAGAGCAGGCCGGTCATGGCCACCATCAGCGCCGTGCCCGCGCGTTTCACGAAACGCCCGCCCGCACCCGGAGCGCGCACTTCATAGAAGGTCGTGGCGAGCTGCGGGTTCTGTCGCATCAGCTGGCCGAAGGCCCCCGAGAGGCGAATGTGGCGCACCGCCTCCACCGGACCGCCGAAGATGCGCCCGAGGATGCGGCCTGGGGTTCCGACGAAGGAGGGCTGTTTCGCCTCGGCCGTGCTTCCGAGCACGCACAGGGCGAGCAGCGAGGCGCAGCCGACGGCGGCAGAGCGTCGAAGCGAAGAAGTCATGGCGGTCTCCTAACCCTGGTCCAGCTGCACCTCTCGTGCCACGGCAGCTACCGCCGGATTCCGAGGGGATCGCCCGCTGGAGGCGGCGAAGGCGCTGGCCAGCCCTGGCACCTCCGGCCACGCGAGACGAGACCCCGTCGCCCGGACTGCACGCCCCTGCCACGGGCCCGTAGCCCCGCCCCCCCGGACGACGTATTGGGGCTGCGAGGCCGTCGGCCCGTGGCGCGTCGCCCGGACCCACGCGTCTCCACGCCGACGGAGAAGCCGCGTGCCCCAGCTTCGTTCCCTCAACCTCAAGCGCTGGATCGACGAGCACCGCCACCTGCTGAGGCCACCGGTCGGCAACGCGCAGGTCTACCCGGACGCGGAGTTCATCGTGATGGTGGTCGGGGGCCCGAACTCCCGGAAGGACTTCCACGTCGACCCCGGAGAGGAGCTCTTCTTCCAGCTCGAGGGGGACATGGTCCTGCGCGTGATGGAGGACGGTCGCCCGCGCGACGTGCCGATCCGCGAGGGAGAGCTGCTCCTGCTGCCGCCGCTCGTACCGCACTCGCCGCAGCGCACCGCCGGGACCGTCGGACTCGTCGTGGAGCGGCAGCGGCGCGAGGACGAGCTCGACCTCTTGCGCTGGTACTGCGAGCGCTGCCACCGCGTGCTCCACGAAGCGAACTTTCGGCTGGTGGACATCACGACCCAGCTCAAGCCGGTGATGGAGGCCTTCTACGCCAGCGCCACCCTCCGTACCTGCACGAGCTGCGGCCAGGTGATGGAGCCGCCTCCCCCGGCCCTCCCTTGAAGGTCGACCTGCACACGCATATCCTGCCCGAGCGCTGGCCCGACCTCGAGCGGCGCTACGGCGCGGCGGGCTTTCCGCGCCTCGAGCACCACGCCCCCGGCTGCGCGCGCATCCTCGTCGGCGAGCGGGTCTTCCGCGAGCTCCAGTCGAACAGCTGGGACCCGGCCGTGCGCCTCGCCGAGTGCGACCGCGACGGCGTGCGCCTGCAGGTCCTCTCCACCGTGCCGCTCATGTTCTGCTACTGGGCGCGCCCCGCCGACGGCGCCGACCTCGCGCGGTTGCTCAACGATCACCTGGCCGAGGTGGTCGCACGCCACCCGGGGCGCTTCGTCGGCCTCGGCACGCTGCCGCTGCAGGAGCCGGAGCTCGCGGCCCGCGAGCTGGAGCGGTGCGTGCGGGACCTCGGTCTTCGCGGCGCGCAGATCGGCACCCACGTCGGCGAGTGGAACCTGGACCACCCCGCGCTCTTTCCCGTCTTCGAGCGCGCGCAGGCCCTCGACGCCGCGCTCTTCGTCCACCCCTGGGAGATGCTCGCCCCCGAGCGCATGACCAAGTACTGGCTCCCCTGGCTCGTGGGTATGCCGACGGAGACGACCCTCGCCATCTGCTCGGTCATCTTCGGCGGCGTCCTCGAGCGGCTGCCGCGCCTGCGCCTCGGCTTCGCGCACGGGGGCGGGGCCTTCCCGTTCACGCTCGGCCGCATCCAGCACGGCTTCGAGGTCCGCCCCGACCTCTGCGCCACCGACAACCCTCATCCGCCGCTGCGCTACCTGACGCGCCTGACCTTCGACGCGCTCGTGCACGACGCCGAGGCGCTCCGGTTCCTGATCAAGCGGGTGGGCGTGGAGCGCGTGGCTCTCGGTTCGGACTACCCCTTCCCCCTCGGAGAGGCGCACCCCGGCGCCCTCATCGCGTCGCTCCCCGAGCTCGTCCCCGCCGAGCGCGAGCGCCTCCTCTCGGGGACCGCGCTCGAGTTCCTGGGGCTCGCCGCGGCGCAGGGGAAGGAGCGACCACGATGACCTCGGCCCCCACCGCCACGCCCAACGCCGCCTCGGCGTCCTTCGCCCCGACCCTCGCCGGCGCCCGCGTCCTCGACGCGACCGATCCGCTCGCCCCGCTGCGCAGCGAGTTCCTGTTCCCCCGCGCCGCGAATGGCGAACCCGCGCTCTATTTCTGCGGCAACTCGCTCGGCCTGCAGCCCCGCGGAGTCCGCGCCGCGCTCGACGAGGAGCTCGAGGACTGGGCTCGTCTGGCCGTGGACGCGCACTTCGAGGGCCGCCACCCCTGGTACAGCTACCACGAACAGTTCCGCTACAGCGGCGCACGGCTCGTGGGCGCTCGCCCCGGCGAGGTGGTGCTGATGAACAGCCTCACCGTGAACCTGCACCTGCTCCTCGCCAGCTTCTACCGGCCCACGGCGAAGCGGTACCGGATCCTGATCGACGAGCCGGCCTTCCCCTCGGACCGCTACGTCGTGACCTCCCAGCTCGCGCACCACGGCTTCGACCCCCGCGAGGGCTTGCTCACGGTCGCACCGCGCCCCGGCGCCCACACCGTCGCCCCCGAGCAGCTCGAGGAGCTCCTCGCCAGCCGAGGGGACGAGATCGCCCTCGTGCTCCTCGGCGCAGTGAACTTCTTCTCCGGGCAGCTCTTCGACCTTCCGCGGCTCGCGCGCGCCGCACACGCCGCGGGCGCGACCTTCGGTCTCGACCTGGCCCACGCCGCGGGGAACGTGGAGCTCGCGCTGCACGACTGGGAGGTGGACTTCGCCGCCTGGTGTTCCTACAAGTACCTGAACGCGGGTCCGGGGGCCGTGGCCGGCGCCTTCGTCCACGAGCGACACGGCGCCAACCTCGCGCTGCCGCGCCTCGCCGGCTGGTGGGGCAACGACCCGGTCACCCGCTTCCAGATGCACCTCCAGCCGGAGTTCGTGCCGCGCTCCGGCGCGGAGGGCTGGCAGCTCAGCAACCCTCCGATCCTGGCCCTGGCCCCGCTGCGCAGCTCGCTCGCGCTCTTCGACCGCGTCGGGATGCCTGCGCTGCGCCAGAAGTCCGAGCGCCTCACCGGCTACCTCGAGTTTCTCCTCGACCGGCTCCCCGGGGGGACGCTCGAGCTCATCACGCCGCGCACCCCCGCGGCGCGCGGTTGCCAGCTCTCCCTCCTCGTGCGCAAGGATCCGGAGCGCCTCAAGGCCGCCCTCACAGCCGGCGGCGCGGTCTGCGACTTCCGCCCGCCGAACGTGCTGCGCGTCGCCCCCGTGCCTCTCTACAACCGCTTCGAAGACGTCTTCCGCCTCTTCGAGCTGCTCAGGCAAGCGAGCTGAGAGCATGTCCACTTCGTATCGGGACACACGCGTCACCGTCGCCGGCGCGGGCCTCGGCGGCACCCTCGCCGCCACGATGCTGGCCCAGCTCGGGTTCGAGGTGGAGCTCTTCGAGCGCCGCGCCGACCTGCGCGCGTCCCAGGCCGAGCGCGGCCGCTCGATCAACCTGGCCGTCTCGGCGCGCGGGATCCACGCCCTCGAACAGGTAGGGCTGGCGCAGGAGATCCTGGAGCACGCCATCCCGATGCGCGGGCGCATGCTGCACCAGGCGGACGGCACGACGAGCTACCTGCCCTACAGCGCGAGCGGGAAGGAGGCCATCTGGTCCTTCTCGCGCACCGGGCTCAACCAGGCGCTCCTCGACGCGGCCGAACGCCTGCCGAACCTCTCGCTCCGCTTTCGGCACCGCTGCACCGATGCGGACCTCGCCACGGGGAGCGCCACGTTCCTCGACGAGGCGACAGGGCAGACGTTCGAAAACCACAACGCCTTCCTCGTCGGGGCGGACGGTGCCTTCTCGGCCGTGCGACGCGCCATGCAGCGCCTCGACCGCTTCGACTACCGGCAGGACTTCCTCTCGCACGGCTACAAGGAGCTCACCATCCCCGCCCGGAGCGGTGGTGGATTCGCCCTCGACCCGCACGCGCTGCACATCTGGCCCCGCGGCTCGTTCATGATGATCGCGCTCCCCAACCGGGACGAATCCTTCACCTGCACCATCTTCTGGCCCTTCGAAGGGCCCGACAGCTTCGCCGAGCTCGTCACGCCGGGCCGCGTCCGCGCCTTCTTCGAGCGGCACTTCGCCGACGCCGTGCCGCTGATGCCCACGCTGATCGAGGACTTCATCTCGAACCCCACGAGCTCCCTCGTCACGGTCCGCTGCGCCCCCTGGTACGTCAGCGACAAGATCGTGCTCCTCGGGGACGCGGCGCACGCCGTGGTCCCTTTCTACGGCCAGGGGATGAACGCGTCGTTCGAGGACTGCGTGGTGCTGAAGGAGTGCCTCGTCCAGCACGAGCTGGACTTCGGCGCGGCGTTTCGCACGTACTTCGCGCGGCGCAAGCCGCACGTCGACGCGCTCGCCGAGCTGGCCATCGGCAACTTTCTCGAGATGCGCGACAAGGTCGCGTCCCGCTGGTTCAGGGGGCGCAAGCACCTCGAGCACCTGCTGCAGCGGCTGCTCCCCTTCTGGTACCTGCCGCTCTACGACATGGTGAGCTTCACCCGCATCCCCTACGGCGACGCGGTGGCGCGCGCCCGTCACCAGGACCGCACCGTGCTCGGCGCGGCTCTCGGTCTCGGCCTGCTCCTCGCCAGCGCCGCCCTGCTCTTCGGAGTCCTGCGATGACCAGCAAGCACGTCACCTATCAAAGCTACCTGAAGCTCGATCAGCTCCTGGCCCTGCAAGCGGCCAGCTCCGAGCCGCCCGAACACGACGAGCTCCTCTTCATCGTGATCCACCAGGTCTACGAGCTCTGGTTCAAGCTCACGCTCCACGAGCTGGACAAGGTCCATCGCGATCTGCGCAACGGCGAGCTCTTCGACGCCATCGCCGGGCTGAAGCGCGTGCGCACGATCCTGAAGACGCTCGTGGGCCAGCTCGACGTCCTCGAGACCATGACCCCCATCTCCTTCGCCAGCTTCCGGCACCGGCTCGAGGCTTCGTCGGGCTTCCAGTCGGTGCAGTTCCGCGAGCTGGAGTACCTCCTCGGCTACAAGCGCCCCGAGATGCTCGTGCACTACGAGAAGGGGACGCCGTCCTACGCCCAGCTCGAACGCCGCCTCGACGATCCATCGCTGATGGACGCGCTCTATCACTTCCTCGAGGGACGCGGCGCCGAGATCCCGAAGGAGCTCCTGACGCGGAACCGCCGCCAGCCCACCGAGCCGAGCGAGGCGTTTCAGCGCGAGCTCCTGCGGCTGTACCGGGACGAGCAGGATCTGGCAGTGCTCCTCGAGCTCCTGACCGACCTCGACGAGGGCCTGCAGGAGTGGCGCTACCGGCACGTGAAGATGGTCGAGCGCACCATCGGCACGAAGAGCGGCACGGGGGGCTCCTCGGGCGTCGCCTTCTTGCAGAAGTCCCTCTTCAAACCCGTCTTTCCGGACCTCTGGGCCCTCCGCAACCTCCTCTGACGAGGGGCCGACGCGACGAACGCTCCCCCTGCCCCTGAGGTGCCCACGGGAGTCCGCGTTGACTCCGCGCGCAGGCCTCCGGTTCCGAGTGTCCCGCCCGCGGGCGGAGCGGCACAGAGTCGTGGGGGCCCATGGTCCGACCCGTGGCACGCGCGGTGCATCGCCTCCCGCCATGCCGCAGCATCCCTGCCGGACCCCGGCCGTCCTCGTCCTTGGCCTCGCACTCCCCCTTGCGATGGCCCTCGCGGCCTGTGCACCGGATCCTGACGGTTCGGGCCGGCCCCGCTCCGCGCAGCAGACGGGCCGCTACTTCCCGCCGGGCTGCAACGGCCCCATCGAGAGCTGCGTCCCGGTCACCTCCTGGGTGGGACCGGGGCAGGCGGGAACGCACCAGCAGGACCGCGCCGCCTTCACGCAGCGGCAGCCCGCGGGGAGCGAAACGAAGATCTCCCCGCAGGCGTCGGTGCAGCGCGCAGCGGAGGGCAGTGCTCCACTCGTGCTGCTGCTCGTGAATCAGCGCCTCGCCGCGCCGCTCGGGCCGCGGCTCGAGCGCTACCGGCGCGACCTCGAGGCCGAGGGCTTTCTCGTCGAGCAGGAGTGGGTCACGGTCGTCGCGGGCACCACTCCGCAGGGGATCAAAGACCGCCTCCTCGCGCGGGCGACGCGGGGGCTCGTCGGGGCCGTGCTCGTCGGGGATTTCCCCACCGCCTGGTACCGTCACGCGAACGACTTCGACGGGGCGACGGTGGAGTTTCCGATCGATCTCTTCTTCATGGACCTGGATGGCGCGTGGACCGAGCTCGGCCCCGGCCTCTACGGCGCGCACACCGGCAACGTGGCGCCCGAGGTCTTCGTCGGCCGCATCCAGGCCCACAACCTCTCGGCCGAAGGGACCGAGTCGGACCTCCTCGCGGGCTACTTCGACCGCAACCACATCTATCGCACGGGGGGGAGCACCCTGCCCGACGTGGCGCTGGCCTATCAGGACGACGACTGGACCGCGGCCGGCTTCTCGAACACGCTCGCCGAGGCGTACGGCGCCTTGACGCAGGTCCTCGCCCCGGCGGCGACCACCGCCGCGGACTACGGCGCGCGACTCGACCACGGCTGGGGCGCGAACGAAGGCTCCACCTACGTGCACCTGATGGCGCACTCGTATCCGCACGGGCACTGGTTCAAGACCTCGAGCCCGGACTGGTTTTACCAGAGCCATCTGGTGGCGAACGCCCGGCGCACGCACTTCTTCAACCTCTTCAACTGCTCGGGGGCGCGCCACACCGAGGCGAATTACTTCGGCGGGCTCTATGTGTTCGGGCGCGGCCAGGGGCTCGGTGCCGTCGGGCCCACCAAGACCGGCGCCATGCTGGTCTTCGAGGACTACTACCAGCCGCTGGCCACGCGCGTGACCTTCGGCGAGGCGTATCGCTCCTGGTTCCAGCGCCGCGCCGAGGGGGGCTTCGACGACGGCGAGAAGAGCTGGTACTACGGCATGACCTACCTCGGGGACCCCACGCTGCGCGCGAAGGGGGCGCACCACAGCGCGATGGCGCTCTCCACGAGCGTGCTCTCGCACCTGGCCGACGCCGCGACCGGGCCGCGCCGCTACCGCGTCTCCGTGCGCACCACGACCGGCGCGCCGCTCGCCTTCGGCGTGACCGTGCCCCCCGAGGCCGCGAGCTGGCTCACCGCGCAGACCGACGGTGCGAGCCAGCTCGAGCTCACGGTGGATGCGACGGCGCTCCCCCTCGGGATCCACAGCGCCTCCGTCCAGGTGACCAGCCCCACCGCCGGCCTCCTGCGCCCCGACCAGACGATCGCGGTCACCGTGACCCGCGTGCCGAAGGTCTTCTCGGTGTTCATGCCGCTCCTGCAGCGGTAGCCTCTCGCGGATGCTCTACGATCTCAGTCCCCCGCTGACCCCGGGCAGCGCGGTGTGGCCCGGCGACACGCCCCTCTCGCGCGAGGTGCTGGCCGACCTCGCCCGCGGCGACAACCTCACGCTCTCCTCGCTGCACGCGACCGTGCACCTCGGCGCGCACGCCGATGCCCCGAGCCATTACGGCAAGGGCGCTCCGAGCATCGAGGCCCGCTCCCTCGAGCCCTACCTCGGCCCGTGCCAGGTGCTGCGCGTGCCTGGCATGCGCGGGCGCCGCATTCCGCCGGACGCGCTTCCCGCGCGGCTCGAGGCCCCCCGCGTACTCCTCTGCACGGGCACCTTCCCCGACCCGGAACGCTTCGCCGAGGACTTCGCCGCGCTCGGCCCCGAGCTGGTGGAGCGGCTCGCGCGCGAGGGCGTCGTGCTCGTGGGCCTCGACACTCCCAGCGTGGATCCGTTCAGCTCGAAGGCCCTCGAGAGCCACCAGGCCTGCCTCGCGCACGATCTCTCGGTGCTCGAGGGGCTCGTGCTCTCGCACGTGCCCGAAGGCCTCTACGAGCTCATCGCGCTGCCACTACCCCTCGTGGGCTTCGACGCGAGTCCGGTGCGCGCGGTGCTGCGCACGCGGGAGTAAGTCCCACGCGGCGCGCCGGAGCTGGTCGCAGCGGTAGCCGGATCGGCTGGCTCCCGTGGCCCCCGTACCGGCGCACCGTCCGCGGCAAGTACGCCTGATTCCAGAGCATCGTCGCGGCACGCACCGTGCAGTAGCCCCGCGCATGACTCCACGAACCCGAATCGGCCTCCTCGCCCTCGTCTGCCTGTGCGCCCTCCCCCAGCTCGCGCTGGCCTTGGATGCTCCGGGCCCCCCGGCGCGCAGCCGCAAGGAGCAGGCGCAGCGGAACCGCGAGGTGCGGCACACCCTGCGTCTGGTCCGGGAAGTCCGCGTGCTGATGCGCACGGACCCGAAGGCCGCGTCCCGGCTCTTCGGCCAGCTCTCGAATCCGCTGGCTGATGCCACCATTCAGGTGAAGCTCGACGCGCTCCGCCTGGAGCTACCCAAGGCCGAGCGACGCAAGGCGCAGGTGGACGCGGGCCAGCACAAGATCAGCAGCATCGCGATCGCCGTCCGGTCGGGCTACCACACCGACGCCCTGACTAACATCGCCCGCCTCCTCGACGGCGCGAAGGGTGAGGAACCCTCCTTCGTCCTCACGAAGGAGATGGCGCGCACCGTCCGCGAGCTGGCCTTCAACGCGTACCTCGGCGAGCTCCGGGACACGCTCAGGTCCCTGCAGTCCACTCAGCGGATCGTGAACACGTACACGGCGGCCCGCCTGGCGAAGCGGCTGACCGAGGTGGAGGCCGTCGCGGCGATGGCCCCGATTACGGGCCTGCCCAAGTCCGTCACGCCGGCCGACCGCGAAGCGGTCAAGCAGCTCCGTTCAACGATCAATCAGCTCGCCGTGGAGCTCCGGGTCTACGCCGCGGAGCACCTGCGCTAGGGAATTCCCCCGACCTTCGCCGCGCAGAAGTAGCGCGGACCCCCGCTGCCGTTCACCGTCACGCACACCTTCCCCGCCGCGCAGTTCGGGTTCTTGCCGTTCGCGTTGTCGGCCGGGTCGCAGACCGCGCAGACCATCGTGTCGTCCACGCAGGCCGAACGAGAGGGGTCGAGCGCAGCGCAATGCTCGCCGAAGAGGCAGCCCACGCAGGCGCCGTCGTCGACGTTGCACTGGCCCCTCCCACAGTGCGAGTCGGCGAAGTAGAAGCAGTCCTTCTCCGGGTCGCCGGGACACCGTCCGGGCTCGAAATTGAACTTCGCGGTCACGCGCTCGATCGCGTCGCCCCAGGCGATCTCCACGCGGTCGACATTCCCCGTGCCGCCGTCGAAGAAGAGCAGCCCCGCCGGATCGGTGTCGCTATTGCAGCGCCCGTCGCTATCGGCGTCCACGTAGAACACGAAGAGGTAGTTCTTGCCGGCCTGGGTCAGCCCCCGGCCCACGAGGGAGAAGCTGTCTCGATGTGGCACCGGGATACGTCCGGTCGCGATCCTCTTGTGCGCTCCACGGTCGTATAGGGCATAGCGCATCCGCTTGCCGGCGACTTCGCGAAACCCCGTGGCCTTGAGGATCAGGGAACGGAGGGGCCAGGGACCGTTCGGCCCGAGCTCGAAGCTGAGCGCGGTCTCGGCCTCGCGCTCGAGGCTGGCGGGCTCGGTGGGCTCTCCGGTGCAGGCGGCGAAAAGAACGATGCCGGCCATGGCGAGGCTGCGCATGGGTCCATCCTCTCGATCGGGTTTTCTACGTCCGCCCCGAGCAAGTTCGGGACCGCGTCCGGCGTGGCGGAAAACCGCGCGCAGCTCCTGCGCTCTGCCGCAACGTTGGGCGTCGCGTGACCGCCGAGTTCTGGAAATCCGGGCCGGCGTTCATCGACAATCGCGGCGTGACCCGAGCGGCCAGCCTCGGTCGCGCCGGTCACTCCAGCGTAGCGATGACCTTGAGCTCGACGGCGATGGGGGTGGGGAGCGCGTTCACCTCGACGGTGGTGCGCGTCGGCTGATTCCCGGCGAAGGCCTCCGCGTAGAGCCGGTTGAAGGTCGTGAAGTCACGCTTCATGTCCGTGAGAAAGACCGTCACGTCCACGATGCGCTCCCAGCTCGACCCCGCGTCCTCGAGGATCGCGCGCACGTTGGCGAAGACCTGCCGGCACTGCGCGGCGAAGTCGTACGAGCGCACGGCACCGCGGTCGTCCTGCACGAGCCCGGGGATGCTGCCGTCTCCGGGGCGCCGCGGGCCGACTCCCGAGAGGAAGAGCAACGAGCCGGCGCGTCGCGCATGCGGGTAGGCGCCGACCGGCGACGGGGCTCGGGCCGTGATGATCGTATCGCGGGGATCAGCCACGGGAGCTCCCGCGCGCCCGACTCGACCCATAGCGCACGCACACGTTCTTCGGCTCGGTGAAGAAGCGCAGCGCCTCGTCGCCCCCCTCGCGCCCGAGCCCGCTCTGCTTCGTTCCGCCGAAGGGCACGCGCAGGTCGCGCAGCATCCAGCAGTTCACCCACACCGTGCCGGCCTCGAGCCGCGCGGCCACGCGGTGCGCGCGGTCCAGGTCCCGCGTCCAGACCGAGGCGGAGAGCCCGTACGGCGTCCCGTTGGCGATGGAGAGCGCCTCCTCCTCGTCTCGGAAGGGGAGCAGCGTGACCACCGGGCCGAAGATCTCCTCCTGGTTCACGCGGCACGACGGACCCAGCCCGGCGATGACCGTCGGCTGGTGGAAGAAACCGTCGCGACAGCGCGCGCTCGGTGGCTCGGCCAGCCCTCCACCCGCGAGGATCGCTCCCCCCTCGCGCCGCGCGAGCTGCACGTAGCGCTGGACCTTCTCCAGGTGCGCGCGCGAGATGACCGCGCCGAGATCCGTCTGCGGGTCGAGCGGGTCGCCCACGCGGAGCGCACGTACCCGCTCGAGAAAGAGGGCGACGAAGCCGTCGTAGACCGACGCCTCCACGAGCACGCGCGAGCCGCAGAGGCAGATCTGCCCCTGGTTCGAGAAAGCGGCCCGCACGGCCTCGCGCGCCGCCTCCTCGAGGTCGGCCTCGGCGAACACGATCGTCGGATTCTTTCCGCCGAGCTCGAGCGCCAGCTTCTTGAAGCAGGGGGCCGCGGCCTGCGCGATGGCCGCCCCCGTGGCCGTCCCGCCCGTGAAGGAGATCGTGGGCACGGCGGGGTGCGCGACGAGGGGTCCACCCACGCGCGGCCCGAGCCCGTGCACGACGTTCAGCACGCCGGGCGGCAGGCCCGCCTCGCGGCAAACCTCTCCCAGCAGCGCGGCGGTCGACGGCGTGAGCTCGGAGGGCTTGGCCACCACCGTGTTCCCCGTGGCCAGCGCGGGGGCGATCTTCCAGCTCAGGAGGTAGAGCGGCAGGTTCCAGGGCGCGATGAGCCCCGCCACGCCGCGCGGGGCGCGCAAGGTCACGTTCAGCGCCTCGCCGTCCATCGCGTGCGCCTCGGTGTGCCCGTGCAAGATGGCCGTGGCGAAGAAGCGGAAGTTCGCCACCGCGCGGGGGAGGTCGACGGTGCGCGCAACGCGGAGCGGCTTGCCCGTGTCGGCGCTCTCGGCCTGCGCGAAGGCTTCGAGCCCGGCTTCGACGAGGTCCGCGAGGCGCAGGAGGAGGCGCGACCTTTCGGCGGCAGGCGTCGCGGCCCAGCCCGGAAAGGCCCGCCGCGCGGCCGCCACCGCCAGCTCCACGTCGGCCGCGTCGCTGTCCGGCACGCGCGCCGCGAGCTCTCCCGTGGCGGGGGCGAGCTTCTCGAGGTAGCGCCCACCTCTCGGCGGTGACGGCTCGCCGTCCACGAAGTTCGTCAGCTCGATGCCGGACATGGCCCCTCGTCGTCGCGCTCGAGGTGGATCTACGCTGGCCCACGCGCGATCGTTACGGCGCACGGGGCACCGCACCACCGGGCCCGTGCAGAGGTGCGCGGCGGGCGTGGTACACTGAGAGCTGTCCTGGGCTGTTTCGCGGCGCGGGACAGGAGCGTCGGTGACTCCCATTCCTCGCGGCAGACGCGGCCTTCTCGTGGCGACGATGTTCCTTGCGGCCTGCGGCGGCGGCGGCGGCTCCACCGACGCGGCTCCGTCGGGCGACGGCACCGCGAGGGAGGCCGGCCCGGATGGGGTCGGCCCGGGACTCGACGGAGGCCTGCCCCTCCCCGCATACACCTGGTGCACGCCGCACGGCACGAGCTGCCAGGCCGGTCTGAAGTGCCTCGGCCGCATGTGCCAGCCGCTCTGCGACGCCGCCAAGGGGCGAGCGAACAACCCGGGCTGCCCGGACCCCGCGCGCTACGTCTGCGACGGCAAGGCCTGGGCGCCGCTCGCCGTCTGTCGACGCCGCTGCGATCCGGCCCAGGGCCGAGGGACGAACCCCGAGTGTCCCGTCGGCACCTACTGCCAGGCCGGAACCCCGGCGAGCGAGAGCTACTGCTCGGTGAGCCCCGCCCCTCCCACGCGGGGACCGCGGCGGGCCGGTGAGAGCTGCGTGCGCATCGCTCCGGCCGCGCGCACCTGCGGAGCCGGTCTCTTCTGCAGCGGCGATCCGGCGCTGCCGGTCTGCGTGAAGGCCTGCGACCCGCGACGCGGCGCGAAGGGCAACCCGCTCTGCGACGCGGGCGAGGAGTGCGTCGAGGACGCAGCGTCCTACGCGCAGGGCAAGTGTCTGCCCCCCGCCTCTCGCGGCGCGGACCAGGTCTGCAACGACACGAGCCTGCGCTGCACGCCCCCTCTCGCCTGCTCCGGCGGGCGGTGCCAACACCCCTGTGACGCGAAGAAGGGCGTCACCGCCAACCCCGACTGCGCGGTCAAGGAGAGCTTCTGCGTCACCATCGGCAGCGCGAGCCTCTGCCGGAGGCGCTGCGACCGCGCGCAGGGAGGAGTGGCCCATCCGGCCTGCGCCGAGGGCTACTACTGTGCGGCGGAGACGGGACCCTACGCCCCGGGGCAGTGCCTCCCCCTCGCCGCGGCGCGAGAGGGCCCGGTGGCGCGCGGCGGAAGGTGCGGCGACCAGCTCGACCTGCGCTGCAAGAGCGGCCTCGTCTGCCTGACCCGACGCTGCGCCGCGAGCTGCAACCCCCGCCTCGCGCCCCCTGGAGGCTGCGGCGACGGAGAGGTCTGCGAAGAGCGCACGAACGTCCCCACGGGAGGCGTCTGCGTCCCCTCGAAGGGCACGGTCGCGCTCGGCCTCCCCTGCGACCGCGTGCACGCCCCCTGTGCCGCGGGCCTGGTCTGCGACCGCATCTGTCACAGGGCGTGCGACCCGAAGAAGGGGGACAACAACAACCCCGACTGCGCCGACCTGGCGAAGACGAGCTGCGTGGCAGAAGGAACGGGCGGCGTCTGCCGCCGACGGTGCTCGGCCACGCAGCCGGCCGCGCTCAGCCCCGACTGCGCCCTCGGCACCTACTGCCACGGCGCGAGCGGCACGAGTCCGGGTCTTTGCCGCCCGTCCCCGACGCCTCCTCTCGGGCGCGTGCAGACGGCCAGCGCACCGTGCACCACCGCGACCTACGACGACGACTGCGACGGGGAGAAGGGCCTCGTCTGCCTGATGGGAGGACCCAGCCTCTCGGCGGTGAGCCGCGACCGCTGCGCCCTCGCCTGCGACCCACGCGCGGGCGCCGCCGCGACCTGCGGCGCGGGCGAGGTCTGCACCGAGTACCTCGACTCGCCGAAGCAGGGCGCGTGCGTTCGCGAGAGCGGCCAGCCGCGGGGCGAGCGGTGCAACCTCACGGACAAGCGGTGCAGCACCGGGCTCCTCTGCTACCTGGGCGAGTGCCTGCAAGCCTGCGACACGGCGAAGGGGGGCGCAGAAACGAATCCCGCCTGCCCCGCCCCAACGACCGACTACACCTGCGTCGAGCTGAAGCGCGCCACGATCCCGGTGGACGCGATGGCCTGCCGCAAGAAGTGCGACCCCGCGAAGGGCACGCTCACGAGCCCCGAGTGCCCGGCCGGCACCTTCTGCCAGGCGGACGCGGCGCTGGGCCCGACGGTCGCCTACTGTCGCCCCACGCTAGAGCCACCGCGCGGCGGCGCGGCCCTCGGCGCGAGCTGCTCGCCGCTCACCGACGATTGCGACGGCTCCAAGAGCCAGGTCTGCGCGGATCGCAGCTCGTACACCTGCGAGCCCGCGTGCGACCCGCGCACCCAAGGGGCCCCGTGCGCGACGGGCGAGGTCTGCCTGCCGAGCACCCAGAGCTTCCTCGGCGGGTACTGCCTCTGATCCCCAGGCGCCCAGCGTCGCCGCGCGCACACGTCGTCGCGGCATCTCGCCGAGGCGAACGCGCCTCGAGAGCTCTCTGTCGCGCGCTTACGCTCGGCGCACTGATCCTGCCGTCAGTGTCCGCCCTCGGCGCCACCCTCTACGTCGACCTCCGGCACGCGAGCTGCTCCGACGCACGAGCGAAGGCCGACGTGAAATCCGGCCTGCCGCTCTGCACCGTCCAGCGCGCCGCGCAGCTCGTGGACCCGGGGGATCTGGTCCTTGTCGGCGACGGCGTGTACGAGGACGCGGACAACGACAAGTCCGTCTTGCGCCTGACCCGCGGCGGCAGCGCGGGAGCGCCGGTCACCTTCCGGGCGCTGCACCGCCATCGAGCGCAGCTGAAGGGAACGCTGCCGAGCGGTAGCACGGACTTCAACTGGTGCGTGCTCCTCGCCCCGCGGGTGCAGTGGGTCGTCATCGACGGCTTCGACATCTCCGGCTGTGCGACCGGCGTGATGATCAACAACGACAACCACCAGGTCGTCGTCTCGGGAAACCGCATCCACGAGATAGGCCGACGGGTGACCACCACGCAGTACGGCCAGGACGGCGTCTCCATCGGCGGCGGCAGCACCGACGTCACCGTCGACGGAAACGTGATCCACACCATCGGGCGCCTCGCGGGGAGCCAGTACCCCAACAACCACGACCACGCGGTTTATATCCGCGGCAGCCGCATTCTCGTCACGAACAACGCATTCTACGACCTGAAGGCGGGCTGGGGGGTGCACATCTACGGACCGGACCCCAAACGGGAGCTGAAGATCGTCAACAACACCTTCGCCGAGGCCAACCCCGGGCGCGACGGGCACATCATCGTCACCACCGGAACCTCGGACCTGCTCATCCAGAACAACATCTTCTACCAGCCGCGAGGCGGAGCGGTGCAGATCGACACCTGCAGCGACGTAAGCAAGGTCTCGCTGCTCAACAACCTCACGGACCGCAACCAGCTCACGGTGGGCGCCAGCTGCCCCTTCACGCTCTCCGGCAACCTCACGGGCAAGACCCCGCTCTTCGCGGGGCCGGCGCAGCACGACTACCATCTGACGGCGGGGTCGCCGGGCCTCGACCAGGGGCTGCGCCAGGGTGCACCCGACCACGACCTCGATGGCGCCGCGCGACCGGCAGGAACCGCGGTAGACGTAGGCGCCTTCGAATTCGGCGCTCCTCTGGCCGGCGACGGACGCGCGGCCTCCGACAGCGGCAGGGGGAGCGACGGTCGCCTGGACGGCGCGGCCTCGCGGGACGCGGGGCCTGCAGACGCGAACGCGAACCCGGTCGACGGCGGCGTGGGCCTCGACCCGCGCGCGGGAGAGGGGGGCGCGACCCCCGAGGCCGGTCCGGGCGGCGACGCCAGCGTCCCGGGCGCGGCCGGGTGCGGCTGCGAGGTCGGCTGGCCTTTCGATGGGTCCTACGCGCGGTGGCTGCTACTGGCGAGCGGGTGGCTCGCGCTCGAGCTCCGTCGGAGACGGCGCCAGAAACATCGGTCCAGTCAGAACACCGGCATTGGTCCTAGCGCTCCGGCGTGAGCGCGTACTCCCCGCCGGTGATGCGCAGCAGGCCCACCCCGGGCACGTTGGCCTTCACCGTTCCCCCGCGCACGAGGAGCGCGCCCGAGGCCGGATCGATCTCGAGCGCACCGTCGCCTTCGACCCGTAGGGGCCGCTCGCCCGTGCCGAAGCCCGTGAGCTCGAGACCGGTCGTCTCGAGGCCGAAGCGCCCGGCCGCCTTGCGCTTCAAGCCGCACGCGCCGCGCACGCGGAGGTTCGCCCCTGGCGCCGCGCCGAGACCGGCGAGCGAGAGGTCGGCGTCCGTCACGCGCAGGCACGATCCGCTCTCGGAGAGCGACGCGGTCAGCCCTCCCACGAGGCGCAGGGGCGTCTCGCGAACGAGCCCCTCGAGCGTCAGGTCGGCGCCGCTGACCGTGAGCGCGAGCCCCACCTCCCCGAGCGCGAGCGCCACGGCTCCGGCCAGGCTCACCTCGCCGCCGGCCCCGAGCCCGAGTCCCTGCAGACTCAGCTTCGTCCCGCTGAGCTCCAGCTTTCCGCGGCGTCCCGCGACGCGCCCCTCGACCGCGAGCTGGGCCGGGACCCGCGCGCCGCCGGCCCCACGAAGCTCCGCGCGCACCGTGCAGCTCGCCTGCCCGGAGACCATGGCCATCACGTCCCCGAAGAGCGCGTTCAAGCCGCGACCGGCCGCGCCTCCGTCCACGAGCTGGGCCGGCACCGGCACGGGCAGTCCGCGGTAACCGAAGACGCCTCCCGCGTAGAGCCGCGGGGCGCCGCCCGGGCCGTCGCGCCGCACCTCGAGGGTAACCTCGCGCACCGTGACTGTCGGGTTCAGGACGCCCGCGAGCCCGAGCAAGAAGCCGGGGTTCTTGCCCGCGCCGCGCAGCAGCGCGTTCAGCGCCGGCACCGCGTCGGTCACCGTGGGCGCCTCGTTGAAGCGCAGCCGCGCCGAGGCCAGCTCGTAGCCCGAGCGACCGCGGCGGAGCACCACCTCGTCGAGGGTAGCCACGGCGTCCTGCGAGAAGGCGATCTGGGGATGGGCGCCGCAGAGCGCGAGGCGATGGGACCCTCCGCGCAGCGGCACCTTCAGGGTCGCCTCCGCGCGCTCGAGACGCGCGCCGCGCAGGTTGCCGGCCGCCCCGCGCAGCGCCTCGAGGACCGCGCCGAACCCTCTCGCCCCATCGCCCCGCCGCGCCTCCGCGAACGACGCGGGAGCAGCGAGGACGAAGACGAGCGCGAGGCCCGCGATCCCCCTGCACCGCCTTTGCCCGCCACACCGTGCAACCATCGTTTCGCTCCTCGCGACCCGCGCTGAGGGGAGCAAGGGACGTGCCCGCGGCTCCCGAGCAGCGAGCTCTCCTCGGGAGGGGGTCCCTCGCAAGATTGCGCTGCGATTCCACGCGTCGGTAACGCTACGCGGCGACGGCGCGACCACGGCGTGGCGTCCTCGTGCTGGCCGGACTAGCCACCGATTCGCACTGCACCTCGCGGAGCGCCGCACGCTGCCCTCTCGGGTGGGCAGTGGCCAGAGGAGCATCGCGGCAGGCTGCCCGCGAAAGCCGCCATCGGCAGTTCGCGAACGGCCAGCTCGCGGCGCAACTCCGCGACCTTTGGCGCCGCGGCGCCTCGAGCTCCCAGCGATCCGGCTGGCACGAGACCTGCTGACTACGGACGAAGAAGGACTCAGGGAGAACGGCTCATGTCCACGCATCGACTGTCTAGCACCCGCGCGCTCGTCGCGTGTCTCGCCGTCGCAGCGGCGAGTGTCTGCGCTCCGAGCCTCGCGTACGCCCGTCACGGCGGCGAGGCGGCGCAGCCGGCGCCCCGTTTCCAGTGGCAGCCCGTCGAACGCACCGCTCGCGGCACGGAGAAGAACGACGGGCTCCGGCTCATCCGTGGCCGCGCGAGCTTCCGGGCCGTCCCGGCCGCGATGCAGCACGCCGTCAAGGTCTTCCTCGCCCTGGGGCGGCACGCCGAAGCGGAGGGGCTGCGGGAGCTGTACGTCCCGACCGACAAGGCCGACCAGCGGTTCGTGCGTACGCGGGTCCACGCGCAGATCTCCGAGCTGCAGCGTGCCCGGGAGAAGGCGCATTCGACCGCCGGGGTCGTGGCCGCGGCCACGTTGCTCAACGCGGTGGAGGCCGAGTGGTACACCTTCACTGCCGGGCGACTCCCTCTCACCGCGCGTGAACGCAAGGAGCTCGGCAAGGCCGTGGCCAAGCTGGAGCAGGCCATGGCGCCCGAGCGGCTCCTCGCCGCCGCGCTGCAGAAGCTCGAGGCGCGGGACGTGGTCGGCGCGCGCGCGCTTCTCACGCGTCCGTCGTTTCTGCGCTCGGTCCAGGTCTTCGAGCGCCACGCGGTCAAGGAGCTGGTGACGGCCCGCAGCTCTCTCGAGCGCGCGTGGCAGGCGTACCTGCGCGCCGCGCCCGGTGAGGAGCGGCAGCAGGCCCTCGTGCATCTGCGAGACGCCGCGCGACGGGTGGACCAGGAACTGCGACCGCTCGAGAACGCCACGACCATGGTGAACGTCGCCGCCGGCACGCAGGGGGCTCGCCTGCGCCCCGAGCTTTCCGCCGCCGTGTACAGCGTGCGCGACGCGGCCGGCGAGCTCCGGAGCCTCGTTCCCGGCCTCGGATCATCGAATGCGAGGATCACCGCAGACGCGAAGAGCGACGCCGCCTGGCAGCTCCAGCGCCTGGGCACGGAGGTGGATCGCTACGTCGGTCGGTAGCGGTCGCCTCGCCGGCCGCGCAGGCCCGCGACGGCTCGCAGCGCTAGCGCGTCACGTCCACCTGATACGTCCCGAAGGGCGAGCTAGCGCTGCCCGTGATGCGCGTGGTGCCGGGCTTGCGACGCGGCTTGCTCGCGTCCGCCGGGTCGGGCTCGAGCTGCCCGGTCATGCCGAGGGAGAGCGTCACCTCGCCCTGCAGCGCGCCCGTCAGATTCAGCCGCCCCTGAAAGGTTCCGCTCAAGGTGCCCGAGGGGATCTTCTTCAGGCTGAGCCCGAGCGCGGGGACCGGCGCCGCCGTCGAATAGGTCAGTAGCGGGTCCTCGGAGTCCGTGTACTCCGCCATCGTCACGGTGAGCGTCATCTCCTTGTTGTTGGAAGCGCCCTGGTCCACCTTCCCGCCCACGGTGAGGGTGCCCTTCACCTTGCCGCTGCCCGTCTGGTCCGGGATGTGGGCGCTCGAGGCCGCGCGGTAGCCTTGCAGGCCGAGGTCGATGGCCTTGTCGATGGACAGGTCGAGCCCGACGTAGGCCAGGCGCGCCTGGTCGGCGGAAGCCACGCCGCCGTCACCGCCGCAGCCCCCGGCAAGGGCAAGGAGCAGGGCGACCGACGCGAAGCCGACGAACCGACCGGAACTACGACAGCGCATGGAGCCTCCTGGTAAGCCTTATTTGTAATGCGATTAATGTAACCTGACACACCGCAATCTGCCACCCTGATGAGCCGCCGCCGCCTCGCGGTGCGCCGTGAATCGCGCCGCGTCCGCGTACAATGAAAGACGATGCCGCGCTGTAACCTGGGACCGGTCACGCGGGTTCAAGCCACGTGAGCCCTCCCTCTCCGCACCTCGCTCTCGCCGAGCTGGACCTGGCCGAGGCCGCACGCAGCGGAGATCCGCGCGCGCTCGAGGCGCTCTACCTGCGGCATCGGGATGCGCTCTACCGGCACGCGCACCGCATGCTGCGCGACGACGCGCTCGCCAGGGACATGGTGCAGGAGGGGTTCGCGCGGGCCCTCGCCGCGATCCACCAGACGCGCGAGACGCTCTACTTCAAGGCCTGGATCTACCGCATCGTGACCAATCTGTGCTTGCGAGAGCTCACCCGCCGGCAACGAGGCGGCGACGACGCCGCGCTCGGCGAGCAGCCCGAGACCCGCGTTCCCGACGGAGAAGCGGCGCAGCGGCGCACCGAGCTCGGCGCGCGACTCGACTTCTGCCTCGCCCGGCTGCCGGCGCGTTACCGGCAGATCCTGCTCCTGCGCGAGGTGGACGAGCTCTCCTACGAGGAGCTGGCCGAGGCGCTCGAGCTCTCGCTCGTCAACGTGAAGGTCACGCTGCACCGGGCGCGCGCGCGGCTCGCGGCGGTGTTCGTCGCCGACGAGCTCCTCGCGGGCCCCAGGGTGCCGGTGGCGTGCGAAGAGCTGGCCCGGCAGCTCGCGTCCGCTCCCGAGCGCCGTGGCGTCGAGCAACACCTCGAGCAGTGCGAGACCTGCCGGCGACCCCAGCATCGCCCGACCGCCGAGGCGTGGTGCCTCCTGCCCGCACTGCCCGTGGCGAACTGGCCTTCGGCGATGCGCGGACCCGACGGCTCGGGGGCGCTCGGGGCGGCCTCGGCTCGAGCTGCCACGCTGCCCGCTCCGACGCACCTCGCCTCCTCGCTCGGCACGGTGGGGAGCACGGGCCTGTGGGTCGCCGTCGTGAGCGCCGTTCTCCTCGCGGTCGCCGCGCTGGTCGTCCTTTCGCGCGGCGCACCGCCTGCCAGCCTACGGGCTGACCCGTCCGGGGCCGGAGAGTCCCGCGCCGAGGGTTCGACGATCGCAGCGCGCGACCGGGCACCGGCGGCGGCACCATCTTCGCCCACGGACGTGGCCCTCGCCCGGCCGGCGACGGCGCCGATGGAGACGCGCCCCCACCTTCGAGGACGCGAGCCGCTCGCACCCGCGACCTCGCGCGCCCCGCGTCCACTCAGGGCACGCCGCACCGGTTCCGCGTCGGCACCACCGCCCGGTCCCGCCGCCTCGCCCCCACAAGCCGAAGATCCCGAGGCGCCGCCGCCGTAGCGCCCGCGCAACGCGTTGGGGGGGAGCGCCTCATCACCTGCCCCTCCGCCGCCGCGCGGGATGCGCGCATTCACTCGAGAAATCTACCCAGGTGACCCTCCCCGGGCCGCCGTCGGCCTGGCCCGTGGCTTGCTCAAGGAAGCAAGCGACGAGACGACCGAGGACGCGAGCCGCGCAGCGGAGATACCGCACGGCGCACACTTCGCGGCCGCGACAACCGATGCCGCCGGGCCCCGGCGCAAGGAGGTGAAGGGATGTTCGCTCACGTACTGCGTGCCACACCCGCGTGGATTTCGGCGCTCACCGGCCTCGTGCTGCTGGCCTCGTGGAGTACCGGCTGCGCCGGAGACATGCCCTCCCCCGAACGCAAGGTCACCAAGTCCACCTACGACCTGGACGGGGACGGCATCCCGAACGACGAAGATCCGGACGACGACAACGACGGCATCGCGGACGATCAGGACGACGACGACGACAACGACGGACAGCTGGACCCGGGCACCCCGCCGGCGTCGGGAAATCCGCAGGCCGGGTCGTCGCCCGACGCCGGGGGGCCGGCTGCCTCGAAGGACGGAGGAGTACCACCCACCCCGGGCACGCCTCCGGCCCCCGGCACGCCGCCGCCCGCGGGCTCCGGTGGGGGAGATGACGACGGTGACGACGACGCGGACGATGCCGACGACGCCGACGAGAAGAAGTAGCGCTCGCCCCCGCGGCTGAGACACGCCGTTCGCAACTGACGCGCCCCCACCGCTCGCCGCCCGAGCATCATCGCACCTTGCCACGCTCGCTGATCCCGAGCGCCACGCCCCCGAGCGTGAAGGCCGCGCCCACGAGCACCTGCGGCGGAGGCCTCTCGCCGAACAGCGGCCACGCGCTGAAGGTGGAGATGACGGGATCGGCGAGCGTCCACAGACTGAGCTGCGCCGGACCGACGTGCTTGAGCAGGTAGTTCACGGTGCCGTGTCCGAGGAGCGTGGGGAGCAGCGCGAGGGCCCCCAGCGCCAGCCAGGTGCGCCGATCGTAGCCCGCGAGCGGCAGGCGCAGGGCGAGCGCGGGGATCGCCGCGAAGAGCCCGGCGCAGAGGTAGACCGTCGCGGTGTAGCCGAAGAAGCCCGAACGCTGTCGCGCACGGCGCCCGACGAAGGTGTAGCCCACCCAGGCCAGCGCGCCTCCGAGCGCATAGAGGTCGCCGAGCAGGCTGTGACGGCCGCTCCCGCGCGAGCTGACCACCAGGCTCACGCCGAGGAGCGCGAGCGCGAGGCCGGTCCACTGGCGTCGTGTGACCGGCTCACCGAGGAGCGGGCGCGAGAGGAGCGCCGTCCAGAGCGACCCCGTGCAGATGAGGAGCGAGGCGGTGGCCAGCGTGGTGCGCTGGACCGCCATGGACCAGGCGATCCAGTGCACGGCCAGAAAGAAGCCCGCGGCCAGGCCCGGCGCGAGCGGCCAGCGTTCGCGTCGCCAGAGGGCCAGCAGGGCGAGCACGGGCCACCCCAGGATCACGCGCCAGAGCACGATCGCGATGGCCGGCGCGGCGGCGAAGCGGATCGCCGGCCCGCTGGTGGTCATGGCCAGCAGGGCCACCGCGAGCAGCAGGTAGTGCGGGGACCGCATCGGCGAGGCTCGCTCCGTCGGGGGTACTAGGAACACCCCCTAGCCCGGTTTGAAGAAGATCCGCTCGTCCAGCCCCGGGCCGACGTAGCTCGGCAGGCGCCCCACCTCGAGGTAGCCGAGACGCGCGTAGAAGCCCGCCGCCGCGACGTTGCCCACCGCGCAGAGAAGCACGATCCCGCGCGGGTGAAGGTGCCGCGCCTCGAGCTCGGCGACGAGCGCGCGTCCGACGCCGCGCCCCTGCGCCGCGCCCTCCACCGCGATGAGCCGCAGGTAGCCGCTGCGGTCGAAGGCGCCGCGCGGTACGAACCAGGCGAAGCCCACGAGCGTCCCGTCGAGCTCGGCCCCGAGCAGCTCGGCTCTCCCCTCGGCGACGACCCCCTCGAGGATCCGCACGAGGCGCGCCTCGTCGATCTGGTAGGCCGCGAAGGCGGGCTCCGCCACGACCAGCGCGGCGCAGCGCGAGAGCTCGTCGAGTGCGACCGGACGAAGAAGGATGGCGCTCACGGCCGCGGAGAATAGCGCACGCGGCGCGGCAGCGGCACTACCTGCGCCGCCTACCTATAGGGCGGTCGAGTTCTCGGACGTTGGGGTATCTAGGGGGCAGCGCGTCGGGCAAGCGCCCCCTCGCGCACCGCCCCGCAGTCGTCGCGCGGGTTGGAGGGGGGCAAGGGGGCTGAGGAGACGCGCGACGTGCGGGGCTGCGGACCTCCGGCGACAGCGCCCTGGCGGGCGCTGCTGCCTACGGACGCTGCGCTCGGGGGCCTTGACCCGCCGCGCCGCTGCCGTTATCGGGGCCCCGAGTGGGCCGGGGAGACGAGGTTAAGGGCGAAGTGGTGCAGGATGGTCATGTTGGCGGCGGCGTTCTTGGGGCGATGCCGGGTTACGGTGGCTCCACGTAGGTTGAGCAGCTGCAGAAGCTCGGGCATCGCACCGACCTCGTTCGAGGTCTCCGTCGTCTTGACCTGCCCCGGCACGAGTCCCGGCTCGCTCAGATAGGCGCTCACGGTGTGCAGGGCTTTGTTGTCCGTCCGGCTGTCCGTACTGCCTCGACTCGCCTTGCCATCGATGGCGATGTGCTTGCCCTCCGAGCGCCGGCGCGAGGCCAAGAGCGCCGCGCGCTCGTTGTCGTGCTCTACCTGCTGCGCTTGCGTTGCACGTCGCCGCCCCATTCACTCCTCGGTTCCCTCGACCCCTCGCCGGCCGTCTACCCGCCACGCCTCCACCGCGATCACCTGACCCCGGGCGGCGCGAGGTGAAGCGAGGCCCGGGCGGCGTCCCGAGTGCCAGCCGCCCTCCCTCGCCACAAACCGCGGCTGGCACGAGGGCCCGAGCCGCCGCTTGCGCCGGCTCACTCCGCCCGGCTGCCGGCTCATGCAAGCGGCGGCGTTTGCCAGGGCCCGCTTCACGAGCGCCCTAACCCCGGAGCTCGCTTGAGTTGACCACTCCTCGCGAGTGCTTTCCGTCCGGGGCGGCGTTGCGGCTCCTTGAGATACCGAGAGTATCCCTGCGTCGCCGCGCCTTGCCCGAAACACAAAGTCCTTCGCGAACCATGATCAACCCAACCGAGCTCAAGGGTTAGGCCCTCCCTGGGCTCTTCCATCCGGAGAACTCGACCGCCCTGGCCCCCTACCTCGCGCGCCTGTCGCCCGCCGCCAGCGCATCGAGCACGATGCGGACCCGCTCCCCCCAGCGTCGCGGGGCTCCCGAGGGGTCCCGCACCGCCACGCGGCGCCGCGCCCCCGGCGGCAGATCGAGCCAGACCTCGACCCCCGCGCCGTCGCGCCGCGCGCCGTCGGGCTCCCGGCCATCGACCGTCACGTTCGCGGCCGGCCCCGGCACCCGCAGCGTGAGCCCTCGCACCGCACGATCCTTCGGCCCCTCGACCCAGAGCTCGGGAGGCGACGCGTCCCGGTAGCGCAGCCGCACCGCGCGGGCCGCGAGGAGGTGATCCGCCACCGCCTCGAGCCCCGCGACCCAGAGCTCACCCGCCTCCTGGTGTCGCGCGAGCCGCGCGAAGAGCGCGTCCGCATCCCGACGCAGGCGGTAGCGCTCCGGACCCACGCGCTCGAGGAGACTCCGCGACGCGTAGCGTCCGCGCTCCTGCTGCGTGTCCAGATACACGTGGCCGAGGAGCAGCCCGTGCTCGTCCATCAGGCGCGCGAGCGGCCCCTCGCCGAGCAGCGAGAAGAGCCGCGGCCGGTCCACGAAGAGAAAGCTCGTGGCGAACAGCCAGAAACGCACCTCGCCCGCCCCGAGTGCACGGTGCTGGAAGAGCACCGGACGCCGCGCGCCGCGGGCCGCCGGATCGAGCAAGTTCGGGACGCCGCGAGGGAGCGGCCGGTCGAGCACGCCCCACAGGTAGCGGAAGCGCTCGCGCGCCAGCACGTCGAGCACGTACCAGGGCCCGCGCGCGTCCCAGCCTCGGTTGGAGATGGCCTCGCAGTTGGTGTCGGGTTGATGGTCGATCCAGGTGCGCCCTCGATACCGCGCGGCGAAGCGCGCCACCAGCCGGTCCACCGCCTCGGGCGCGTCGCGTTTCCCCGTCGGGCTGTGCACGCCGAGCTCCACCCCGCGCGCTTGAAGGTGGTCGAGCAGGCGCAGGAAGGCCGGGTCGTCGAACTGCGCCGCGTAGCCCGGCTGCCGCGCGAGAAAGATGCTCTTCGTGTACGAGAGCCCGCGGTTCACGAAGCCCGGGCGCCCCGCGCCGACCGCACGCCGCGCCAGCGCGCCCGTCTCGCCGAGCGCGAAGGCCTCCAGCTTGGCGGCGCTCGCTTGATCTGCGTGGTCGGTGAGCGCGACCGCCGCGCGAAAGCCCCGCGGAAAGCGGGCCACGAGCGCCGGGCGCGCGAGGCCGAGCCAGAGACTCGCCCGCGCCGAGAGGACGCTCTGCGCGGGTTGGAGCTGAAACGCTTGCGCGCGGCGCCTGACGCCGAGGCGCGGCCGGTCCACGCAGCGGTCGTAGAAGGCGAGCGGCCGGTTGTCGACGTGGAGGAGCTCGAGCTCGAGCTCGGTCGCGTCGCCCCCGAGGGGCCGCACCCAGGCCCCCTCGATCCCCTCTTCCAGCTCGAACGACGGCCGGTGCCGGTGGTCGACGAAACGCACCCACCCGGGCGTCAGTCCGTCGAGAAACGTGGGACCGCGCACCGGCGCGAAGCGGTAGGCGCGGTCGAGCACCGTCGCGCGACCGAGCCCCGCCGTGCGCAGCCGGAGCACGAGCGACCGCAGCGGCACCTCGCGTTCGAAGTGCGCCTCGAAGCGCAGCGCCAGGCGCGCCTCCCCCGCCACGGGCTCTACGCGGAAGAGAAACCGCACGCCCGGTGCAGCGCCCCGCGCTGCGAGCGCGCCGCGAACCGACGCATCCCGCGCGACGGGGTCGAGGGCGAGCCTCACGCGCTCCAGGCGACCTCGCGAGGCGGACGACGCAAGCCACAGCTCCGGCAGAAGCTCCACGAGCCGCTCTCCCGCCGGCGCCACGAGCACGATGCCGCGGCTCTCGCGCCGCAGGCGATAGACCCGCTCGCGCGGAGCGGCCTCGCGCGGAGCGGCCTCGCGCGGAGCGACCTGCGCCGCGCCGGGACGTGCGGCCCCGAGCGCAGCGGCCGACACCGCTGCGACCAGCGCCACCCGCCGGCACAAAACGACTAGACGGCCTCTCGCGTGGCGCGCGCAGCTCATCGCCCCGCCACTATACCCGCGTCCTCCTCCCTCCCGGAGCCATCGCTCGACGACGGGGATCCTCTCCGCGGCGGGGATCCTCTCCCCCGGAGCCGGAACTGGCCACCGGACCCATCGCCCAGGTGGCGTCTCGAGCCCTCGCCGGCCCCCCCCTGCGCACAGAAGTCCGCAGGACCTCATGGGATGGCCGGTGGCACCGCCCTTGCTCTGCGGGAAGCGGAAAGAAGGAGCTCCCCATGCGCGCGTCCCGTTCCCTTCTCCTCGGCCTCGGCGTCCTCCTCGTCGCGCTGCCCGCCCGCGCGAAGACCGAGGACGCGGTCATCACCCCCGCGGTGCAGGTCAACGCGGCCGCCTGGTTCGGCGTGGGGCATTCCGTGCTCGAGTGGCGCAGCGTGCGGAAGGCCGGCGACTACGGCGCGTTCGGCCCCGAGGTGCGAGCCGCCGTGCAGGGGCTCTTCGACACGTGGGCCGAGGCCGGCCGACGCTCCTCGCACGACAGCGGCGAGTACCAGGGCGACGCCCGCGCCGGGAGCGGCAACGTCATGCGCCTCGGCGCCGGCGACGAGCTGGTCGGCGTGTTGAAGGCGAGCCGCCCCGTCGAAGGGAGGAGCGAAGCCAACCTGACCTGGTTCAACGCCGCAGGGCGCATCGGCGGCTGGCACGACGTCACGTTCAACCCCCAGACGGGCCACGTAAAGAGCCTCGTCAAGACCGGCCGCGGAGCCGGTACGGGCATCGAAGGGCAGCTGATGCCCAAGCTCTTCGGCAAGATCGCGCGGGCCATGACCCGCGAGCTCGCGCACGGCCGCGCGACCTACACACTGCGTCTCGGCGCGGGCGGCTCCCTCGGCATCCCCGTCCCCGCGCGCTACGGCCGCCGCGTCTTCGAGGCTGCGGAGCAGGCCGCCAAGGCGAAGTAGCCGGCGAGCCCGCGGTGGCCCGCGAGCGCACCGCACCCGCGACGCCGCTCGAAACGCCTCACTGCTGCAGGTAGGAAAAGATCGCGCTGCCGATCCCCGGCAGGTTCGAGCCCGTCTGCCGGTAGATCACCTTCATCGTCGAGAGCTCGACGATCATGTTGTAGGGGAGCGCGTTCTTGTCGAAGTAGCGCGTCAGCCGCGACTCGGGGTCCATCGCCACCGGGTAGGTGAGCTGGAACTTGTTGTTCTTGGCCCAGAGGCGCAGGAAGTCCTCGGTCACCGGCTGCCCCGGCCGGTCGGTCTCGAGCACCACGTTGAGGATCGCGACCCGCGGGTCCACCTTGCCCGCCGTGTACTGCGCCGAGGTCTCCTTCGCCTCGGCGTGACAGGGGCCGCACCAGCCGGCCGATGCGCTCACCCAGAGGAGCTGGTGCTTCCCCTTGCACTTCGCGTCCCCCTGGAAGAAGCGCTTGAACGAGAGCTCGGTGAGGTTGGCGGCGTGCGCCTGGCTCGCCGTGTCCTTGCACAGGAAATCGGGGTCGGCGAGACCCTTGAAGGACAGATTCTCGACCACGTCCCCGACCTCCACCCCGTAGGGACCGCAGGGATAGATGCCCGGGCCGCACGCGGGTTCCGGCTTCTTCGCCGCGTCGCCCCCCGCGCCGCCGTCGCCCGCGCTCGGCCGCGCGCCCCCGTCCGCGCGCGCCGCGACACCACGATCCGCCCCGGCAGTCGCGCCCGCGGGTTCGTCGGTCGCGCACCCGCCGAGGAGCCCCCCGGGCAACAGGAGCACCATGAACGCCGCAGTCTTTCGCATCGCGTTACCTCCAGCTGGATAGCCAACGAGTTGCAAGACGAAGGCCGGGACCGCGCTCGTCAGGGGTAGCTCACGGTGATGACCGTATGGATCCCGCCCCGCACCATGAAATCCCCCTCCACCGTCAAGCGCCGCGGCGTGAGCGCGGCCACGAGATCGTCAACGATCTGGTTCGTCACCGCCTCGTGAAAGGCCCCCTCGTTGCGGAAGGACCAGAGGTAGAGCTTGAAGGCCTTCAGCTCGACGCACAGCCGGTCCGGCACGTAGCGCACCCGAATCGTGGCGAAGTCTGGCTGCCCCGTCATCGGACAAAGGCAGGTGAACTCCGGACAGTCCATTCGAATCTCGTAGTCCCGCTCGGGGTTCGGATTGGGGAAGGTCTCCAGGGTACGGCTGGGTTTCGTGGACATGCGCGCACGCTACTTCGCGGCCCGAGGCCCGGTCAACGGCCCCCTCCCAAGCCGACCGGGCCCGCGCTACAGTACAGTCTCAACGCTGGGTAGGAGGAGGTCTCGGATGGAACGCAGAAAACACGAACGCATCGGAGATCACGTCGCGGTGATCGACCCCGAAGGGACGAGCGGTCTCGCGACCCCCGAGCTGCAGGACATCTCCAGCGGCGGAGCTCGCTTCTGGGTGAGCGAGGTCGTGCGCCCCGGCACGAGCGTGCAGGTCGCCATCCGCTTCCCCGGGAGCGGGCGCCGCATCGCCGTGGCCGGTCGCGTGGTGTGGGCCCGCATGATCGCTCCGCACGAGATCGGCGTACGCTTCCTGAACGTGGACGAGACCACCGCGGCGACACTCGCGGAACACCTCCCACCGGGACCCTGACCCCCTAGTGAGCACGCGTCGCGCCCAGGTCTTCTGCGCTGGCTGGTCCCTCGTGGCGGGCGCTCTTCTCGGCTGCAGCGCGCGCGCTCCCGACGGCATCGGACGTCCGTGCAGCGCCTCGATCCCGTGCGGCCCTGACACGGTCTGCGACGTGGCCCAGGGCGTCTGCGTACTCGGCAACGCACCCGCTCCGGACGTCCGCCCCTCGCGGTGGGATCTCTTCGGCCCGAGCGCCGACGACGGCCCGCCGCGCCCCCTCACCGACGGGCCAGCGCCCCCACCTCCCGACGCGCGCCTCCCCGTCTCGGACGGCCCGTGCGCCGATCCGCTCGTTCGCTGCGCCGGCGTGTGCACGAACCCCCAGACCGACGCCAAGAACTGCGGCCAGTGCGGCCGAACCTGCGGCGCGAACGCGAGCTGCACAGCGGGCGCCTGCGCCTGCGCGGGGGGCTTCCGCAACTGCAACAGCTCGTGGGGCGAAGGTGACGGCTGCGAGTGCGCTCCCTCGAGGACCTGCAGCGGCACGACCTGCACCGGGCCCGACCCCTGCGCCGGCGTCAACTGCGGCAGCAACGCAAGTTGCTCGGCCGGCACCTGCGGCTGCACCGGCGGCTCCCGCAACTGCGACGGCGCCTGGGGCAACGGCTGCGAGTGTCCGTCCACGAAGGTCTGCCAGCAGACCGCGTGCGTGACCCCGGACCCGTGCGCGGGCAAGAACTGCGGCGCAAACTCGACCTGCGATCCGGCGACGGGCAACTGCGGCTGCGCGACCGGCTACCGCAACTGCAACGGTTCGTTGACCGACGGGTGCGAGATCCACGTGGCCGGGGACACCGACAACTGCGGCTCCTGCGGCCACGTCTGCACCTGCCCCCCCAACAACGAGCCCCTGTGCGCGGGCCACTGCAAGTGCCTCCCCATGTGATGGCGGACGCCGAGCGGCGCCGAGTGGCCCGAACTCACCGCTCGGCGGCTCCGGGTTACTTCTCGGCCGTCGTCGGATCGATCACCGCGGAGACGCGGCACACCTTGTCGGCAGGAAAGCCCCCGCGCTTGGCATGCTCCCGGACGAGCTCCGGGTTCTTCGCGTTGTAGACGCAGTAGATCTTGTCCTCGGCAACGTAGCTCTCGACCCACTGGACGTCGGGGCCCATCTCCCGGAGTACCCCGACCGACTTGGCCGCAATGTCGCGCAGCTCCCCCGGCGAGAGCTTCGCGGCCCCTGGAAAGTTCCTCTCGATGACGTATTTCGGCATGACCCGTCCCGTACCCCTTCTGCGGCGTGCGCCGCGCTCGGGCCCCGGGCGGGAGAGGCTCCACCCTCACCCAACCGAGGCCGATTCGCCGTGAAGCATGGTCCCGATACCCCCCCTCGGCAAGGTCCGCCTCCCGTCCCGCGAAAGGCCCCCAGGTCCAGCCAGATAGCTGTGGCCATGCGCCCTTGACGGCGGCAGGCAAACTGGCTATAGCAGCGAGCGACAGTCGAGAGGGTAGGTCACTCGTTTGTTGCGGGCGGTTAGCTCAGCTGGATAGAGCGTTGGCCTCCGGAGCCAAAGGCCACAGGTTCGAATCCTGTACCGCCTACTCTTTACACGTCGTGCGTCGTGGCGAAGCGGGAGGGCACGTTCAGGGAAAGGCGCTCCGCTGAGCGGGTCCCCGTGGAGCTGTGGGTCGAGGAGTCTTCCGACCGGGAGCTCTACTTCCAGCGCGGGGCGAACCTCAGCGTCGGAGGGCTGTACCTGGAGCGCACCATCCCCCATCCCAGGGGCGTCGTGGTCAGCCTGCGCTTCAGCCTTCCGGGCGACCCCACCCCGTTCGTCGTGCGCGGACGGATCGTGAACGTCGAAGACGACGAACGAGCGTTGGGCATGGGCATCAAGTTCCTCGATCTCTCTCCGGCCGACACCCTGCGGCTGCAGGCCTACGTGGAGCGGGCCGCGGTGAAGCCCGCCCCATGACCCAGCGCATCAGCCTCGGGGACGTGCTCGTCGACGAGCAACTCCTCTCGCCACAGCAGCTCAAACAGGCCCAGCGCGCCGCCGAGCGCTCGGGAGCGGCGCTCATCTCCGTGATCCTCGAGCAGCGTCTGGTGGACGAGGAGGCGCTCGTGACCGCGCTCTGTCGGCGCCTCGAACTCGAGGTCTTCGACCCGGACCGCACGGTCGTGGAGGTGGACGCGGTACGCGAGGTCCCGCTCGAGGAGGCGAACCGCTACCGGCTCCTGCCGGTGCAGCTCGAACGGCGTGCCGGCAGGCGCATCCTGCGCGTCGCGATGGCCGACCCGCTCGACGCGCACGCCATCGAAGAGATCGAGTTCTCGACGGGCTGCGCGGTGGAACCGATGATCGCGCGCCCCTCGCAGGTCGGCGAGGCCGTGCGGAGCCACTACCGCAGCGTGGTGACGAAGGTCATCCCCCGGGGACGCGAAGCGACGCCCGGCGCAGCGCCCACGCCGCCGGCACCGACGCGGAGGCAGTCTTTCGGCGGACGTCCCGGCCAGGTGGACGTGCGCACGCAGCCCCTGCGACGGATCCAGCAGGACGCGCCCCCCGCCGCGCGCGTGGACGCCCTCGTGGCGCTGCTCGTGCGCAAGGGGCTCATCGCGCAGGACGAGTACGAGGAGCAGCTCCGCAGCATGGTCGCGCGGACGGAAGAGAGTTAGAGTCTCGCGCGGCGAGCCCAGCGCGGTGGTTGGGCTAGGAAGGCAGACGATGAGAGCTCGCGTAGCATGCGTTGTGGGTGGCCTCGTGGCAGCCTGGGCCGGCGCGGCCCGGGGGGAAGATCTGGCGCCGCTGCCGCCCAAGATGGAGCCGGCGAAGGCCGGAGAGATCGTGGCGCGCTTTCACGACGCGCTGGGCAAGGGACTGAGGTCCGGCGGCATGAAGATCGTCGACCCCTCGGCGGTGCGCACCAAGCTGCGCGCGGCCGCCGAAGGGGGCTGCTTCGAAGGAGCCTGCGTCTCGGCGGCGCAGGGGACCCTCGGGACGAGCCGGGCGGCGACGGCCAAGATCTCCACCGCCGGGAAGAACTACAGCATCGAGGTGCGCATCTACAAGGGCGCGACCGTGATCGGCAAGGGGACCGGCACCTGCGACATCTGCACCCTCACCGAGGCCCTGGAGGCCACGAGCAAGGTCGCGACCGACGTGAGCGCCAAGGCGGAGGAACCGCCGGACGTGGCCCCTGGCCCGGTGCCGTCACCCACGCCCACGCCCACGCCGGCCCCCGTGGCGCCGAAGCCGACCCCCACCCCGGCCCCGACGCCGGCTCCGGTTCAGCCCGCGCCCACACCGACCCCTGTGGCGCCGCCGACTCCCGCGGGGCCTGCCGCGGCGCGGACGCCGTGGCCCATCTGGCCGGCGATCCTGACCCTCGGCCTGGGGGCAGCGGGCCTGGGGGTGGGGATCCCGTTCCTGATCCTGGACGGGCGCTACACGAAGTGCCGCGGCGGCGCGCCAATCCCCCCGCTCGGGCACAATTGCGAGGAACTTTACAAGACCGCCCTGCCGGGCTGGATCGCCACGGGCGCCGGCATCGCCAGCCTCACGGCGTCCGGGGTATTCTTCTACCTCTACTTTTCTTCCAAGGGCAGCGAGCGACCGGGCGTCAAGCAGGTATCTTTCCTGCCGAGAAGCGAGGGAGGCCTGGTTTTCGGGGCGAGCGGCACGTTCTAGGTGGGAACGAGGGGGACCCTCCCGCGGCCCCGCTCGGGGGGGTGGCGGAGATTGCTCGCCCAACTTTTCCTGCCGCGACTTGACGCTCACCGTCCACCGCGGTCAGGATAGGGCGCGAGGCTGCACACAACGATGAAAGCCTGTCCCACCTGCCATCAAGTCCTGCCGGACCACGCCCAGTTCTGCCCGGCGGACGGTACGGCGCTCAAGTCCATGGACGCCGATCCGCTCGTGGGGACGACCATCGCCGGTCGGTACCACCTGCTCGAGCGCATCGGCGAAGGAAGCTCCGGGACGATCTACCGGGCCGAGCACACCACCCTTCGATCCAAGCTGGCCCTCAAGCTCCTGCACCACCAGCTCAGCCTGGATGAGGCGGCGCTCGAGCGGTACCGGGACGAGGCCGCCACCATCGCGCAGATCGACAGCGACCACATCGTCCGGGTGAGCGACTTCGGCCGCTCCGAGGACGGGCGCCTCTTTCTGGCCATGGAATTCCTGGAGGGAGAGCCGCTGGCCGGCGCGCTCGGCCGCGAACGGAAGCTCACGGAAGCGCACGCGCTGGCGGTCCTGCAGCAGGTGGGCGAGGCCCTGACCGAGGCCCACACCCAGGGTGTCATCCACAGCGACCTCCGCCCGCGGAACATCTTCCTGGCCCGCAAGAAGGACAAGGAGGTGGTGAAGCTCCTCGACCTGGGCGTGGCCAAGCTGACCGCCTCGGGACGCGGCAACGCGAGCGGGACCGTGGACCCGCGCTACATGTCTCCCGAGCAGGCGCGCGGCGACGCCCTCGACGAGCGCAGCGACATCTATTCCCTGGGCATCGTGGCCTACGAGATGCTGGCCGGCGCGCCGCCCTTCGTGGGCTCTGGCACCTTCGACGTGCTCACCAAGCATCTCGAGGCGCAGCCGGTGCCGCTCTCGGCCAAGGTCCCGAACGTGTCGGCGCACTTCGCCGAGGCGGTGGGACGCGCCCTCCGCAAGCGCCCCGTGGAGCGATTCGCCACGGTGGAGCGCTTTCTGCAGGCCCTGGCCGGCACGGCGCCCGTCGAGGAGGTTCCGGACCACCGCCCGCTCAATCCGTCGGAGCCGGTGCCGCTCCTCAAGCCGAAGGATCCGGCCGCCAAGGCCAAAGCGGGCGCCGATGCGAGCGACGCGGCGCAGACGCTTCTCGGTGCGGGCACCTCGCCCGCCGTGCCCGGAGGATCCGGCGTGCATCGACTCGCCACCGGCTCCGGAGCCCGCCCGCTGCCAACGGCGCCGCCCGCAGGCGGGTCCGGCGTGCACAGGCTCCAGCCTGCTGGCCAGCCGCTCGCCGCCGTGAGCACCGACCCCAGCCTGCGGCCGACCATGGTGCCCGACGCGGCGCCCCGACTTCAGGCGGTGGTCACCCCCCGTCCCGTCGGAGAGCTCGCCCCGGAGGTCTTCAGCGCCCAGACGCTGGTGCCGAGCGCTGCCCATCCCGAGATCGAGGCCATCGCCGCCCGGCTGAAGGCCGACAAGCGCGCATCAGGGCCGTCTCTGGTGCATGGGGTGGCCGCGGCGGGACTCGCCGGACCGGGCTCGCGCACGCCGCACGACCCGTTCTCCGACGGAGACGTGCTGGGAAGCCAGAGCGGAAGCTGGTTCGCCGAGGGAGACGCGGCCGAGCAGGCCCTCTCGCGCGTGGGCTCGAAGTCCGCCCCGCTCCCCGCGATCTACGACGGCATCGAGGACGAGATCCCGCGTCGCCGCATTTCGCCGGGGATGGTCATCGGCGGCGTGGTCGCCGCGGCCGCGCTCGGGCTGGGACTCTTCCTCGCGATGAAATCGGGGGACGAGTCGCCCAAGCACAAGACCAGTACCAAGCTGGTACCGGGCCTCACCGGCGGCACCGGCGGCACCGAGGCGCCCAAGCCCGAGGTGGCTAAGCCCGAGCCCAAGAAGCCCGAGGCGGCGAAGCCCGAAACGACAAAGCCCGAGCCCGCGAAGCCCGAAACGAAAAAACCCGAGCCCAAGCTCGCCGCCACCAAGCCCGAGCCCATCAAGCCGGAGCCCGCGAAGCCCGAAACGAAAAAGCCCGAGCCCAAGCTCGCCGCCACCAAGCCCGAAGCCAAGAAGCCCGAAGCCAAGAAGCCCGAGCCCAAGGTGGCCAAGCCCGAGCCCAAGGTAGCCAAGCCCGAGCCCGCCACGGTCAAGCCGAAGGTCAGCCCGGGGCCACGCCGGGACCCGGAGCAGGCGCGCTTCCATGTGCGAGTCGGACGGCAACAGCTCCTGAAGGGCGGCTACGGCAAGGCCAAGGAAGCCTTCAAGACCGCGCTGGACCTGGATCCGAGGAGCGCGGAGGCCCACGGCGGCCTCGGCGAGGTGGCCTTCGAGCAGGGCAACTACGGCGGCGCCGTCGTGCACCTGAAGCAGGCCGTGAGGCACAACGCCCGTAGCACCAAGTACCTCGTCATGCTCGGTGACGCCTACTTCAAGCAGAAGCGCATGAAGCAGGCCGTGGACCAGTACAAGAAGGCCCTCAAGCAAGACCCGAACAACGGGGCCGCCAAAGCGGGACTCGGCGCGGCCGTGCGCAAGCTCTCGGGCGGGTAGACGACGACCTCGTCCCTGCGGAGACGACAGCGCTTCCGCTTGTAGCCAAAGCTGGTCGCGGGGGCACTCAATCGGTTCAGGGCAAAAGCGGTCTAGACGTCGCCCATTCACTTCGCGCAGGATGGGTACTCAGTGACTGACCTACCGTTCCGTATCATCGCAGGGGCCCCCGGCCGCAACGCGGCTGCTCTGCAGGGTATCGCCCAGGCGCTGAGCCAGTCGTTCGCCCTGGATCCGCGAACGAGCGTCACCGACCTGGCTCGCGGCAGCCTGCTCGTCTGTGGCGCGGGGAGCCTGCAGGAGGCACGCGCACGCGCGCAGGTGGTCGTCCGCGCGGGAGCCGATTTCTACATCTTGGATAGCCTGGACGTGGTGCTCGCCGAGGGGCTCGCGGGCACATCTGCCCCTGCGGGGCGCGGGAACGCCCCGGCGTCGTCTCCGGCGCACGGCGGCGCGGCCGCGCTGCAGGCCACGATGCTCGGACAGGGACCTCTCGTTGCGCCCTCGCCGGGGAGAGCCGCCCCGAGACCTCCCGCCGCCATGGCGGAGAACGACGGCGTCTTCCTCGAGGACTTTGCGCCTCCCCCGCGTGCCCCCGCGGCGAGCCCCCCCGCGCCCTCCGCGTCGCGCGGAGGCGGTGCGCCTCCTCCTCCGACGCCGACCAGCGCAGCGCCCGCCGCGCGCCCCAAGCGGCTGACGGACCTCCTCGACCCGGACAACTTCGACGAGAGCTCCCTCGTCACGCTCGACGGTGCCGACGGCGGCGGCGGGTACTCGGTCGGCGAGGCGGCCTTCGCCCCCCCACCGGGAGGACACGGCGGCGGCGGCGATCTCTTCGCGCCTCCCGTGGAAGAGGAGAACCTCGAATTGGACATGCCCGCGTCGCGGCGCTCCTTCGGCTACGGCGCCGATCTCAACGCCGCGGCCGAGCAGGCGGTGCACGCCGCGAACGCCGCCGGGCGAACCGACACGAGCGGGGCTTTCGCCGTGCGCGGCGCGGCCACTAGCGGTAACTATCCGGCGGTCCCGCAGGCCGGCACCCGCAGCGGCAACTACCCCGCGGCCCAGCCGGCCGGCGCCCGCAGCGGCAACTATCCCGCGGTCCCGCAGGCCGGCGCCCGCAGCGGTAACTACCCCGCGGTTGCGGGGGGCCCGCTCCGCGCCACCGGGACGGGACCCGGCGCGGGCGGACTTTCTCCGTCGCGCAGCGGGGAGCACGCCGTCCGCGCGCTCAGCCCGCTCGACCTGGGTCCGTCGGAGGCCGCACCTGCCGGTGGTGGCCCTGCGCCCATGGGACGCGAGCTGCCCCCGCCCACGAGCCTCGCACCCCTCAAGGCGATCGCCACCGACGCGCGGCGCAAGGCCGCGACCACCCCGCCGGCCTCGCGAGCCGCCGTCGCGCGACCGGAGTTCCGCCTCTTCGGCGGGAAGCTGCAGCAGAAGCCCACCCTGCGCCTCGCGCTGGGCTTCGGCATAGCCCTCCTCGTGGGAGCGCCGATCCCGATCCTCCACGCACGCTCGGTGGTCAGCTCGCGCGTCGAACCCTTGCGCGTCGAGCTCGCCACGGCGATCGCCCACCGCGACCGGCTGATGCGTCAGCCGAACTACCGAGCCCCCGCCGAGCTCGAGAGCGAGATCTCCTCGGTGAAGCTCCGCTCCGGCGTCCTGTCGGCGCTGATCTGGGCCGTCGTCGCGTCGCTAGTGGGCCTGGCCTGGTTCCGATTCAGCTGACCCGCCCGCGGCGTCTTCGGTCCGTCGGGCGCGACGCCGCTCCGTCACCAGCGCGAAGAGGATGCTCAGGTTGTAGAGCACGACCAGCGGCACCGACAGGAGCACCTGGCTGATCACGTCCGGCCCCGGCGTGAGCACCGCGCCGATGACGAAGGCGATCACGATGAAGTAGCGATTGAAGCGCCAGAGCGCCCGGGCACTCACCAGGCCGGCGAGCGAGAGGAACGCGATCACGAGCGGCAGCTCGAAGACGACGCCCGAGGCCAGCAGGAGTTTCCAGGTCAGCGAGAAGTACTCGCCCATCATCAAGGTGGGCGTGAGCTCGAAGGTGTGCTTCATGGAGACCTTGAGGGTCCCGCCGAGGAGCTCCTCCATCCGCCCCACGTTCTTGCGGGCGAAGCCGAGGAAGAAGCGGAAGGCGTAGGGGAAGAGCACGAAATAGCCGAAGCAAGCGCCCCCGATGAAGAGCAGACCTGAAGCGGCCGCGAAGGGGACCGCGTAGCGCTTCTCCTTGCGGTACAGGCCCGGGGCGATGAACTTCCAGAGCTGGTAGAAGATGAAGGGCGACGCGGCGAAGACGCCGAAGATGAGCGCGAGCTTCATGTAGGTGAAGAACGGCTCGATGGGGTTCGAGAAGTGCATCTTGGGCGGCCCGAGCCCCGCGTCGGTCCAGGCGCGAATCAGGGGCTGGGCCAGGATCACGAACAGGAAATCCGAGAGCGCGTAGCCCACGCCAGCCCAGATCACCAACCAGATGGCGCTGTACTTGAGGCGCTTGCGCAGCTCCTCGAGGTGCTGACTGAAGCTCATCACCGCGTCGTCGGACATGGCGAGCGCTCAGGCCTTCGGCGACGGGTCAGCCGCTCGCGCAGGCGAGTCGCCCGGGGCGGCCGAGGGAGGCTCTGCGGCCACGCTGGGCGACGGATAGCGCATCGGCGGCAGCTCGGCAGCTACAACGGGTGCGGCCGACCCCTCCGACGCCATCGGCGCCTCCGGCGCCTCCGCCCCGTCGAGCTCGAGCGGTCCGCTCTGGAGCAGCGTGGAGCCCGCGGCATAGGGATCGAGCTCCGGCGGCGGCGCGACGTGCGGCGGCTCGGTGGGCTCGGACCGCGTCTCGCGCTCGAGGTCCTGCTGGACCTTGCGGCTCACGTGCATCAGGTCTCCGCGCAGCTCGTCGAGCGGCCGCCGGATCTCCTCGAGCGGCTCCTCGAAGGTGGAGCGGAGGTCGGCCGAGTGACGCCGGAGCTCCCGCAGGCCCTTGCCCACCGTCTTCGCCAGCTCGGGAATGCGCTTGGGTCCGAGCGCGAGCAGCGCGACGGCGGCGATCACAGCCATTTCCCAGGGCGACATCCCGCACATGCGACATCCACTCCGGGCTCAGTGTAGCCCTCGGTTACCCGGCACGCTACCGCCGGCGCCCCGTAGCCGCAAGGCACGTCGTAGCCCCCCCGGAAGGCCGAAGGGCGCGTCGGGCTGCGCCCGCAGGTCGTCGAAGCGTGGGCTGGCATAGAGGAGGCGCGCGGCGCGGAGCCAGTAGGCCCAGAGCGCCGCCTGGGCCACGGCGAGCCCGAGGCTTCCGACGAGCCACACGGCGAGCGAGAGGCTCTCCCGCGGCTCGAGCTGTCGCCAGGCCGCCAGGTAGGCCCCACCGAGGAGCGTGAGGGTCACGGTGGTGAGCACGAAGAGGAGGAGCCCCCGCAGCGGACAGCGGACGAGCACGCGCGCGGCGAGCCACAGGGTCCGTCGCGTGACCCGGCGGCCGTCCGTCACGGTCAGAACCCGCGCGAAGAGGCTCCACGCGCCGACGATGGCGAGCCAGAGGAAGGTCGCGAGGACCTGCAGCGCGGGGAGCACGAGCCAGAGCGTGGCCGCGCTGTAGCCGGCCGGCTCTCCCGAACGCACGAGCTGCGTGAAGACGCGTCGCAGGCCCGCCGCGCCGAGGAGGAAGGCCAGCGCGGCGAGGAGGAGCAGGCGCAGAAAGGGCCAGAGGTGCGAGAGCCCCTGCTGCATGACCGTGCGATAGACGCGCGGCCGGGAGTTCGCGGACTCGGGCCCGAGGAGCGCGAGGCCCCCGGCCGTCAGGAGCTGATCCACGAGGAGCGCGCAGAGGAGCCCGACGCCGAGCAGGGCGAGCAGCGAGGGGGCGATTTCGCCCACGAGCCGGACGAAGGGGAGCGCGGGGAGCGGCCGGACGGCCTCGGTGAAGTAGGGCTGCCGCGCGGGACCTCGGGCGAGAGAGGAGAAGGCGCCGAGCATCCCCGGCAGGGCGCAGACGAGGAGAAAGCTCGCGCGCAGGAGCACGAGCCGCACCATCCCCGGCGCGGGACGCAGCGCCCGCCGCAGCGCGCGGTCACTCTCGCGCGTCATGCAGGCCACAGATCATGCGTGATGCAACCGTCCGGTTCATAGCCACTGGGCGAGCGCTCCCTGAGCCCAGCTCGCGAGCGTCGCGAGCCAGCCGCCCCAGTCCGCGAGGAAACGCCGCTCGGGACGCAGCGTGCGGCCGTTGTTCTCCGGCTTCACGTCGAGGGCGACGCGCGCGCGTGGGTCCACGCGCACGTCGGTGAGCGGGGCGGGTCGGACGAAGCGATAGCGGCGCCAGACCGCGCGGCCGTCCCACCGGTCGTGCAGCACCACCCCGTCGCCGAAGCGGAGCTCCACCTCAACGGGCAGGTGCTGCCACCCCGGCCCCTCGAGGCGCGCGCTGCTCTCGTAGTAGGCCACGGGCCCCGCGCGGGGGGACGCGGCGTGCGCCGCCCACGGCTTCACGAGACGCCGCTCGACGCGCCCGACAGCCTCGCCGGTCGGCGCGACCCAGCCCGGGTCCGTCACCTCCATCAGAACGCGGCCGTCGGCCTCGCGGGCCGCGGGGTCGAGCCCGCGCTCCGGGTTCGCCACGCCGCTCGCACTCCCGCCGCTCGCGCCCGTGGGCGTCGGGAGCAGCCCCCGCGGCGTCTCCCAGCGCTCGCTCTCGAGCTCTGCCACGCGGTAGTCCGGAAGCCGCGGCGCGACGAACGCCTCCTCGAGAAAGGCGTGCAGCGCGACGCCACCGACCTCCTTCGCCACGCCCAGAAAATCCTCCGCGTCGGGGTGCCGGAAGGCGAACCGCGCGAAGTAGGCCGCGAAGACCCGGTCCACCGCGACCTGCCCGAAGAGCCCCGCGGCCGTGGCCAGGGTCACCGCCGGACGGCTGTAGACCTGGTGTCCCCAGCTCCCGGGGTAGAAGAGCCAGGAGGGCCGCTTGCGCAGCGCCTCGCGCAGCTTGCTCGCGTTCTCGGCGAGGCCCGTGGCGCGGAGCTCGCGCGGCGAGATGGCCCGCCCGAAGAGCGTGCCGCCGCCCGCGTCCTGCCCGTAGAGCTCGCGCGAGAGCTCGTCCTCCCAGTAGCTGTTGAAGCCTTCGTCGAGAAACGCCTCGTCCATCTCGTGCGAGGCGAGCAGCCCGTAGAAGTACTGGTGACCGAACTCGTGGATCAGCGCGAGCTCGGGGAGGGTCGTCTTGCCGAACGGAAAGCCGTCCCAGACCCGGTCGCCGTTCGCGCCGGTGATGAGCGTGGGATATTCCATCCCCGCCGTCCGGATGCCGCGCGTGGGCGGCAGCACCACCGTGAGCGAACGATAGGGATAGAGCCCGACGCGCCGGCAGAGGATTGTGAGCGCCCCTTCCACCGCGCGGCGCCAGCGGGGAAGCTGGTGCGCGCTCTCGACGGGAACCAGGTAGCGGACGGCCACGCGACGCGTGCTCTTTGGCAGGGCGACCTCCGTGCGCTCCTCGGCGAAGCCGCGAGCCAACACGAAGGCGAAGTCGTGCACCGCCCGCTGACGGAAGCGCACGAGGCGCTCGCGGCCCTCGGCGACGGTGGAACGTTCCACCTCTTCCCCGGTCGCGCCGACGAGGAAGCCGGCCGGGAACTGGAGCGTGACGTCGTAGTCGGCGAAGTCCGCGTAGAACTCCGTCGGTCCGTGAAACTGCCGGGCGACCCAGCGCGCTTCGGGGGCATGCCTGACGCCCCGGGGCTCGAGCACCCCGAGCTTCGGATACCACTGCCCGCCGAGGACGTAGTCGTCGAGCGCGCCGGTGCGAGCGATGGGCACGGGAAAGCGCGCGCGGAAGGCGAGGCGCAGGCGGAGCTCGGCGTGCGGTCCCACGGCCTCGGGGAGCGCGATCTCGGCCAGCGTGCGATCGAGGGGATTGCCGTCGTCGGGCTGGATCGGACGATGGCTGGCGAGCCGCGCTCCGCCGGCGGTGAACTGCTCGACGCGTGTGAGCGCGGTGTAGCCCCAAGGGTCGGGGTACTGCAAGAGCAGGTCCGCCATCGCGAGCCGCGGGGCCGGCACCCCCCGCATCCAGGTCGTTCCCTCGTGCGCGAAGGCGTTCAGATAGAGGTGGACCGGCACGCTCCGCACAGACACGTCGGAGGGGTTTCTCCAGGTGAGCTCGACCTCGCCCTCGAGGGTGCGCGTGGCCGGGACGATGCGCGCGCGGATCCGGTAGGAGAGCCCTACTGCCGGTAGGTCGTCGGCCGGGCCGTGTCGCGCGGGAACGAGTCCGAGGACGAGGAGCGCGAGCCCCCTAGCCCAGCCCAAGACTCGCCCCGCGCCGCGTCGCCGCATCGCGACGCTTCTAACACCCACCGGGTCACCAGAGCATCAGGAAGTAGTCCCCGGGGGCCTCGGGGGGAGATTCCACCACGATGCGGAAGCGTCGGCCGACCTCGCCGCCGTAGGTGCCGGCCGAGTAGGCGCCCGCCACCAGACAGGTGGTCTCCGTGCACCCCTCGTCCTCGCATCGCTCGACGATCACCCGACGCGGGTAGTCTTGCGCGGAGACCTTCCAGTCGGCGGAGAGGGCCCAGGCCGAGATCCGCGCGTGCGCCGCCACGAACTCGAAGGTGTCGTCGGCCCCCGGCGTCTCGCGGCGTCCGCAGCGCGGAGAGTCGTAGCCCGCCACGAAGGAGCGCGTGCCGTGTTCGCGTCGGCGGTGCAGCCCGACCGGCCGAGCGGTGCTGGCCAGCGCGTGCTCGTCCAGGCGGTAGGGGTCGTCGGGAGAGCCGCTCCCGGCCCGCTGCGCCGGCTCGGCGTCGAGGTGCGAAATAGGCGGCGCGACGGGGGCCGCGGGAGGCTCTTCCCCGTCGGGGTACAGGCGGTGCGGCGCGGGCCTCGGCGGGGCCTTCGTCGCGACGGCCGCGGCCGCCGCCGGGTCGGCGACGAGCACCTGGTGCAGTCGCGCCAGCATCTCCATGGTGACGAGGTTGCGCAGGTTCTGGCCGTACATCCGCTCGGCGGCGAAGTCGCAGGTGTCCCCGGGCACGTACGAGAGGTGCACGCCATCCACCGAGAGCCCCTTGTTCGGCAGCCTCGAGAGGGCCAGGTTCAGGTCCACGAGCGGCAATCCGTGTCGCTCGGCCAGCGCGCGCACGATCTCGTTGTGGATCGCCACCGCCCCGGTGGCGGCGGCCGGCCGCGCGGGGATCGTGGAGAGCACGGGGATGACGCCCTCCTCGAGCAGCCGCTCCACGTTGCGGCGCATGTTACCGCCGTACCAGGCGGGCGCGTTCGTGCCCACGTCGTTCGAGCCGAACATCATGACGGCGAAGCGGGGGCGCGCCAGGCGCAGCTCGCGTTCGAGCGGCGCGAGGTCCTTCATCGCGTCCACGGGCTTCTCCCCGGGAGGGCCCGCGCAGACCTTTCCGTCGGCGCGCAGCGGACGGTCCGAGTACCAGCCGCCGCACGCGGTGTGGCTACGCCGGCGGAAGGGATCGACGGAGTCGGTGAGCTCGCCGGTCTCTGCGTCGCGCACGGGGATGCGCCCGGCGGCGAAATGCGCCACCGCGGCGAGGAATGCGGGCTTGTCGAGGTGTTCGCTGTCGAAGGTGGCGGGGGGCGTGACCTCCTCGGCGGTGTAGCAGGCGAGGAAGTTGTCGTACGCGCTGATCGAGTCGCCGACCTTGATGAAGACGTTGTCGCGCGGCGCGCCCCAGGTGGGAGAGAGCGGCGTCGGCTCGTCGGCGCTGCCCCGTCGCGCGATCGCGCGCAGCCCGGCGACGATCGACGGCGAGAGCGGCGAGAGCACCCGGTCGCGCGGATAGCGAGGCCAGGTCGGCTCGACCGAGCTCGGCCGGCGGGTGCCGTCGAGCGGCTCGGCCGCACAGCCCGCCCACGCGGCGGCGCACAGTCCAACGAGCAGGGCAGAGCGACGACCAGGGGCAAACCGATGGGGCACTCGAGGCTCCTCTCGCAGTGGAGGCCTCAGGGGTGTGCAACGGTCGGGCCAGCGGGCAAGGCGACAACGTCGCGTCATGACGCCCGGTTACGTGGACTACCCGCCCGCGCCGGGAGGACGCCACCCTTCGATTCTGCGCGAGTGGTCAGAGCCCCGGCCAGCAGCTCGGGCTTGACCTCTGCGGCCAAGCCGTGACAGGGGAGTGGGTGCGGCAGCCCGCGAGGAGACGCGACGCGTGAACGAACCCTCTAAGACCCCCGGTGGAACGCCGCTCGTCGCTCTCGACGGGATCTACGCCAAGCTCGAGTGTACGAACCCCTGCGGCAGCATCAAGGACCGCATCGCGAAGTACATCCTGGACGAGAGCGAGCGGACCGGCGCCCTGCGCCCCGGGATGACCATCGTCGAGGCCACGAGCGGCAATACCGGCATCTCGCTCACCTACTACGCGCGGCAAAAGGGCTACGCCGTCCGCGTGGTGATGCCCGAGGACATGACGCAGGAGCGCCAGGAGATCATCCGCTCCTTCGGGGCCGAGCTCCTGCTCTGCCGCGCGGGCGACTTCGCCGAGGCCGCCGCGATTCGGGACCGCCTCGCCGCCGAGCATGGGTATTTCAACCCCGATCAGTTCTCGAACCCGCTCAACGTGGAGTGCCACGACCGCACCACGGGGCAGGAGCTCCTCGCGCAGATGGAGGAGCACGCGCCGCGAGTGGACGCCTTCGTCGCCGGGATCGGGACCGGCGGAACGCTGATGGGCGTGGGACGCGCGCTCAGGCGGCGCTATCCCGACCTGCGCCTCGTGGCCGTGGAACCGGCCGAGTCGCCGGTGCTGAGCGGCGGAAGCGCCGGCCCCCACGGCATCCAGGGGATCGGCGACGGCTTCATCCCCCCCATCGCGAAGGACCCGAGCGGAGGCCCGTCGAAGCTGATCGACGAGGTGATCTGCGTCGGGAGCGAGGCGGCGCGGCTCGCCTCCCTCGAGATCGCCGAGCGCCACGGGTACTGCGTCGGGATCTCGTCGGGGGCGAACTACCTCGCCGCCAGGGCCCTCGCAGAGCGCTTTCGCACCGTGGTGACCGTCTTCGCCGACGGGTACTACAAGTACCAGTCCCGCGGCCTCTCGTGCCGCGACGGACGCTGCCTTTACCACGACGACCGGAGTCTCATCTTCCGCGCCACGCCGCCCGCCGCCTGAGGGGCGGTCCGGCTCAGAAGAGGGCGAGCTGACGTTCGGGACCGAGGAAGCTCACCTCGATGCCGAGTGCCGTGAGGTCCCGTCCGAGGTCCCCGGGGCCCGCCCCCATCAGCGCCACCTCCGTCGGCGCGCAGGCGCGCACGTATTCGAGCAGGCCCGCGTAGTCCGCCTCGGCGGAGAGGGGAAAGGCCTCGTGGCAGTCCATCTCCGCCCGCACCGTGGGCTCGAGGGCGAGCCCCGAGACGAACCCGAGACGCGCGCCGGGTTGCTGGGCGATGGCGGGCGAATGGCGCAGGTGGGCCGGCCAGAGCAGCACCGACGGCTCGGCGGCGGGGTCGATCGAACGCTGGTAGCGCTTGAGCGTGCGCATCGGAAAGCGGTCTCCCAGCCGTTCGCGGTAGACGCGACAGGCGGCGAAGATCTGACGGTGCGCGCGCAGCGGCAGCCCCGCCTCACCGAGCAGGGCCGCTACCTCCTGGGCCTCGCCCACGGGCGCGCAGAAGAGCACTGGCGTCCCCTTCGCCTCCAGCGTCTCGCGCACGAACCGCAGGAGTCCGCGCTCCACATCCTCGGCGGGAGGTAGCGCCAGGCGCCGCAGCGCCGCGGGGGAGGCCGGCAACACCAGCAGATCGCATCGGCGCGCCTCGAGCCGCTCCGAGAGAGCCGTGCGCCGCGGGTTGATCGCCCCGGCGTAGACCACCGTGTGCCCCTGGTGCTCGACGAGGAGCGACGCCGACCCGAGGGAGTGCCCCGCGGGAAAGAGCTCGAGCTCGAGCGTACCGAGGGCGAAGGAGCGTCGGTAGGGAGTCACCAACGCCTGGGGTTCGTGCGCCCGACGCCCGCGCCCGTCGGCGCTGCCGATGGCGCGCAGCAGCGCGGCGGTGGTCTCGGTGCTGACGATCTTCTGGTGCGCGATGCCCCCGGCCACGAGCGCGTGGCTCACGAAGCAGAGCTGGCGCGGCTCCGGCGCGTCGAACCAGAGCAGCGTCCCCCGCAGGTGGAGTCCACCGTGGTACTCGAGGAGCGGCTCCCCCAGCCGCCGCGCCCTCATGGTCTGCGCTCGGCGAGCGCACCGAGCGCCGCGTGAGCCAGGGCCGCCGCCTCCTCGGGCGAGAGGGAGAGCGCCGACAGCGCCGCGTCCAGACGATCGCCGCCCGCGTCCCCCGCACCGGCGCTCAGCGCCAGCTCGCGCGCCAGACCGGCCGGCGGCGGTAACTCGCGGCAGAGGTGACTCGCGAGAACCAATGCGTGGTCCACTCGCGAGAGCTCCTCCGGCGCGGCCACGACCCAGCGCTCGAGCGCCTCCGCGAGCGCGGGCTCGAGACCCTCGAGCTCCGCCTGGCTTCGGGCCATCCGTCCTCGGGCGTCCGGGTTGTGCTCGGTCGCCTCCACGTCGAGCAGGCTCAACAGCCCGAGCGTGGCCCAGAGCTCCACCGGCTCGTCGAGGCGCTCGGCCAAGGCCTCCATCAACGCCTCCGTGGCGCGCGCCCGCCCACGGCTCTCCGGCCGGCGGAGAAACTGCCGTACGAGCAGGTACGCGCGAAAGCGGTCCATTCCTGACTGTTGACTACTTGATATCAGACCCCGAGGAAGGTGGCGAATTATGGGAGGCAGGCTCGGAAAGGGGCAGCTCGAGACAGAACACGGCGCCGCGGTCTCGGCCCTCGCTCTCGGCGCGCAGCCCGCCGCCCAGCTCCTTCGCCGCGAGCACGCTCGAATGCAGGCCGTAGCCGTGGCCGAAGGCCTTGGTGGTGAACCCCTGCTCGAAGAGACGTCCCAGGTGCTCGGGCGGGATCCCGACGCCGTTGTCGCGCACCTCGATCCGCAGCGTCTGCGCGTCCAGGCGCCCGACCCGCACCGTGACCTCGCGGTCCGGACGTCCCCCGTCCCGCACCGCGTGGCGCGCGTTCCGTAGCAGGTTGACGAGAATCTGCAGCAGCCGGTGCCGGTCGAGGGACACGGGGGGCAGCGGCTCGTACTCCCGCACCACGCGGATGTCCCCCTCCTCGCCGAAGCTCATGCCGAGCGCGTCCTCCACCACCTCGGAGAGGTGCAGCGTCTCGAGGACTCCCCCGCGGCGCGCGTAGGCCTGCTGCGTGCTCACGACCACCTTCACGTGGTCGAGGTGCTTCTGGAGCGTCGCGGCCTCGGTGCGCAACCGCTCCTGCTCGTCCCGCGCCGCGTCGGCCAGCGCCCGGAGGTAGGCCGGGACCCCGCGTCCGCGTGGGTCCTCGGCGAGGAAGCGCGGCAGCTCCGGCTCGTGCTCGGCGAGGAGCCCGGCCAGCCGCTCCAGTCGCTCCACCGACGGGCGGTGGAGCTGCTCCACCACCAGCGAGGCCGACACGCTCGCGCTGTTCAGCACGTTGCCCAGGTTGTGCAGGATGCTGCTGGCCACGTCCGCCATCCCGGCTTCGCGCGACGCGGAGAGGAGCCGGCTATGCAGCTCCTTCAGGCGCAGCTCGGTCTGCTTGCTCTCGGTCAGGTCGCGCACGAGGAGAACGAGCACCTGCGCGTCACCCACGGTCGCCTCGGCCGCGTGGACCTCGATGGGGAGGACCGTGCCGTCCTTGCGGCGAGCCAGGTCCTCGCGCCGCCGTCCCGCCGGAACGCGCGCCGCCGGCAGCACGAGCTGGAAGCTGCGCCCCAGCGCCTCCGCCCGCGTGTAGCCGAAGATCCGCTCCGCGGCGGCGTTCCACCCGCGGATCAGGTACCGCTCGTCCACGGTGACGATGCCGTCGGCGGCGTGCTCGACCACCGCGCGCGTGAGGCTCTCGCTGCGCCGGAGCAGGTCGAGGGTGGTCGCGAGCTCTCCCGCGGTCTCCTTCAGGGCGTGCTCCGCCCGCCGTCGCTCCTCCACCTCGGCCTCGAGTCCCTGCCGGGCCTCCTCGAGCTCCATCATGGAGAGCTGGATCGTGGCGAGGATGTCCTCCTTCTCGGCGATGATGCGGCCGAACTCGCCGATCAGGGTAGCCAGCCCCTCGCGCAGCCGCTCTCCGTCCGCTTCAGCCAGGGGGGCCAGCGCGGCGAGCTGCTGGATCGCGGCGCCAAAAGCGCCCCGGCTCGCGGCGACCACCGCCTCGGCGATGGCGGCAGCCCACGACGCGCGAGGCTCGTCGCTCACGCGGGCTCCGCGCGAAAGACGCGCTCGGGGGCGAACCAGGGCTGCGTGCGCCCCTTGAACAGATTCACGAGCGGCATCAGCCGCCGCGCCGCCTCGCGCCTCACCCGCTCGCGGCAGAAGAAGAGCAGGACCAGCACCGCGCCGCCGAAATACGCCCCACCGACGGCGAAGACCGAGCGTACGCCCTCCTCCGTGACGAAGCTCTGCGCGGCGATGATCTTGCGCCCCTCGCCATCCGTCGCCTGCGTCGCGTCATCCACGTAGGCCAGACCGGTGGCGGAGCCCAGCACCTCGCGGATGTAGTTCGACCCCGCGTCCGCGGCCCAGCTGAGCGGAAGGCCGAGCTCCCGCAGCAGGTAGGCCAGCATCGGAATCGAGGCCACGAACTCCCTCGAGACGAGCGGGATGGCCACGTGCCCCTGCGAGGCGCGCACGTCGTTCCAGGGCGGCTTCGCTCCGGCCGTGGCGAGCAGGGTCAGCACCGGCGTCTCCGCCACGAGAGCAGGCAGCACGGAGGCCCCTTCGGCCAGCCCGTGCGCGAAGCGCTGCCGGCGCTCGGGTAGGTGCGAGTACGGCACGGTGAGGAAGCCTCGGGCGAGGACCAGCGACTCCGCGAAGCGCTCGTAGAGCCCGGCGACGAGCCGGTGCGCCTCCTCCTCGAGGTTCGCGGGGCCCGAGGGGTTCCCCTCGGCGAAGCGCTCCCAGAGCTCGCGCACACAGGCCGACGTGCAGTCGTTCAGGTTCAACCGCAGCCTCCGTGATGACGACGCCTGGAGCGCCCTCGAGCGCCCCAGACCCTCCCATCGACAGTGGCGTCCGGCGGTTTAGGACGCGGCCCCCTGCCACGCGGCTCCCTACCCGAGGTAGCTCTGAACCTGTCGGCGCGCCCAGAGGTCGGCGGCCAGGATCGGCTCGAGCTCGCCCGCGGAGTCGGAGGAGTGGGCCTCGAGCGTGCGCTCGATGAGCGACGGGATGTCGAGGTAGCGGATGCGCCGGTCGAGAAAGGCCGCCACGGCCGTCTCGTTGGCCGCGTTCAGGACCGCCGGCGCCGCGCCCCCCACGGCCAGGGCCTGATACGCCAGGTTGAGGCAGGGGAAGCGCCGCCGGTCGGGCGCCTCGAAGGCCAGCGTGCCGAGTGCCGCGAAATCGAGGCGCGGCACCTTGAGCGGCAGCCGTCTCGGGTAGGCCAGGGCGTAGCCGATCGGCACCTTCATGTCCGGCGTGCCGAGCTGCGCGATCACCGAGCCGTCCACGTATTCGACCATCGAATGGATCACGCTCTGCGGATGGATCACCACGTCGAGCTGCTCGGCGGGGAGCCCGAAGAGCCAGTGGGCCTCGATCACCTCGAGCCCCTTGTTCATGAGCGTCGCCGAGTCGATGGTGATCTTGGGGCCCATCGACCAGGTAGGGTGCTTCAGCGCCTGCTCGAGCGTCACCTGGCTCAGGTCGGCGGTGGTGCGGAAGGGCCCCCCCGAGCAGGTGAGCAGGATGCGGCGCACGTCCTCGCGCCGCTGCCCCGAGAGGCACTGGTAGATCGCGTTGTGCTCGCTGTCCACGGGCAGGATCGTCGCGCCGCAGCGGCGGGCCTCGTCGGTCACGAGCTTGCCCGCCACGACGAGCGGCTCCTTGTTCGCGATCGCCATGCGGGCTCCGCGCCGCACGGCCACGAGCGTGGGCGCAAGTCCCGCCGCGCCGACCATCGCCGTCACCACCACGTCTCCGTCGGGATGCGCCGCCACCGCGTCGGCCCCCTCCGGACCGCTCGCGATCTCGAGGCGGTCGCACCCTGCCCCGGCGAGCGCCGCCCGGAGGCGCGACACGTCCTCGGCCCGCTTCACCGAGACGAGCTTCGGCCGGAAGGCGCGCACCTGCTCGGCGAGGAGCTCGATGCTCTGACCCGCGGCGAGGGCCACGATCCGATACTGCTCCGGAAAATCCGCCACCACCTCCAGCGTGCTCCGCCCGATCGAGCCCGTGGACCCCAAGATCGTCACGCCGGTCGTTCCGCCCTCGGTCATTCCGCCCTCCCTATCGATAGATCACGTAGCGCGCGTAGAGGTACACGTACGGAGCGCAGAAGAGTAATGCGTCGATCCGGTCGAGCAGGCCACCGTGCCCCGGGATGAGCCGGCCGGAGTCCTTCACCTGATACGCGCGCTTGAGCATCGACTCGACCAGATCGCCCGCCTGCCCGAGAGCGCTCGCGGGCAAGGAGATCGCCGCCGCGTCGAGCCAGGAGAGGCTCGGCAGGTACCAGGCCTTGGCCAGCGCCGCCGCGCCGAAGCTGGCGAGGAGGCCCCCCACCGCCCCTTCCACGGTCTTGCCGGGGCTCACCGCCGGGTAGAGTTTGTGCCGCCCGAGCGCGCGCCCGGCGAAGTAGGCCCCCGTGTCGGCGAACCAGGTGATCGTGAGCACGAGGACGATCCAGCTCGCTCCGTCGGGGAACTTCTTGAGCAGCGCGAGCGGCGTGAGCAGGAGCGGGACGTAGAGGAGGCCCATCACGAGCAGCGCGAGGCTCGACCCCGCGGTGCGAATGTCCCCGAGGTGGACGAGCTGCGCCAGGGCCAGGACCAGCATCGACCCCACGAGCGCGGCGTTCAGCAGCTCCGGCTTCGGCGCCCACACCATCGTCGCGCTCACCCCCACGCCGAGCAGCACGCCGAGGCCCCGCAGCCAGGCGGGGCGGTCCTTCAGGGTGATGCCGTAGAACTCGACGAGCGCCAGCGCGCAAGCGAGGTGCACGAGCAGCGCGGTGCCCTCGGGGCGCCTCCAGAAGATCAGCAGGACCACCGGCGGGGCGAGCACCGCCGCGGAGATCACCCGCAGCACCAGATTCCGGTTGGCCTCGTTCATCGAGTGGGCCGCGCGGCGAGCTGCTCCGAGGTGAGGCCGAAGCGGCGCTCCCGCTGCTGGAAGGAGAGGATCGCCTCGACGAGCTGCGCCTTGCGGAACTCGGGCCAGAGCGTGGGGACGAAGAGCAGCTCGGCGTAGGCCGCCTCCCAGAGGAGGAAATTGGAGATGCGCTGCTCGCCGCTCGTGCGGATGAGCAGGTCGAGCGGAGGGAGCCCGGCCGTGGCGAGGCGCGTGCTCAGGGCCTGCTCGTCGACGGCCGCGGGGTCGAGCCTCCCCGCCGCAACTTCGAGGGCGAGGGCGCGCGCCGCGCGCGTGAGGTCTTCCCGCGCTCCGTAGGAGAGCGCGAGGCAGAGCACCATGTCCGTGTTCTTCGCCGAATCGTCGATCAGCGCGCGCAGGGGGCCGTAGACGAAGGCCGGCAGCCGGTCCGTCTCGCCGATGGCGACGAGCCGGATGCCGTTCTCCATGATCTCTTGGCGCTCCTCGTGCACGTACTGGTGCAGGAGCTCCATGAGGGCCGTCACCTCGTCCGCCGGACGATCCCAGTTCTGCTCGCTGAAGGCGTAGAGGGTCAGGGCCTCGAGTCCGATGCGCCGGGCCGCACGGACCACCTCGCGGACGGAGCGCGCCCCCTCGCGGTGTCCCTCGAGACGCGGCAACCCCCGGGCCTGGGCCCAGCGACCGTTCCCATCCATGATGATGGCCACGTGCCGCGGCAGGGGCCCGGGGGGCAGGACGAGAGCTGGCTCGGCCACCTCGGACATGCGGTGCTGCTACCATGCCGGCCCCGGCCGATGCAAGTCGGGCCGCGAGGCGTCGGGCCGAGAAGTGCGCCCGCCGGACCCGTTGACCCCCCGCCCCGCGTCCTCTACGGTAGGAGCGCGTCGATCGAACTTCCCCACGACGGAGGGCTGCCATGAGAACCCCCGAAGACATCGAGAGCTACCTCATCCGGATGGATGCGGGCTACGAGCTGCTGGGCCAGAATATCTGGGTGACCAAGGACACCGGTGCCGACCTCGTGGTCTCCATCTCGGGACCGATGGTCATCTTTCGCGTGAAGGTGCTCGACCAGGCCCGGGTGCCGAAGGCCACGCGCGAGGAGTTCTACCGCAAGCTGCTCGAGCTGAACGCCACCGAGATGCTCCACGGCGCCTACGGCCTCGAGGAGGGAGCGGTGGTGGTCACCGCCGCGCACGAGCTCGAGAACCTGGACTTCAACGAATTCCAGGCCACGCTGGACGACATCGGGATGGCGGTGAGCAAGCACTACCCGATCCTGAGCCGCTTGGCCGCCTAACCCTTAGGGCCCTCGGAGACAAGGTGCAGCATGGGAATCTTTTCGCGATTGGGCACGCTCCTCAAGTCCAACATCAACGACATGATCTCCAAGGCCGAGGACCCGGAGAAGATGCTCAACCAGGTCCTCGTCGACATGAAGAACCAGCTCGTCGAGGCCAAGAAGCAGGTGGCGGTAGCCATCGCCGACGAGAAGCGGCTGAAGAAGCAGTTCGAGGACGAGGATCTCAAGGCCAAGGACTGGGAGCGCAAGGCCATGATGGCGGTGCGCGCGGGCGACGACGTCCTGGCCCGCGAGGCGCTGGCGCGCAAGGGTGAGCACGACGAGGCCTCGACCACGCTCGGCAAGCAGTGGCAGCTGCAGAAGGACGCGGTGGAGAAGCTGAAGGACAGCCTCCGCGCGCTCAACAACAAGATCGAGGAAGCCAAGCGCAAGAAGAACATCCTCATCGCGCGGAAGAAGCGCGCCGAGGCGCAGAAGACGATCCACGACACGATGTCGGGGCTCTCCGACACCTCGGCCTTCGAGACCTTCGACCGCATGGCGGCCAAGATCGACCAGCTCGAGGCTGAGGCCGAGGCGGGGGTGGAGATCTCGGGGCAGCTCACGGGAGATACGCTCGAGCAGCGCTTCGCCCAGCTCGAGACGGGGGCCGGCGCGGACCACGCGCTCGCCGAGCTCAAGGCCAAGATGGGCCTGCTCCCGGCCGCCACGACCGAGCCCCGAGCCGCGCTCCCCGAGGCCAAGGACGCCGCCAAGGTAGACGAGGCTCTCGCGGCGCTGAAGGCCCGCGTCTCGGCGGGCACCGGCGAGGAGAAGGAGTAAGCGTCCGGCCAGGCCCTGCGGGTCCCGGCCTTCCTTCTCCCTTTCGACGACACCGCCATGCGTCCTCCCTCTCGCGTCACCCCGAAGGCCCTCGCCCTCCTCGCCCTGGTGGCCGTCAGCGCCAGCCCGGACGAGCGCGCGGTCGCGGGCCCCGCTGAGACCCTCGCGTGGGAGCGCGACGGCTCGCTCCGCGCGGCGGTCCGACGGGGAGCGGCGGAGAACCGGCTCGTGCTGGCCAAGCTCGGCACCTCGTGGTGCAGCGCCTGCCGCCGCCTCGAGCGCGTCCTCGGCGAACCGAGCCTCCGGCCGCGCCTCGACCGCTTCGTGCGACTGGCCTACGACGCGGAGGTCGGCGAAGGGCGAGACGTCGCGCGACGCTACAACGTGGTGACCTACCCGACCCTCCTCGTCCTCGGGCCCGACGGGCGCGAGCGGGACCGGGCCACCGGCTTTCTCGCGGCCGAGGCGCTCCTCACGCGGCTGGCCGAGATCGAGGACGGCAGCGGCACGCTCGCCGAGCTCGAGAAGCGGCTCGCGGAGACGCCGGCCGACCTGGCCCTGCGCCTGCGCGTCGGCACGAGCTGGGCGCTGCGCGGCGAGCGACGGGCGGCGCTCCGCCACCTGGAGCTGGTCGTGCAGAGCGACCCGGACAATCGACGCGGCCTCGCGGCGCCGGCGCTGCTCGCGAAGGGCAAGATTCTGCTCCTTCGGAGCCTGGGCGAGCACGCGCTCGCGGCCGCCACCCTCGCGGAGCTCCGCCGGCGCTTTCCGCGCGCCCCCGAGGCGGAGGCGGCGGTCTTCTCGCTCGCGCAGGCGCTGGAGCGCGAGGGGAAGCCGCGCGCGGCGGACGCCGTGCTCCGCGGCTGGGCCAGGACGGCCGCGCAGCACGCGACGGCGGCCTGGTTCTACGTGCTCGAGCGCACCCGACCGACGGCGGGCCTCGACCACGCGAGAAGGGCCGCGCTCCTCGACGCGAAAGACCTCGACGCCATCGAGGCGGCGGCGCGCCTGCACGAGCACGCCGGGGAGGTGGCTGAGGCCGAGCGGGCCTGGCAGCGGGCCGTGGCGCTGGCCCCGACCGAAGCCTTCTTCCGTCGGCGGGTCGCGCTCTGTCGGGAGCTCCTCGGACAGAGGGCGCGTTCGTCCTGGCCCGGCGGGACCGAACCGCGGTAGAACGGATCGGATCAGTCTCCGCAGCCGAGGATCGCGCGGCATGGAAGCCGAGATCGTCCGCATCATCCAGCAGGAGCCCGCCTACGCCTACCTGGCGCTCTACGGCGTGCTGCTCCTCTGCGGGGTCGGCATGCCGATGCCCGAGGACATCTTTCTCATCGCCGGCGGATACTCGGTCCACCTCGCGCACCAGCACGGCCTCGCGCACCCGAGCCTGGGACTCATGATCGCCGTCGGGATGTTCGGCGTGCTCACCGGGGACGTGATGCTCTTCCTCGTCGGGCGGTGGGCCGGGCCACGCGTCACGCGGGTCTGGCCCTTTCGCGTCATGCTCTCCGAGAAACGGCGAGACAGGGTCAGCCACTTCTTCACCAAGCACGGCGTCTGGACCGCCTTCTTCGCCCGCTTCGCAGCCGGCCTGCGCGCACCCACGTACCTCCTCGCCGGCAGCGCGGGGATGCGCTTTCGCACCTTCATCCTCGCCGACGGCTCGGCCGCGGCGATCAGCGTGCCGCTCCTGGTCTGGGCCGCCTATCGCTTCGGCCCCGAGGTGAAGCGCTGGCTGACGCGCAGCAAGGTGGCCTTCGGCATCCTGGTCGGCGTCGTCGTGCTCTGCCTGGTGGTGCGCGCGCTCTTCAAGTGGCGCGCCGCCCGGCGCGAGAAGCTCGCGCGGGCAGCCGGCGCCGCGGTGTCGACCCCGTCCACCGCGCTCTCCCCGACCCCCGCGCTCTCCGCGGATCCGCCCGCGGCGACCCGCCCCTCCTCGCCCGAAGAATAGGGACACCCCCTAGCCCCCGGATCCCGCGCGATCCTCGGACCCTGCACGATCGTGCCCTGAAAAATGGTGCGGCAATGTAGGTTCTGGTAGGATCCGTCGTATCTCGAACGAGCGCCTATGACCCCTTCTTCTTTGATGAAACGGCCCATGGCCCGGGTGGCCCACGTGGGCCTCTTCCACCGCGAGATCGTCGAGCGGCTCAGCCCAGCCGGCCTGGATCTCCTCGTCGCGACGGGGATCCGACTGAGCGAGGGAGAGATCTCTCCGGACGGCCGCTACTACGGCAGCACGATGGTGACCCTGGACCTGGGCAAGCTCGCGGGCCGCGTGCGCGACGCCTGCGACGTCTCCACGGCGGTGCGCCTGGCGCTGCTGCTCGCGGCCGACGCCGCGGCTCTCGAACGCTTCGCCGCCCTCGGTCGGGCCGAGGCGCAGCGCATCGCGGGCGGGGCGCTGCAGGCGCTCCAGAGCGAGGTGCGCGTGCGTGCCGAGCGCGCGTGCGTCTTTGTGGACGTGGACCTCGAGGGGCAGGCCGACCAGGCCGCCCACGCACACCGATAGGCCATGAGCGCGATCTACACCTTCAAGGACGTGGCCCGCATCTTCGGGCTCAAGGAGAGCCGCCTGCGCTACTGGGCGCAGACCGGCTTCATCACCCCGAGCGGGCGCGCCGAGGGGCGGCAGGCCTACACCTTCGGCGACCTCGTGGAGGTGAAGGCGGCCATGGCGCTGCTCGACGCGGGCATTCCGCTGCAGCGCGTGCGCAAGAACCTGCAGGCGCTGCGCGGAGCGCTCCCCGAGGAGCACCGGCCGCTCTCCCGCCTGCGCGTGCGCTCGGACGGTGACTCCCTGGTGGTCTCCGACGCCGACGCCACCTTCAACCCGATCTCGGGCCAGCTCCTCCTCGACTTCGACCTCGAGGCGCTGGGACGCGAGGCAGCCAAGGTGCTCGCGCTGGAAGACGCGGCGGCGAAGCGCGCGGCCCAGGCGAACGGCGCCGGCGCAGGCCAGGCCGCGACCTCTCGCATGCGGGTGGAGGTCCCCTCTCCCGAGGAGGACCTGAGTCCCCGGGACCCGGCCGACCCGGCCGGCGGCCCGCCGCAGACGGCGTACGCGTGGTTTCTGCGCGGCTGCGGCCTCGACGCGGATCCCGCGCGGCGCGCGGAAGCCATCTCGGCGTACCAGGAAGCGGTGCGCCTCGACCCGAGCCTGGCCGCCGCCCACACGAACCTCGGCAACCTCTACTACGGCCAGCACGAGAAGCCGGCGGCCCGGCGCTGCTACGAGGCGGCGCTCGCGCTCGATCCGGACCAGCCCGAGGCCCGCTACAACCTGGCCAACCTCTACGACGAGGCCGGCGAGGCGGACCTGGCCATCGCCGAATACCGTCGCGCGCTCGTCGCGAACCCGGACTTCGCGGACGCGCACTTCAACCTGGCGCTGTCGCTCGAGGCGGCAGGGAGTCGCGTCCAGGCGCGCCAGCACTGGCGCCGCTACCTCGAGCTAGTGCCCGAGGCCGAGGTGCACCGGACCTGGCGCACCCTCGCGCGGCAGCACCTGGACGCGCTCGAGGGCTAGAGCCTGCGGCCGGCCCGGCCACGACGCAGCCTGACGGGATGTAGCGCCGCCCACCTGGCCGTGCTTACGAGACGACCTCGTCGGGCAGCACGCCAGCCAGGAACTCCTCCTCGAGCTTCTCGATGAAGGCGGTGTAATGCTGCTCGCTCGCCTCGTCGGCGAACTCGAGCCGGATGCCCATCCCCCGGTCCTCCCGATCCTCCACCAGCCGCGTGACGCGGCCGCGCAGCTCGACCGGCTTGTGCTGTCCCGGGGGCATGAGCAGGAGCTTGATCGGCGTGTTGAGCTCGAGGAGCTCGTGCGAGCGGACGAAGACGCCTTGCTCGTTCACGTCGCGCGTGAAGTTGATGCGCCGCCCCGTTCGCGCGGTGTAGGTCACGCGCAGCTTGAGCGGCAGCCGCCGCAGCTTGCGCTGCTCCTTCACGCCGCCGCGCACCCACGCGTTGACGTAACCCATCTTGCTGCGCTCGCTCGGGTGCACCTGGACGCCCGCCCCTGCGCGCGCCCGCGGGTCCTTGAGCTTCGGCCGCCTCCAGGTCACGACCCCGCGCACGAAGAAGCGCGGTCCGCCGATGAAGGTGATCTCGACGCGCACCGGCGTCCCCACCTCGGGGGGCTCGCCCGTCGGCACGAAGACCCCGCCACCGACGGTGTTCGGGTCGAAGTAGCGCTCCCAGTCGTCCGGGCTCGGGACGCGCAACCGCAGGCGCTTCACGGCGGTGCCGAGCTCGTCCCAGCTGGCGCCCGCCATGCGGATGTCGACCTCGCCCGACCGGAACTCCCGCGACCCGCCCGGCGCGCCCTCCAGCCCCGCGAGCTGCTCGGCCGCCAGGACCTCCGCGGAGCTCCCGGCGCGCGTGGCCTGCACCTCCCCGGTCCGCGGCTTGCCGTGCCCCTTCGGCAGCTCGACCTCCTCGGAGGGCGACGCCCCGCTCTTTCGCCCCGCGCCGCGACCGACGAGAATCACCTCGGCCGAGCGGTAGGGGCGCCCGGGTCGCGCGCGCTCGTGGTACACGCCGCTGTAGGGCTCTTCGGCGGAGCTCGCCCCACCTTCGGCGGGCGACATCATGGTCGCCGCGCCGAGCACCTCCGCCGACGGCTCGGGCCCCCCCGGCGAGGTGATAACGGTCTGGATCCGGGGCGCATCGGGTACCGTCGGGACGGCCGCGGGCTCCTCAGCCGCGCCCTCGAGGGGCACCGCGTCCATCGCCAGGGACATCTCCGGCGCGCTCTGGAAGCGCTCGTGCGGGTCCTTCGAGAGTGCGCGGAGGATCACCGCCTCGAGCTCGGGCGGCACCGAGGCGCACAGCTCGCGCGGCGGCGGAGGCGGCGTCTGCACGTGCGCCAGCATGATGTCGAAGGCGCTCTCCGAGTAGAAGGGCACCATCCCCGTCGCCATCTGGTAGAGCGTCACCCCCAGCGAATAGATGTCCGAGCGCTCGTCCACGGTCTTCAGCGCCTTGCACTGCTCGGGCGACATGTAGAGCAGCGTACCCAGCATGGCCCCGGGGGCCGTCTGCGACCCCCCCTCGGCCAGCACCTTGGCGATGCCGAAGTCCATGACCTTCGGGAAGTCGCGCCCCCCGACCCGCGCCAGGAGCACGTTCGACGGCTTGATGTCCCGATGCACGATCCCCTGGTCGTGCGCGTAGCTGATCGCATCCAGGACCGGCGTCATGACGCTCTTGATCTGCTCCACCGGCATGGGGCCCGCGAGGTCGTACATCAGGTGCTCGAGGCTCGTCCCCTCCACGTACTCCATCACGATGGCGCAGATGTTCCCGTCGAGAACGTAGTCCTGCACGGCCACGATGCTCGGGTGGCGGAGCTTGGCCTGCACCTTCGCCTCGCTCTTGAAGCGCGTCATCAGCGACGGATCGCCCGAGAGGAAGGACGAGAGCACCTTGATAGCCACCGGCGTCTCGAGCCGGATGTTGGTCCCGCGGTAGACCACCGAGGTCGCGCCGCGTGCGATCACCTGGTCGACGCGGTACACACCGTCGAGCGTGGCGCCGAGGAGGAGTTCGGGGCTCCCGGGGTCCAGAGCCTGGGGCGAGGCGGGCGCCTCCAAGGTCAGCGGCGAACCGCAGAGCTCGCAGAACCGCGCCCCATCGGGCTTATTTGACGCGCAGCGACGGCAGTACACGAGAAGTCCTCCCCCGCTTCACGAACCCACGCTCGCCCTCGTCGAGCCCTACCCGGGAAGCGTCCCATCGTACCACGCTCCGTCGGCAAAAGAGACGTCGAGAGCCCGCGCGGTCCTTGACCGGACGGGCCAGACGGAGGTCACGCCTCAGGCGAGGCGGCCGACCTGCACCTGGGCCGCGCGAACCACCCGACCTTCCAGGCAGAACCCTGGCGTCAGCTCCACCAGGACCACGTTGTGCTGGGCCGCGTCCGTGACCTCGGCCACGGCCACCGCCTCGTGGACCGCGGGGTCGAAGGGTCGCCCCACCGTTTCTACCCGTTCGAGGCCCAATTCTCGGAGCTTTTGCAGCATGAGAAGGTGTACCATGCGCACCCCCTCCTTGACTGCCCCGAGATCGGAGGTCCTGTCCGCCGCGAAGAGCGACCGCTCGAGGGCCTCGAGCACCTCCAGGAGCGGGCCCGCCAGATCGCCGCGGAGCTGCCGCATGCGCTGCGCCAGATCGCGCTCCAGACGGCGCTTCGTCTCGTCGAGCCCCTGCACCACCTCCTGCTTGTAGGCGGCGATGTACTCGCGTAGCTGCTGGTCCTTCTCGGCCACCTGCGCCTCGAGCTGTTGCACGTAGCTCGGCGCCTGCGCCCGCGGTTGCGCCGCCTCGGCATCGAGCTCTCCCTGATCGAGCGTCCAGAAGCGTCGGTCGTTCACCCGGAACCCCTGGGGAGCGCCCCCCTCCCGCTCGTCCGCCTCGGCCGAACGCGCTTCGTCTTCGTGCATGCGACTCTCCTCTGTGCGTGGCGGAGAACCCACGGCTCCGCCCCTTGGACTGCCGGTCAATATATGTTGCCGACGGGCCAGATCAAGGGCTGCTATACGGACCATGGGACGCCTCCCCCCCCTCCTCGGCCTGGTCGCGCTGGGGATCTATCTGCTCCTCGCGGGTCCCACCTTCTACTGGCTGGACTCGAGCGAGTTCGTCGCCGCCTCCTGGAGCCTGGGAATCGCCCATCCGCCCGGCCACCCGCTGGCCAGTCTGCTCGGCCGTCTCGCCTGCTACCTCCCCTTCGGGACCCTCGCCTTTCGCACCACGCTGGCCTGCGCGCTCGAGGCTGCCGCCGCCACGACCTGCGTGGCCCTCATCGCCCGCGCCGCCATCGCACGGCTGGGCGCGGGGTCGAGCGAGGCGCCGCGGGCCCTGACCCACCACCTCCCCGTGGCCGTAGCGTCGCTCTCGGCCGGGCTCTCCTACGCGATCGTCTTCCAGGCCGTGCGCACGGAGGTCTATGCGCTAAACCTGGTGCTGGTCGCGGCGGCCACCGCGTGTCTGCTCGCCTGGGACGCGCGGAGCGACCGCCGCTACCTCTTCGCCGCGGCGCTCTGCGCGGGACTCGCGCTCTGCAACCACCACCTGCTCGCGCTGCTCGCGCTCGCCCCCGCGGGCCTCTTCGTCGTGCTCCGGCGGCCCGCGACGGGGTTCGGCCGCGTCCTCCTCGGCGTGGTGCTGGCCGGCCTCCTCGGCCTCGGCACGCTGACCTACCTCCCGCTGCGCGCGCGCCACGCCCCCGAGGTGAGCTGGGGCCTGCCGAACACGCTCGAGCGCTTCGGCTGGGTCGTCTCCGCTCGCATCTTCCAGAAGTCCGTACGGCGGGCGGCGCAGGAGAGCGCGGAGCACCGGCTCGCGGGCGCTGCCTTCGCGGTCCTCGGGGGCCTCGGGCCCGTGGGCGCCATCATGGGTCTCGCGGGGCTCTACCTCCTCGTGCGGCGGCGCTCCTCGCGGCGCACCGGTCTGCTCCTCGCGGGGCTCGTGGGCTCGAACCTCCTCTCGATCTATCTCGTGGGCTTCGATCCGCTGAACCCCGACGCGCACGGCTACCTCTCCGTGGCGGTGGCGCTGCTCGCTCCGGCGCTCGCGGTCTTCCTCCACGCCCTCGCCACCGGGGCCGCGCGCCTCGCCCCCCGCGCCGGGCCGGCGCTCGTGAGCGTGTTCGGCTGCGCGCTCCCGCTCTACCAGGCCTGGGCCCACCTCCCCGCGAGCGACCTGCGCCAGCACTGGGCCGCCGAGGAGACGGGGCGCGCGCTGCTCGAGGTCCCGCCGGGGTCGCTCGTGGTCACCTCGTACTTCGAAAACGTCTTTAACCTGTGGGCGCTCCGGGCCACCGCGGACCTGCGTCCCGACGTAGGGCTGCTCCACCGGAGCTTCCTCGGTCAGCCCGGTCACCTCGAGCTCCTCGCGGCGCGCGAGCCCGAGCTCCTGCCGCTCGCCCGGAGCTGGCCTCGCCCCGACGCGGTGCGCGCGGACGACCTCGCCGCCCTGGCCCGCACGCGCCCCGTCCTGGTGGAACACGACTTCAACCTGGACCCGGCCATCACCGCCCGTCTGGCCCCGGCGGGAATGCTCCTGCGCTTCGACGGCACGCTCGCCCCTCGCACCGTGCAGTCGCACCTGGCCGCGATCCAGCGCTGGACCACCGCGCTCGGCTCGCTCGAGGAGCTCGAGACGCGTCGCGCCGCCACCTGGGCCCACTACCATCTGCTCCGCTACGCGTGCCTGCGCCGCCTCCCTGCGCTCGTCGAGCTCCACCTGGCCGCCGCGCAGACGCTGGCTCCCCGCTCGCAGGAGATCGCCACGCTGGCGCGCCAGTGCCGTCCCTGACAGGGCCGTCCCTGACAGCCGGCCACTGGTTGTGGTAGACGACGCGCGGGATTGGAAGGAGGGCGTCGCCATGTCTACTCGCTTCACGCCGCTCGCGCGGGTCGTCGCGCTGGCCTGGATCTGCCTCGCCGCGCCGCGCGTGGCCTCCGCGCTCCCCGAGGACCCCGGAAGCCTCGCCTTTCACAAGAGCACGCAAACCGCGCCGCTCGACGGCAAGAGCGTCACCTTCGACCTCTACGTCCCCGTCATGGTGGGACCCGGCCCCATCGTGGCTCTCGGCCACGGCTTCGCGCGCAACCGCGGCCACTTCGTCGGCTGGGGGGAGCAGCTCGCCCGACGGGGCTACGTCGTGGCGATTCCCGACTTCCCCGGCACGCTCCCCGACCACGCCGCGAACAGCCGCGTCCTCGCCGGGCTCCTCGGCTGGATGGCGCAGGAGGGGGCCCGGACTGGGTCGGCCCTCTTCGGCAAGGTGGACGCCACCCGCCGCGCGGTGGTGGGCCACAGCGCCGGAGGCCTCGCCGCGCTCCTGGCCGCGTCGATCGACGTGAGCATCGGCCTCGTCGTGGGCCTCGACCCCGTGGACCGCGACGAGCAGGGCAAGAAGGCCGCGGCGGTCGTCAAGGCCCCGGTGCTCTTCCTGCGGGCCGAGCCGAGCACGTGCAACCAGCAGGGCAACAGCGCGGGCATCTATCAGGCGCTTCCGGGGGCGAAGCTCGACCTGAAGGTCCTCGGCGCCTCGCACTGCGACGCGGAGTCCAACACGAACGCCGTCTGCACCGTCCCCTGCGGCGGCTCCTCGACGGCGAGGCACACCACCTTCGTGCGCTACGCCTTCGCCGCGATGGACTACCTGCTCCGCTGCCAGAGCGCGCTCCTCCCCTGGCTCGGCGGCGCCGAGTCGAAGACCGACCCGGGGATCACCGAGCTCACCAGCCAGAGCTTCCCCCCCGCCCCGCTCCCCTGCGGCGCGCCGGTCCGCGACGGGGGAGCCGCGGGTGACGGACGACGGCCCGGCGACGGGGGAGCCTCGAGGGATGGCTCCCGCGACGGGGGAGTCCTGCCCGACCAGCGTCTCGCGGACGGCGGGCGCACCGATGGAGCCCTCCCCGACGGGGCGCTGCCTGCAGGTGGAGACGGTGCCGGCCAGGGCTCCTCGGGCTGCGACTGCGCCCTCGCCTCGTCCCTCCGACGGCCGGGGGGCTCCCTCCTCGCCGCTCTCGCGCTGCTCGCGCTGCTCGCCCGGCGTCGTCCGCGCGGTCCACGCCACGCCACGCCCGCTGCGCGTCGCGATTGACGACCCCTCTCCGTTAGTACTAAGAGCGCCGGATGCACGAACACCCGCGACGAGGGCTCCGCGTCCTCGGCACCCTCGGTCTCCTGGCTCTCGCGGCCTGCAAGGGCAGCGCGAGCGCACCCATCGCCTTCGACGCGCTGCTCAGCGCCTGCGTGCGGATCAACGCCTGCGGCGTGATGGCCCGCGCGCGCGTGACGAACTGCGTGGACGCGTACTACACGACCCAGCTCCCCGTGGGTCTCGGGCCGGTCTACGCCGAGCTCTACCGCTGCGTGAACGACGCCGGCGGGTCGTGCGACGAGGTCCGGCGCTGTTTCGGCGAGCAGAGCACCGAGCGTTGCGACGCCACCTTCCGCGCCCGCTGCGACGGTGCGCGCGCGGTCTCGTGCGACCTTCTGGACAAGCGGATCTACGCCGCCGACTGCGGGGCGGCCGCCCTCAGCTGCGCGGTGCCGAGCAAGGACACCTTCGCCGCGCGCTGCGGGGCGGGCACCTGCGGCGCCGACTTCACCCCGCGCTGCGACGGCTCGCGCCGCCTGACCTGCGTGAACGGCGTGGTGGAGGTGGAGGACTGCGCGGCGCAGAGCCTCGTCTGCGACGAGGGGGCCGCGCGCTGCGCCGGCGAGGAGAGCGGGGCCTGCAGCGGGAACCGCTGCGAGGGCGATATCGCCGTGACCTGCGTCGGCGGGCGCGCCCACCGCGAGGACTGCACCAACCGCCCCTACAACACGAAGTGCCGCAACGGGGTCTGCGAGCGCTCGGGTTCGGCCTGCGCCGACGAGCTGGATCGCTGCCAGGGAGCGCTCCTGCAGACCTGCCTCGACGGGCAGTGGAAGACCTTCGACTGCGGGAGCCTGGGCCTCGGCGCCTGTCAGGCCTCCAAGGTCGGCGCGGCCTGCGGAGCGAAATAGAACTTACGTTCTAATCGTCCATCTCCGGCCCCTCGCCGAGCACCTCCACCCGCAGCATCGTCGAGACGAAGGCCATCGTGGGCAGGCTCCCCCCCTTCTCGGGCTGGACCATCTTGGCCGCGGTGAACGAGGGGAGGTAGAGGATCTGGCCCAGCAGACCGATCTTCACCCGCGGATGAACGGTCACCGCCACCCCGGCCCCGCCGAGAAACCCTAGCGGCGCGAAGATCGTCCACTCGCCGCGCCGGGCGAAGCCGAAGAGCTCCACCCCGCCCGAGAGCAAGAGCTCGAGCCGCTTCAGCCGGAGCCCCACGTCCCCGGTCAAGGTCGGCAGCGCCGCCCAGTGCCCGGAGGCGAACTGACCCACGAGCGTCCCGCGCACCGCCAGGATCGATCGCCCCCCGTGGTCGAGCCCCATGGCCGCCGACATGCCGACCGTGCCCCCCCACTCCTCGACGGGGTCCAGCGGCAGCAGCGCCCCGGCCTGCCCGCCGTACCACCGTTCACCCGCCCGCGCCGAGCCCGCCATCGCGAGCACGCCGGCCACCGCGAGCACGCCGGCCATCGCGAGCACGCGAGCCACCGCGAGCGCACAGGCCGCCGCGACGGAGCTCGCCCCCCGCGCCTTCCAGCGCGTCGCGCATCGCCCGCGGTACCGTGGTGCGCCACATGCGTCCATGCGCGGCACTCTACTCCGATGGTGTATCCCTCGCCAGAACACCGGCCGGTGTTCTGGAGCACCGATCAGAATCGGTGCTCTACCGCTTCACCGGGTGCACGAGCACCACCGCGTCCAGATCGAAGCCGCGGCTGTTCGTGCCGAGCGCGGCCTTGCCCGCGTCGCGCAGCCGCACGTACCGCGCGCGCTTCAGCCCCACGGTGGCCAGGTCGAAGGCGTCTCCGCCCCCCGCCACGGGATCCGACGACGAGAGGCAATTCTCTTTCACGTTGGCGAGCACCGGGCGCACCCCCGCGCACCCCGGGTAGGGCCACTCCTGCTTCCCCGCGTCCCCCCGCGTGCGCGACAGGTCGCACGGAAACTCCTTGAAGTCGCCCGCCGCGGTCCCGCTCTCGCTCACCGCGACCTGCGCCGGCTCAGCGTTCGGAGTGAACGGCGAGAGGAGAAACGGGTTCTCGTAGACGATGAAGTCCGCTCCCGGGCCGTCCTCGATGTCGTACGCGCCGAAGTCCACGACGATCTCGCCCCCCTCCCCGAGCGAGAGGACCTCCCCGGTAGAGCCTCCGCCCGCGCCCCCGCCTCCCGGCCCGCCCTGGATCACCCCCGGAAACTGGCTCTGCCCGAGCCCCGCGCCGGCGCCATAGGTCACACGCACCACGGAGCCGATCCCCACCACGGGCTGCGCCCCCGCGTCGCCGCAGTTCGGGCGCGTGTCGGCCGCACCGTCCCGCGGGGCCCCGTCCCCTGTGCGCCCATCCGGTCCCCCGTCGCGCGTCGCCCCGTCGGTGCCCCCGTCCCGGGCCGCCGCCGCACCGCCTAGGAGCGAGAGCAGCTTTCCCGTGCCGAGGTCCACGAGCGCGAGCTGGTGGCTGCCGAAGAGCGTGACCCAGCCCACGAGCTGCCCCCCCTCCTCGGTGATCGCCAGGTCGTACGGATTCGAGCCCACCGGAAAGACCGCGAAGGGGAGCTCCGAGCGCCCCGTCGCCAGGTGGATGCGCTGCAGGTTGTGCGAGAGCGAGTTCACCACGTAGGCGTACTCGCCGCGCACGATCACGCGGTTGCTGGAGAGCCCGGTCTTGACCCAGCCCGCTTCGGCGGCGAAGGGCGTTGCCCCCACGTTCACCCGGTAGACGCTGTTGGCCACGGTCATGAGCACCAGCGCCCGCCCGTCCGGCGCGCGCGCCAGGTCGATCGGCCCCTCCACGAGGTCTGCGTGCACCCCGACCGGACCGCAGCTCCGTCGCGCCAGGTCCCCGACCAGGTCCTCGCTCACGCAGAGCTGGTCGCTGTTGTAGTCCAGCACGGCGATCCCCTGCCCCCAGGGGCGCACCGTCGTCATGCCGTTTGTCCCCGGAGGGGTGGCGAAGAGCTCGAGCGGGTTCTCCGCGCCGCGCAGCACGCGCCAGCCGGCGAGGTCCACCTTGAAGACGTCTCCTCGGGTCCCGCTGCCGATCCAGGCCGTCCTCCCGTCGGGGGAGAGGGCGAAGGCGCCGTAAGCCCCGATGCGCGGGTCGGCCGCGCTCCTGCCGAGCGGAAGGCTCGCCGCCATCGTCGCCGGAACCCCCGCGCCGAGCTCCAGCCGGTCGAGCGCCCCGGGCTGCTCTACCGTCGCCAGCCCGCGGCTGTCGATGGCCAGCCTCCCGCTGTTCACGACGTAGGCCGTGCTGCCACGCACCTCGATGGCCTGGGTGTTCGCCGCGCTGGTCGGCACCTGTCCCACCACCCGTCGGAGCTGCCGATCCACGACCGAGACGAAGGCCGAGCCGTAGGCCGGCCGCGTCCCCTCGTAGTGGAAGGCCGTGTTCCCCACCAGGACGAAGCGATCGGAGACGGCGATGGCCTGGGGGGCCGCGAAGGTCCCGGGGCCGCCGCCGTCGGGGCGCGGGCTCGGACCCTTGGTGCACGCCGCCAGACCCACCGAGAACGCCATCCAGAGCCAACACCGCATGAGACACCTCGTTCTAGAACGTTCGAACTAGAAGCTTGCCGCCAATGAAACGAACAGGCGCGCCGGGGCCAGCGGAAAGCCGACGGCATCCACCGCGTCCCGCTTGTCGAGGAGGTTCTGCCCCTCCGCCGCGAAGGTCAGGAAGCGGTAGGTATAGGCCCCTCCGGCCGAGAGGATGACACGCCCCTCCTCGGGCTGGCTATCGAAGCGGGCGAGCACCATCCCGCTCTCCACGGTGGCTCCCCCCCAGAGCTTCAGCCCCTCGAGGTGCCGCGCCCGACCCCGCGCGTGGAGCCACCGTCGCAGCCGCGCCCCGCTGAAGCTCAGGCGCGCGACCCAGCGGTGTTCGGGCTGCCCGGGAAGCGACATCTCCGGGGTGCCGAACCGGCTCCGGCAGAACGTGTACGCCGTCCGCAGCGCGAGCCCCGCGCCGGGCGCGAGCTCCACCGCGCTCTCCAGCCCCTGCGAGGTGACCCCTCCGTAGTTGTCCGGCCGCACGAGGAAGCTGCTCACCGGCGCGAAGAGGATCACGTTCTTCAGGTAGCGGCGGAAGTACGCCGCCTCGAACGCGAGCCACGGTCCACGCCACCTGAGGCCCAGATCGCCGCCCAGCGCGTCCTCGGGACGCAGCTCCGGGTTTCCGCCAAAGCCGTCCACCCGGATGAACATCTCCTGGAAGGTCGGGTGCCGGAAGCTCCGCCCGAGGTTGCCGAGAAACTCGACCCCGGCGAGCCACCGGTGCGCGGAGCTGCGAAAGGGCCGCAGCGCCACTCCGAGCCGCGGCACCACCACGGTCTCGAAGGCGCTCGCCGCGGCCACGCGCGCCATCGGCGCGAAGACCACGCGCCGGCCCCAGAGCTCGAGCTGGCTGCCCACCCGGGCGTCGAAGGAGAGCCGCTCGGAGCTCGCGACCGTCTGCGTGTCGCGGTAGAGGTCTCCGCGTAGCTCGAGCCCGCCCTCGACGCGACCCACTCCCGGCAGCGGCACGGCGAGCTCGAGGCCCGCCCCCACCGCGTGGCTATCGGCCTGCGCCACCACCGGCGGCGCCGAGGTCTCGTCGAAGGCGAAGCGCCCGTAGCGGTGGTGCGCCGAGAGCGAGAGCACCCCCCCGGGCAGAAAGACGCCGTGACGCGCCCCGCGCACGAGCGACAGGTTCCGGAGCTCGAACTGCCGCGCCGTCGGACTCGGCCGCTGGCTCATCCCGGGCGCCCCGCGCGCGCTCACCGAGAAGGTGTCGAGCACGCCGAGCATCCACCTGTCGCCGAGCGGATGATCCACCTTCGCGAGCACCTCCCCCTGGCGCCCGTCGTTGTTCTCCCGCACGCGCGCCACACCGTTGTCGTCGCGAAAGGGGAAGGTCCCGTCGAGGTCGCGGTAACTCCCGCTCACGAGGTAGCGGAGCTCCCCACGCGCTCCGCCGTGCGAGCCTCGAAGCTGCACCGAGCGATAGGAGCCGTACCCGGCCGCCAGGCTGGTGCGCCCTCGACGACGGAGCTGCGGGGTCGAGAGCAAGAGCGCCCCGCCGAGCGCGTCGCTGCCGAAGCGCGCGGACCCCGCCGAGCGACGGACCTCGGCGCGCTCGAGGTGCGCGGGGTCGAAGAGCGAGAGGTCCACGCCGCCCATCCCCGCGGCGTTCAGCCGCACCCCGTCCAGGTAGACCGCCACCTGGTGCGGCTCCGCTCCGCGCAGCGAGAGCAGTCTCCGCCCGCCGGGGCCCTGGTCACGCACGCGCAGCCCCGGAACCTCCTCGAGGAGATCACCGAGGTCGCGCCCCGGTAGCGGGTCGCGCAGCTCGAGCACGGTGGAGAAGCCCGAGAGGTCGTCGGCCGGAACGCTCCGTCGCACCCGGGGGCCGTTCACCCGCGTCTCGTACGCCGCGGGCTCCCCGCGCGCCGCACACGGCACGCAGAGGAGCACCGCCGCCGCGGCGCGAGCGATCCACCCCCGGGGCACCTACTTCTTCTCGATGATCGCAAGCTCGGGCTTCTGCACGTCTCCCATGAGGACCGCGAAACGCGAACCATCTCCCACGATGCGAGTCACCTCCACGCCTCCGCCCACGTCGATCACCGGAATGAGCCCCGCGCCCCCCGAGACCTTGTCGCCGCTCACCTGGACCGTCACGCCCTTGACCCCGCTGAACTTGAAGTTCTGGTCCACCTCCACCACGAGCAGGCGGTCCCCCACCATCGTCACATCGGAGGCGTTCCCCAGATAGACGGAGTCCGCGTCGGCCGAGAAGGAGAGCGACTTGCCCGCCGCAGCCGCGGCCTTCAGCTCGGCCGTGCTGAACCCGCGAAAGGCGTACTTGTGCGAGGTCAGGTCGAAGGCGCTGACCACGACCACATCCTTGCCGGAGGCCAGGTACCCGCTGACGCTGCCCAGGTCCTTGACCAGAAGCTGCGGCGTCTTTCCCCCCTGCGCCGGCACGGCGTAGACCGCGTTGCCGGTGCCCACCCCCGCCACGCCGAGGCCCGCCACGAGCAGCGTGTCGGCGTCGAGCCACACCGCGTCGAAGTTCCCGTTGGCCTTGTCCACCACCGTCGGGGTCTGACCCGCCTTGCCGAGGTAAAGCGCGCCGGCGAAGGTCTTCTCCTCGGTGTAGCCCACCGCCACGACCCCGCTCGTCGAGACGGGGACGAACCAGCTCGCGAAGCGCTTCGCGGTCCCGGTCGGCGTGAAGGAGAAGACCACGCTCGGCGTGCCGGGCTTGAGGCTCCCGTCGAGCGTCGCGGCGCGGACCTCGAACTCGTCCTTGCCGAGCGACTTCGGTCCGAAGGTGTAGAGGACCTGACCGGCCAGACCGACCCCCTCCACCTGGGCGACGGTCGTGCGACTCTTCGTGCAGTACTCCGCCGCGAGCCGCAGGGGGCTCAACGCGCACGGATCCGCCGAGCCGTCGGGCTTGCTCCCCGTGTCGGCCGACCTCGCGTCCCCTGCACCGCGGTCCGCGGCCGCGCCCGCGTCGGCTACCGCGCCCGTGTCGTGCACCACGGCCGCATCGGGTGCCGTGCTCGAGGTGCTGCTGCACCCGACGAGCGCGCTCGCGGCCAGGACTCCCATGAAATGACGACGCATGCGTTTCTCCTCGCCCGTACCACGCGGGCGGTCAGGCCGTGGCCGAGGAAACGCAGACGGACGGGATCGAGACGGTCCCGGCGCGCCCGCGTCCCGCTCCCCGGGGACACGGTGCCAAGAGGGCGCCGCGCGAACGCTATCCTCGCCCTCGATCGCCGCAGGGTAGGTCTCCTGGCTCGCGGCCCCGACGCCCCGCCTTGCAGGCGAAGCGCCGATCCTCCTCGCCTTCCCGGGCGCTGTCGTGCGCGCCCAGTGGCACCTCGAGGAGGCCTGACCGCTCACAGTGGCGGGCCCGCGCCGGATTCTCACCGGCTTCCCAGAACCACCGCGGCAAAGGGAGTGCCTAGTGCGCCTCCACGCGCTTGTCAAGCGCGACGAAGAAGCGTGCCCCGCACTTTCTCGGGATGGGGCGCCGCGCCCTTCGTATAAGGATGAAACGGCGTCGGTCGGTGGTCGGTGGGAAACCTCCCTCAACGGGTTGAAGGGACGGGCGGATCTTTTTTTTTGCGCCCGGCACAACACGCGGCCATGATGGAAAAAATCGCCTATTCCGGATCTGAATGGCTTCCACCGCTTGACGCGGGGGTCGAGCTTGATCAGAATGCTCGGCTTCTGACGGAACGAGGGCAGGGCATGCCGATCGCGCAAAGGCTGGCCGAAATGTCTTACTTCTCCTCGACTTGCCGCGTTCTCGGGGAGGGGCAGCTGACGGCCTGGACCCTGCACCGAACGGCCCTCTCGTCGCTCGACCTGCTCGAGTACCCGGCCGGAGAGTTCGAACTCCGGGTCGAGGTGGAGCAGAGCGCCTGCGTCCTTTCCGGCTCGGCCACGGTGGACTTGGCCGACGGCCGGTTCCTCCGGCTCGGGCCCGGGGACGCCATGTACCTGCCACGAGGCATGCAAGGCCGCTGGATCGTGCGTGAAACGCTGCGCACGGTGGCCGTCCGGAACAGCTAGACCGTCGCGTAGCGCGCGCGGATCCCCTCGCGCGCGGCGTTCCTTCGTGACCTCTCCCGCAACCTGAGCTAATCATCGGGACCATGTCCAGGTCCTTGAAGACGCTCCTCTTCTGTGTTGCCGGCCTCTCCGCGTGCCGGACGCTGCCCCCCCCTCCGCCACCTCCGCCCCCCCCGCGGATCGTGCCCGGGCCCCCGCCGCCCCCCAAGGAGGGGCTCATCCTCGACGGGGTGCCCGCCGTGCCGGCCCGCATGCGCGAGCAGATGAACCCCTATCTGAACGTGCGCGGGGCCTACTTCCTCGACTGGGACGAGAAGGGGACCGGGCTCCTCGTCGCCACCCGCTTCGGCAACACGACCCAGGTGCACCGCGTGGCCTCCCCCGGCGCCGACCGCCAGCAGCTCACCTTCTTCCCCGAGCCCGTGGACCGCGCGACCTACGTGCGCGGCTCCTTCGACGGAGCGCTCCTGCTGCTCATGGACCAGGGGGGCAACGAGAACCTGCAGCTCCACCGCGTAGACCTCCTCGAGGGAAAGATCTCCCGCCTCACCGCGGCCACCGCGCGCACCACGGGCTTCGAGTGGTCGCTGAAGGGCGCGCTGGCCTACAACAGCAACGCGCGCAACGGGCGCGACTTCGACATCTACGTGGCCAAACCGGGCGAGGTCGCCGCCGCCAAGCGCGTGCTCGAACCCAAGGGGATGTGGTCGACCGCCGCCTTTTCCCCCGACGAGCAGAGCCTCCTGCTCGTCGAGTTCGTCTCCCTCAACGAGACGTACCTGCACCTGCTCGACCTCCGCACGCGCAAGCTGCGCGCCCTCACCCCGAAGGGGCCGCGCCCGGTCGCCTACCGCTCCGCGCTCTTCGCCCCCGACGGCAAGGGGCTCTACGTCACGAGCGATCGCGACGGCGAGTACACGCAGCTCTACTATCTCGAGCTCGCGAGCGGAAAGCTCACCCCGCTCAGCGCGAAGCAGCCCTGGAACGTGGAGGAGCTCGAGATCTCCCCCGACGGCAAGACCCTGGCCGTGGTCCTCAACGAGGACGGCTACTCGCGGCTGCACCTGATGAACACGCGCTCGCAGAAGTTCACGCCGGTCAAGCTCCCCGACGGCATCCTCTCGCGGCTCCACTTCTCTCGCCGCCAGCCCGGGCTCCTCGGTTTCAGCCTCGAGCAGCCCACGGCCCCCTCGGACGTCTTCAGCTACGACCTCAAGCGGCGCAAGCTCACGCAATGGACCCACAGCGAGGTGGGGGGCCTGAACCGCGACTTCCTCGTAACCCCGACCCTCGTGCGCTACCCGACCTTCGACGCGGTGGAGGGCAAGCCGCGCAAGATCCCCGCCTTCTACTACCGCCCCCCCGGTGACGGGCCGCACCCCGTGGTCATCCACATCCACGGTGGCCCCGAGGCGCAGTTCCGCCCGAACTTCCTCCCGCTCCTGCAGTACTGGGCCATGGAGCTGGGCGTCGCGGTCATCGCCCCGAACGTGCGCGGCAGCGACGGCTACGGCCGGTCGTATCTCCTGCTCGACAACGGCCGCAAGCGCGAGGACTCGGTGCGAGACATCGGCGCGCTGCTCGACTGGATCGGCAAGCAGAAGGAGCTCGACGCGAGGCGCGTGATGGTGCACGGCGGCTCGTACGGGGGCTACATGGTCCTCGCCAGCCTCGTGCGCTACGGGCAGCGCATCGCCGCCGGCATCGACTGGGTGGGGATCTCGAACTTCGTCACCTTCCTCGAGAGCACGCAGAAGTACCGCCGCGACCTGCGCCGCGCCGAGTACGGCGACGAGAGCGCCCCCTCGATGCGCAAGTTCCTGCAGGAGATCTCGCCGCTCTCACACACGGAGAAGATCGTCTCGCCGCTGCTCGTCTTCCAGGGCGCCAACGACCCGCGCGTGCCGAAGAGCGAGTCGGACCAGCTGGTGCGCGCCGTACGCAAGAACGGGCGCGCGGTCTGGTACGTGGTGGGCGCCGACGAGGGCCACGGCTTTCGCAAGCGCACGAACCTGGATCAGGCGCTGCAGATCACCGGGCTCTTCACGGAGCAGATCGCGCCGCGCGGCAAGGCCGGCGACAAGCCCTGAGGGCCCTGACCGCGCTCAGCCCCCTACCGGGTGGTCCCAACTGAAGGCGTCGGGCTCGGTGCCGAGCACCTTGGCGAGGGCCGTCTCCTCGAGGAGGTCCTGCATCCGCTGGCCGCCGAAGCGCTCGATGATCTTGTCGTCCCAGTCGTCGGCGATGAGCGCCACGTCGCGAATGGTGGCGAGGAGCTCGTCCGCGTCCATCGAGGTCCCGCCCAGGATGGAGTGCAGAAAGAGCACGAGACTCCCCTCGCGCACGAAGGCGAAGGCTCCGAAGCGCAGCACGGCGTTCAGCGAGAGGAGCTGAAGCGCCAGACCCGCCTCCATGCGCACGCCCTTCACGAGCTGCGCCACGCAGCGCACGATCGCGCGCTGCTCTCCCCAGGGCACCACGTTGATCATCACGTAGCTCGAACCCTGCTTCACCACGTACATCCGGTCTTCCACCTTGCGGAAGGCCTTGTTCCCCGCCAGCGCCTGCTCGATCCGTTCGCAGGTCGCCTTTTCGGCTGCGTTCATGGTCTGCTCCTCGCGTGGACTGGCCCGCGATCTACCACGAGAGCGGGGCCCGTGGAAGGCCAGGGGGTGTCCGTAGCAAGGCGGTCGAGTTCTCGGAGATGGGGGTATGGAGGGGGCGGCGCGACGGGCAAGCGCCCCCTCGCGCACCGCCCCGCAGTCGTCGCGCGCCGTGGGAGGTGGGATCGAGGGTGCCGAGGAGGCCGCGGGGAGAGGAGGCAGGGGGACCTGCGAGAGGCGCGACGTGCGGGGCTGCGGACCTCCGGCGACAGCGCCCTGGCGGGCGCTGCTGCCTACGGACGCTGCGCTCGGGGGCCTTGACCCGCCGCGCCGC